>NZ_CP030032.1:1418000-1747500 GCF_003258315.1 Bradymonas sediminis
TCCAGCGGCAGCAAGCGCTGCGCGTTCTTTTGCCTTCGGTGGTCCTGAGCGCGCTCGCTGGCGTATTCGCGTTGGTGATGACGGTCGCTTTAGGCGCCGCGCCAGCGTCCAGCGGGCAGAGCGGCGTGACCCAGCTCTTCAGTGAGTACGGCGTCGCGGGGTTCTCGCTCTTCGCGCTGTGGGTATTGGCGATCTTCGCCGTTGCGATTTCGGGCCTGATAAGTCGTGGGCAGGCCTACGCGCTCAACGAGGGGCGCGCGGAGGAGGGCGCGACGTATTGGCTCGTGGAGCATTGGGCCATGCTCAGCGCGGGGTTGGCCGGGGTGGGTTTTATGCTCTTTACCCCGTTATTGTCGCTCGCCCCGGCCGCGCTCAGTTGGGTGGTGATATTGGGCGTATTGGCGCGGGTCTCAGCGAAATATAATGGCTTTACTGGTTGGTCGAGCGCCCGAAGGGCCGCTGCGCCTGAGCCCGGCGCTCGCGCGAGTTTCGGGGCGCTTCGCGTCTTCGCAGGCGCCGCGATTCTGGTCGGCCTCGCGATTCTTGTGCCCGCGACGCTTCAGACCGGGGCGAGTTATTATCGCGGCAAGGGGGATCGATGGTTGCTCAGCGAGGGCTATCACGACGCGATTGACGCGTATAAGTCCGCGCTGCGCTGGTATCCCGTGGCGGGTGATATTCCTTTTAATATCGCGCAGGCGAGCGCGCATATCGGCGACGATAGGGAGGCGAGGGCGTGGGTTGACCGAGCGCTGAAGGTGCGGCCCGATGATATCGGCGCGCTGACCTTAAAGGGGCGGCTATTGCTCAATGACGCGGATATTTCAAAGGCGGTCGGTGTCGGCCGTCGGGCGGTGAAGGCTCATCCGGATAACCTCGAGGCGAGCAATATCTTACTGTCGGCGCTTATCCTCGAGCAACGCTACGAAGACGCCGTCGCCCAGGCCCAGAAGATGCTGACGCACGACCTGCCGCCCGTTGAAAACGCGCGTCTGACGAGCCTGCTCGCCGAGTTGCAGAAGGAAGTTCTCAGGGCCGAGACGCCTGAAGATTCGCTTTAATTATCGCCCTGAGTTTCTGCCGCCGCGTGCTCCCAGAGCCGACGCTCCTCGGCCTTCATCGCCTCTTCTTCGTCGACCTCCATATGGTCGTGGCCGACCAGGTGCAGGATGCCGTGGATGAGCAGGAAATGAACTTCGTCGTCGAAGCTCCAGGCCAGTGACTCTGGTGCCACGCCCAACTCCTGGGCGACCCTGCGATGATGCTCGCGGGTCTCCAAAAGTCCCTCGGCATATTCGAGGCTGATGATGATATCGCCGAGCGAAAGTCCCGGGCCGTCCTCGCCGTCGAAGGCGGTCAGCATGGGGTCAAAGACGCCGGGCTCCTCGAATTCGTGCAGGGGAAAAGAGAGCACGTCGGTGGGCTTGTCTTCCCCTCGCCACTCCTTATTGATGGCGTGGATCGTGTCGTTATCGCAAAGCACGACCGACAGTTCAGGGTCAGCCAGGCCCAAGGCGCGGAAGTGACTCGCGGCCCTTTTGGCTATCGTCTGTATCAGCGCCTTTGCTCTTGGATGTTGCTCGGCTGTCCCCTGAGTCGTTATTTCCGTCGACATCTGCGTCCCTCTGCATTGATTCAACACGTTCTTTGGTTATTTCCCAGACATCCGAGCTCGAGTCCGCGGCGGGAACCTCGCGCGTCGGCGTCTTCTTTGACTCATTTGTTTTAGCGGCGTCCGCCTGGCGTCCGCGCGGCGGCGGCTGCGAGGCGGGCTGCGCGGTCCCGGTCGCCGGGGTCTGGCGCGGGGTGCGCTTCTTTTGCTCCGGGTATTCCGGGCGATGGTGATAGATGCCTTTAAGGGTGCGGTTAAACGCCTCGGCGATCGAGTTGAGGTCCTTGAGCGTCAGGTCGCATTCGTCGAGCTGTCCGTCGGTAAATGCCTTGTTGATCATGCGTTGAACCAGCCCTTTAAGTCGCGCGGGCGTCGGGTCGGGCAGGGCGCGGCTGGCGGCTTCGGTGCCGTCAGCGAGCAGGCAAATGGCGGTCTCGCGGCTCTGGGGTTTGGGCCCGGGATAGCGATAGTCTTTTTCGTCGACCGTCGAGATGTCGGGGTCTTCCATCGACTTCGCGCGATGGTAGAAATACGAGATGAGGCTGGTGCCATGGTGCTGAGCGATGAAGTCTTGAAGCTCCAGCGGGAGGCGGTGCTGGCGCGCCATCTCGAGCCCGTCTTTGACATGCGCCTTGATAATCAGCGCGCTCATATTGGGCTTGAGTTTGTCGTGCGGGTTCTCGCCGAGGCGCTGGTTTTCGGCGAAATACTGCGGGTTTTTGGCCTTGCCGATATCGTGATAATAGGAGCCCACGCGGCATAGGAGAGGGTTGGCGCCGACCGCTTCGGCGGCCGCCTCGCTGAGTGAGCCGACCATCATACTATGATGGTAGGAGCCCGGCGCGCGCATGATTAATTCGCGCAAGAGCGGGTGGTTCAGGTTGGCCAATTCGAGCAATTTAATGTCGGTGGTATAGCCGAAGACCGTCTCAAAAAGCGGCAGCACCGCCAGGACGAAGAAGCCGCTGAAGACGCCGCTTGCGAAGGCGAAGAGCATCGTATGGAGGGTGTCCAATTGGAATAATTCGCCCTCCAATAAGATCAGCGCCAGCACCACGGCGACGTTGGCTGCGCCGACCCAAAGCCCGGACCACATCAGGGCCATGCGGTGCTTGACCTGCTGCACCGCGCCGATGCCCACAAGCGTGCCGACCAGGGTGAAGAACATCATATACAGCGAGCTGTCGGTGATCATGCCGACCAGGGCGCTGAAGATGATCGTAAAGACGACGGCGTGCTCGTTATTGAGCACCAGTCGAATCAACATGCCAGCCGATGCCACCGGGATCAGGAAATACCAGGCCTGCGCGTTCGACCACTCGAGCTGCTCGCCGAGGGTGTCGAAGAGCGCGCCGCCCAGCCAGATAAGAAACAGCATCAGCACCATCGTGGTCGAGGTGAAGACGATATCTTTGGCCGAGGGGCGAAAGTGGCGAAGGTTTCGGCGCCCGAAGACAAAGAGCGCGCCCACCAAGAGCAAGACCAAGAGCGTGATGCCGGAGACGACCTGCGCCCGGTTAAAGAACGCGCCTTCTTGAAGCATCTCTTGAACGATGCGGTATTGGCGCTCGGTGATAATCCCGCCGCTTTCGATGACGACCTGGCCTTTGCGGAAGCTTTCGCGGACCACCACGTCTTTGACCGCGTGGCGCGCGGCCTCGCGTTTCTCGACGGTCTTGGCCTCATTATAGGTGATATTGGGGCGCACCAAGAGCGACACGGTGGCGATGAGCGCGCGGCGAAATTCGCGTGAGCGGTTATTCGCCAGGACCTCGTCGGCCGACTTTTGTACGAGCGTCTCGGCGCGCGCCAGGGGGACGAATTTCTCGCGAATATCGGTGATATAATAGACGATGAGCAGCTTCTCGCCGCGCAGTCGGCGCAGGTAGATGCCCTGGCCCTGGTGGCGGTCGAGCGTGCTCATATCGCGCACGATCATATTCGAGAGCACCCGGCCGATGACGTTCTCGACCACGCCCTGGGCGCGCTCGCTAAAGCCCTCGGCGGCGAACACTTCAAAGGTCGCCTCGGAGAGCTCGGCGTTGATATGGATGTCGAAGAACTCGTCGCGAAGCTCATGCGACCAGTTGATCAGGCGGGTGGAGGCGATGGGTTCGAGCCAGGATTGCGGCGAGTCGTGGGTGGCGGTCTCCTGGGCCAGGCGCTCATAAAGCGCGGGCTGATTCGCCTCAAGATACGCGCGCGCGCGCGCGGCAAGTGCCTGGCGCATCGAGGAGAACGCGGTGTTGGTGCGCTCGCGCATCTGGGCGGCGAGCCCCTCTTGCCAGTCAAAGACCGGCGGCACGGAGTTGGAGACCTTGATGCGCGCCGACTCGGTGGCCGCCTCGTCGGACTCCACAAATTCGAAGTCGCGGGTGGCCTTGATATCGGTGCGCGCGACCTCGCCGATGGAGTCCTCGCGGATGCTCATCCCGCGCACTTCGAAGCCCGCCGACACGATCGCCACCAGCGCCGCGATAAACGCCGCAAACGCCAGAAATTGCACGGAAGGGTGGCGAAGCAATCGTTCCAGGTGAGATTGGCGATCGGCGCCTTGAGAGGAAAAGAATCCTCTTTTTTTCGAACCAGGCTTAGGCATTTAAACGCCTCAAAACAGATATGCACGCGCGGATAGGCCGCGCGAAGCGGGTCGGAACACCGTGCCCATTGTGGGCGGTGGGGCGTATCGGGACCGAGCGCAGTATAAGGGGATGTCGGCGGATTTGGCGAGTCGAATGCAGCGCGGGGAGCGCGCCGGGTCCCGGGAGTCGGGCTGTGGTTCGAGCGCTCACCGCGAATGCGCCTCATACGCGCTGATGACGCGTTGGACCAGCGGGTGTCGAACGACATCGGCGCCGACGAAGCGGCAAAACTCGATGCCGTCGATATCCGCCAGGACGCGTTGGGCGTCAATCAGCCCGCTCATTTGAGCCGATGGCAGGTCGATCTGGGAGATATCGCCGGTGATGATCGCCTTGGAGCCAAAGCCGATGCGGGTCAAAAACATCTTCATCTGGGCGGTGGTCGTGTTCTGGGCCTCGTCCAGGATGATATAGGCGTCGTTGAGCGTGCGACCGCGCATAAACGCCAGGGGCGCGACCTCGATGACCTCCTGCTCGATCATGCGCTCGGCGCGCTCGCGGTCGACCATGTCGAAGATCGCGTCGTAGAGGGGGCGAAGGTAGGGGTTGACCTTTTCTGCCAGGTCGCCGGGCAAAAAGCCTAATTTTTCGCCGGCTTCGACCGCCGGGCGCACCAGGATGATCCGTTTGACCTCTTTGTCGAAGAGGGCCGACAGCGCCATCGCCATCGCCAGGTAGGTCTTGCCGGTGCCGGCCGGGCCGACGCCGAAGACGATATCGTTGTGACGAATCGCGTCGACATAGCGCTTTTGATTAAGCCCTTTGGGGGCGATGGTCTTATTGGTCGAGGAGACGAAGACGACGTCGGTGAAGATATTGACCAGCGACGCGTCGGGGGTCTCCCGGAGCACCTGGATGGCGCGGCGCACGTCGGATTCGGCGATCGCGAAGCCTTTTTTGCCCAGCGCGTAGAGCTCGGTGAGCACGCGCGCGGTGATTTTGACATCCGGCGGGCTCCCCGAAATCGTCGCGTCATTGCCGCGCGCGCCGATCTCAACTTCGAAGGTCGCCTCGAGAATGCGCAAATGCGCGTCGCGCCGCCCGTAGATAAAACGGGCGACATCTGCTTCGGCAAAATTCAGGGTCTTCTGAATAATTTCCTCCAAAATCAACATCCTTCGCCGCGTGGGCGGATCGCGTAACAATATAATAACAGCGCCCCGGTGTTATAATTTCTGGGGCGCTTTGATTCAATATCAATTCGACTCAACACCTGCGCGGTCTTCGGGCGCGTCATCTCAGAAGGTGGGCTCGCCGGGCGCATCGCTCGGGGGCGCGGGCAGGGGGCGGGCGAACTCCAGGGTATATGAATCTTGAACGCGTTCGTAGACATATTGCTCGCGCGATGTGGGCGAGGTCGCGGGATAAGAAAGGTCGGAGGGCTGGAGCAATTGACGCTCCACCAGCTCATTGAGGGTCAGCGGGTAGCGCCCGTCGAGGCGGTAATAGACGTCTAGGGCGAAGTGGATGCGCTGTTTTTGAGCGCCCTCGACATAGGAGCCGATGCGAGAGTTCTGCGTGGGCGCCTCGAAGAAGTCGGTGTTTCGGAAGCTTAGATAGGACCAGACCGCCAGCGCGATGACCAGCATGATCAGCAGGGCGGTGACGCTATGGTGCAGGATCACCGCGCCCATGCCGCTCTGGCGGGTGTCGGCGGCGTTGTGCGGCGCGGTGTCCGGGGCCTGGTGAGGTTGTTTAGACATGGCTACCTCGGGTTGGCTGGTTCTGTTTTGCACCCTTTGGCGCGGAGATCTGTGTGGGGCGAATGCCGCGCAAAGCCGCGCTCAACCCGATGGAGGCGCCGATGGAGATGAGCACCCACGCGATCGATTCCTGAGCCGCCCAATTGACGCTAAATAACTCATGGGGCGCCCGCCAAATGCCCATGGGCCGCCACAATAGGGCGATCCCAAAGAGCGTGCCGAAGATGACCAAAAAACCAAAGACGGCGTGGCCGGCCTGGCAATGTCCGGTGCCGGGCATCAGCAGTGAGAGCGCGCGGCGCAGGAATTCCTGGAAGCGCTCGCGGCGCCCGGACACCTTCTCGTTATGGACGCGCGCGCTATATTCGAGCGACGCGCCCGAGACGAAGGTCTGGTAGCAGGGCAGGCAATAGCGGTGGTCCCCGGTTTTGGGCGCGTCGCGTGGGTCGCGCGCCATGCCGCAATGCGGGCAGGGCGTGCTGGTGCGCCGCCCGAGGGTCAGCGGAAGGCCGAGCAGCACGAATAATATCCCGACGCCGCCGAGCAGCGGTGTGCGCTCGATGGGCAGGTTCGGCCCGGCCAATGAGCGCCACACGGGCGTCGCGATCGACACGACTTCCTGCGCCTGGGCCTGATGGCGCTGCCAGAAGACATCGCTGGGCAGTGGGTTCACGATTAAGAAGCTATTGACGTCGCGCCGCTCCAGGGCGAGGTGGGAGCGCAGGGCGCCAAGATCGATGCGAATGGCGTCGTCATAGGCGGCGGTCGCCGAGCCCCGGTCATCGTTCATCTGGTGGGCGCGCATCAGGTTGAAAGACGCGGCGGCGCGGGTCGGCTCGCTCCCCTTTTGGGTCGCCGCGCGGGCGGCTTCGAGGTGGACAATCGCCTCATCGGGGCGCGCCAGCGCGACCAGGGTCGCGCCTCGAAGATTGTCCACCGACGGGCGCATCTCGGCCGGCCATTGCTTCACCTCGTCGAGCATCCCCAGCAGATTCTCAAGCTCGGCGGGCGTGCCGCTGCGGTATTTTAGAAACGCGTTGGCATAGGTGAGCACCGGGTCTTCGCCGCCGGCGTCCAGCCAGCTCTGCTCCAGCGCGTCCTCGCAGGTCGAGTCACAGCCAAGGTATTGGGCGTGGAAAACGCGCTGCGCCTCGCTGCCCGGCCAGGTGATCTGTTTCGACAAATATTGGTCCATTGTCGGCAGCGCCAGCAGAGCCCCGAAGATCAGCGCGGTCACGAATCGCTCGCGGTGATTCTGAACCAACGATAATACCGCCAGCATAATCAGCGCCGAGAGCAGCGAAGAGCGCAATAAGAGCCCCGGAACGATCACCATCGCGACCGCCAGGATGACGGTCTGATTGCTCGAGAATCCCGTCGGTAACACCCGCGAAAAGTCGTAGGCGAGGATGCCGAAATTTCGCAATAATTGCGCAAAGAGAAAGAGCAGCGACGCCCCTAAAAACGCCAGCAGGGCCAGCGACGCGAGCTTCAATCCCCAGGGGATGCGGGTGTCGAGCCAGGTGTATCCAAGCTGAACACCGTCAAGATAGAGCGACACGATCGCCGGCAGGCGCCCCAGATTATGGCGCATCAGATGTGCGCTATAGGCGAAGGCCGGATACGGCAGATCCGGGGCCAGCGCCCGGGCGCTCTCGTAGAGCCGGGAGGCGTCCTGTTGGGTGATCTCCCCGCGCTCCATCTTGCCGGTTGTGACTGCCTGAACTGCGGTCGAATAGGCGGGGAAGTTGCGGTAACCAAGGCTTATCCCGTCGCGGGTAAATGCCTGGATTTCCTTCACGCCGGCGCTGTCACTTTGGCTGACACGTTTAAATAGGCGCCAATGCACATCGAGATTGATGGCGTCGACCGAGGAGGGCGGGACCGGCTTTTTCTCGTAATTTGCCTCGTCGTTATCGATCTTTTTTAGCAGCGCTTCGACCTCGCCGTCGAGCTGCTGGGCGTGCGCGGGCGTCGGCAACGCCGTGCATATAAGGAGGACCATCAGCGCCGAAAAATAATGCCATAGATAGGGACGCAGCGTGCTCGGTGTGCCGGCCGTAAGTCGCGTTAATTTCATAAGCTCTGAGGGGGAAGGGAGCGCGGTGCGGGGTTGGATGGAGGGGATTGCAAAATAAATCCAGCCTTTCGAGTTAGTCTTATATGGACAATTCTGGCGAGCTTCAAGTGGTAATCTTGATAAAAGTTTGAGGTGTGAACCAGCAGGCTGCTCAAGGGTGGTTCTGCCTCGGCCTGGCCCAATGGTAACATTTATTGAGGATATAAGAAGAGATGACAATTTCCCAATAAGATGACATCTTCGCGAGCGAGTTTCGAAGTCGCCTCCCTGGGCCAATGCCCGAGGCGCCACGTTCTTTAAGGGGCTGGTCAGCCTTTCGCTTCGCCATCAACGAGTATTCGTGTGCTAAAATGGTCAAAGATTCGCGGGCAAGCGCGCCCGCTTGAGATTTTAAGTACCGCGCTGGACGCCGATCGTGTTCACCACGCGTATCTTTTTACGGGCATGGAGGGGGTCGGAAAGTTTCTGACCGCCCAGACGCTCAGCGCCGTGGTCAATTGCGAGCGCCGCCCCGAGGGCGCCTTCCAGGACGCGTGCGGGGCATGTCGAAGTTGCCGCAAAATCGTGGATTGGAAGCATCCCGATATCCTCCCGGTCCGGCCGACCAAGGGGACGATTAAGATCGGGCAGATCCGCGATATCCAGAAAGCGTCGAATCGAGCGCCCTACGAGGCGCGGGTGCGTTTTGTGCTCATCGACGACGCCCATACGATGACCGATGAGGCGGCCAACGCGCTGCTCAAGACCCTCGAGGAGCCGGCCCAGCGCATGCGGTTGATCCTGGTGACCGACCAACCGCATCGCCTGCTCGAGACGATTTTATCGCGCTGCCAGGCGATCCGTTTTGACCGCCTCGACGAGGCCCTGGTGACCGAATTATTGCGCGAAATCCTCGCCGAAAAACAGGAGGAAGACGCGCTCGAAGACCTCACCGACTTGTCGGTCGCGGCCGGCTACGGCGAGGGAAGTCTGGGGCGCTCGCTGGCGGTGATTGAGTCCGGGATGCTCAAGGGGCGCAAAGATTTTATCGGCAAGGTCGTCAACCTGAGCGCCGGCCAGCCGGTCGCGCTGCTCGACCTGGCCGAGGACCTGAAGTCCAGCCGCGACGAGATGACCAGCCGCCTGGATGTTCTGATGCTCTTTTTTCGCGATGTCATGCTATATAAGGCGGCCGAGGATTCCACGCGCCTTGTAAATAGTGATTTGCGCATGCAGATTCAGGCGCTCTCCGAGCGCATGGAGATGGAAGATATCCTTGATATCATTGACGAAATTCGCCAGGCGCAGCGCTACCTTCTGGCGAATGTCAACTCACAGCTTATCGCCGAGGAATTGCTCGGCCAGATTCGCCGACGTCGCGCATAAAAATGCCGCGCGTCGCTCCCTTCATACAATCGCAGCCAGGCTGCGAAGTTGGATATATAGATGACGATTTCCACACCCAAGACACCCACCCAGGTCAAGGGCCCCCGGGCGATGGTAGGGGCGAAAAAACGCCTTTATAATGTCGTCCAGGCGGTCTTTCGCACGAGCTTCGTCAAATATTATTTTGACGCCCGCGAGCTCCAACTTGCCCCGGGCGACCAGGTGATCGTGCGCACCGAGCGCGGCCCGGTCATCGCCAAGATCACCGGCCAGATTCAGCGGCGCATGCTCCCGCCAAATAGCATCAGCCAGGTGCTCAGGAAGGCCACCGAGACCGATATCTCGCAGGCCGACAAAAACGAGACCCACGAGCGCGACGCCTACCGTTTTTGCATCGAGCGCATCCGCGGGCGAAAGCTGCCGATGAAGCTGATCCGCGTGCAATATATGCAGGACGGCTCAAAGATCGTCTTCTATTTTAGCGCCGACGGCCGCGTCGACTTTCGCGACCTGGTCAAAGACCTGGCCCACCAATTCCGCACGCGCATCGAGATGCACCAGATCGGGGTGCGCGACGGCGCGCGGATGCTCGGGGGCATCGGCCCCTGCGGGCGTGAGTTGTGCTGCAGCACGTTTTTGGACAACTTCGCCCCGGTCTCGATCCGCATGGCCAAGCACCAGGGCCTCACGCTCAACCCGACCAAGGTGTCGGGCATGTGCGGGCGTCTGATGTGCTGCCTGGTCTACGAGCAGCAGATCTACCGACGCATGCGCAAGTCACTGCCGCGCGCCGGCCAGCGCGTGCGCACCGAGCTTGGCGAGGGCGAGATTTTGGGGCTCGATGTGATCAACCGGAAGGTAACGGTGCGCCTGGATGACCAGAATCGCGAGACCTTTCGGGTTGACGATATCGAGATTATCGACGCGCATAAGCGCGAGGAGACCGTGGACTCCGCCCGGGGCGAAGACGCGTCGCATGGCGCCGATAAATATCGCTTCCAGGAGGCCGAGCCTGCCCGCGCGCGGGTCGAGTTCGTCGGCATGACCGACCTCGCCGCGGACGGCGGGGAGAAGACCGACGAAGACGCGACGTCCTCCGGGAAGTCGCGCCGACGCCGGGCGAAGCGGCGCTCGCGAAGCTCGAAGAATTCTAAGAATTCGAAGAAATGATGGCGTAGTAAAGCTCGGTTTCCCGGCCCCTATTGGAAGTCCCGATACGGAAAATATTGGTAGCGCAACAGCAGATGCGCCCCGTATTCTGGGACCTCGCCCGCCCACGGCATAAAAGTTGAGCAGTCGTCCATCAGGCAACCCTCTATCGGTTCGCTCGCCAGGGTAAACCAGGGGGCGATGCCGATATCGAAGGTGTTTCCGTCGTAGGCTCCCTTCGATGTGATTCGAGTATCGCCGTTTGGCAGATGCTCCCAGGTGTCGGCGTCGCGCGTCAAAAGCGTCACCCCGACCACCGTCTGAAGACGCAACTCCCGGCGGGCCGCGCCGTATTGGGCGGGGTAGATGCTTCGCTGGTGCCGGGAGGCGCCGTGGTCGGCAGATGCGGCCTGATATTGAGGCCCGTAGGTCAGGTAGATATTCAGGTGCGGGGCGAGGGTGTCGTAGCGTCGGCTGATGTCGAGTCCGGCCTGTAGAGACGGGAAGTTGTCGACCATAAAGGGGCGCCAGCCCGCCGAGAGCGACAGCGCCGTGGAGACTCCGTCTGCCGCGTTCAGTCGTTGCTGCGTCAGCCCATAGCGCAACTCGCCGGCGAGCTCCTGAATGCCTAATCTGGCGCCGACCTCGACGTCATCGCCCAGGCCAACGCTTAAAAATCCCTGAGTGACAAAGAGCAGGGAGCCCATCATCGCCATCAGAAATTGGGGGTGCGAGCGGGCCCCCCACCACTGGGTTTCGCCGTCCACATCGCCGTAGGCGAGCGACGCGACGTCCAGTTGCACGCCCCCGCTGAGCCTGCCTTGGGGCGTGATATCACCCAGGCGCGATTGCGCCGAGGTGTGGAAACAGCCGGCGCAGAATACCGCCAATATGACCAATGCTCGAAGCTTCATTCTAGAATCCTTGATTCGGGGCGCGCGAGAGACCCTATAATAAAAGTGCGAACAAGTCCTGTGCTTCGCTACCGGAGGGCGCTGGCAACTCAATTCATGTTAAAAAAGAGCGATTTCGGGCATTTGAGGCCATTGTCGGTCGGTAATTGCGCCATATTTGCGCCGAAGCTGAGCCGAAAGCGCATCTGAAATGCGCTACATTATAAATTGTTGGGGCAGCCAGGGTGAACACGATGTGTTTACCGCGCCAGCCCCTTAGATGTTGTTTCGCAGATCCGACGCGCCAGATGTGATTGGGTCGCTCTATTAAAAGATGAAAACGGAGAGGACGCCATGCAAAGTAAATATCTCAAAGCCCTACGATGTTTCGTGTTAAGCGGTGCGGTCTTGCTGCTGGCCAGTTCGACGGCGATGGCCGACCCGGGCGCCGAGGATTATGACTGCTTCGCGATGGCGCGCATCTGCGCATTGGAGCCCGATAGCCCCGATTGCGTCGATTTTGAGCAGTATTGCGGCGATGGCTGCTATCGGTGCGAGCCGAGCTGTGCCGCCGACCCCAACGGCGAGAACTGCCTGTGGTGTCTGGAGAACAATAACTGTGACGGCGGGCCGATCGGCGAAGACCCGGGCGGCGATGTGCCGTTCACGCCGGATTGCCCCGAGTGCCGGGACGCATGTGCGACCGACGCGCAGAGCGCCGAATGTCTGAGCTGCTTAGAGACGAGTGGCTGCAGCGATACCGGTGGGGGAAACCCGGATGACCCGAATCCGCCGTTGAGCTGCGAGCGTTTGGATTTCCTTTGTCCCGAGAATCCCGACGACCCGCGCTGCGCGACTTATGAGGAGGATTGCGGCGACAACCCGGGCGACCCCGACCCGTCGTTGAGCTGCGACCGCCTGGACGTCATCTGCGCCGAGAATATGGACGACCCGCGATGCGCGACCTATCAGGAGGACTGCGTTTGCTCCAAATGTGACGAGGCATGCGCCGATGACCCCAGCGGCGACGCCTGCAATGAGTGCCTGGCCTATTTCGAGTGTGAGCAGAACACCGACCCGGAGCCGGAGCCCGAGCTGAGCTGCGACCGCCTGGACGTCGTCTGCGCCGAGAATATGGACGACCCGCGATGCGCGACCTATCAGGAGGACTGCGTTTGCTCCAAATGTGACGAGCCCTGCGCGGCGGACCCCAACGGCGACGCCTGTAACGAGTGCCTCATTCAACTCGAGTGCATCGATGACACCGGTGGCGAAGAGCCGGTCGACGATTGCTTTAAATGTGACGAGCTCTGCGCCGACGACCCCAACGGCGATGCCTGTCTGTCGTGCCTGGACCAGCTCGGATGCGGCGACACCAGCGAGCCGATTTCCTGCGAGGAGTGCCAGCGCATCTGCGAGGAGGACCCGAGCGGCGCGGCTTGCCAGGAGTGCAAGGACACCTGTGACGACGGGTCCACCGGTGGTGGAGACGAGGACGCCGGACACGGCGGAGACGACTCCGACGCAGGCATCGGCGGTGGGCTCGAAGAAGCCCCGCACGATATGGGTATGGTTGGCGGCGGTGACGGCTGTGGCGGCTGCGCCTCGACCTCCGGCGGCGACGCCGCGCCGGTCGCGCTGCTCGGCGCCGCGTTCGCCGGGATGCTCTGGCGCCGCCGACGTCGCAGCTAAGCTGGGCGTCTGATATCGGCTGAACTCGCCCGCAGGCCACGCAATTCGCGTGGCCTGCGGGCTTTTTTGTGCCCGCCGGGCCGGAGCGCGCGCTGGACGGCGCCGCTCTAGTGACTATTGGTTAGATGTGGCGTTTAGGTGCTCGGATTACTTGAGTAAATTCAGTCGTTTACGCGCGATGCTCGCGCTCGGGAGTCAAGATGCGCGTTGGAGTCGCAGCCGATCATGGGGGCTTTTATCTCAAAGAGAAGATCCGCGCCGAGCTCGAATCGGCGGGGCATCGCGTGGTCGACTTTGGCCCCGTAAGCTACGACCCCGATGACGATTATCCCGACTTCGTCGTCCCGCTGGCGCGCGCCGTGGCCGGCGGCCAGGTTGAGCGCGGCGTGGCAGTGTGCGGCAGCGGGATCGGCGCGTGTGTGGCCTCGAATAAGGTGCGGGGCGTGCGGGCGGCCACGGTCCTCGACACCTTCTCGGCCCGCCAGGGCGTCGAAGATGACGATATGAATTTGATCTGCCTGGGCGGTCGCGTGGTCGGCGCGTCGCTGGCGCTTGAGCTCATCGAGGCCTTCCTTGGCGCAGAGTTTAGCGGCGCCCAGCGACACCTTCGCCGCCTGGCCAAAGTGAAGGACCTCCTATCGAACGGGGCGCACTAAGCGCGCCACCCTCATCCACCATCATCGACGCAAAGGGGCAGGCCATGGAGCACGAAGGCTACGAATTGGGCATGATCGGGCTCGGCACCATGGGGCGAAATCTCCTGCTCAATATGGCCGACCACGGCCACTCGGTGGTGGGTTATGACCGCGATACAGACAAGGTGAAGGCGCTGCGCCAGGAGGGAAAGGGCCGCGCGATCGCCGGGGCGCAGGATCTCGCGGAGTTCATCGCGAAGTTGCGAAAACCGCGCGCGGTGATGTTGCTGGTGCCGGCGGGCGCGCCCGTCGACGCGGTCATCAGGGAGATCGCGCCGCGCCTGGACGCAGGCGACCTGATCATGGACGCGGGCAACTCCTTTTATGTCGACACCGACCGTCGCCACGCCGACCTCGGCGCCAAAGGCATCGCTTTTTTGGGCGTGGGCATCTCCGGCGGCGAATTCGGCGCGCGCCACGGCCCGAGCATCATGCCGGGCGGCTCGCCCGAAGCCTACGCGCGGGTGCGACCGCTGCTTGAGTCGGTGGCGGCGCGGGTCAATAACGCGCCCTGTGTCACCTATCTTGGGCCGGGCTCGGCCGGGCACTTCGTGAAGATGGTGCACAATGGCATCGAATACGGCGTGATGCAGATCATCGCCGAGAGCTATGACCTGCTTGGCCGCGGGGTGGGGCTTCGAAACGATGCGCTACACGCGACCTATACGCGCTGGAATCAGGGGGCGCTGGAGAGCTACCTGATGAAGATAACCTCCCGGATTTTTGCCCAGCGGGACGCGCGCGGTGGCGGCGATCTGATCGACCAGATTCGGGATGTCGCCGGGCAAAAGGGCACTGGTATGTGGACCTCGCAGCAGGCCATGCAGCTCGGCGTGCCCGTGCCCTGCATCGATATGGCGGTGGTTCAGCGGAACCTGGCGGGCGCCAAAACACTGCGTGACCAGGCTCTTGATCGACTCAAGGTTCGGCGCGCGACCTTTGAAGGCGATCGCGACGACTGCGTCACCCAGGTGCGAAACGCCGTCTACGCCGCGACGATCCTGACCTATACTCAGGGCATGGCGCTGCTCTTCGAGGCGTCGGAGGCGATGGGCTATCAGCTCAAACTCGAGGCTATTTCGGCCATCTGGCGCGGCGGTTGCATCATCCGTGCGCGCCTGCTTGAGGATATTCGAGACGCCTATCGCACCCGCCCTCACTTGCCCAATCTGCTGCTCTATCAGCCGATCGCCGACACCGTCATGAATCTGCGCACGGACCTGGCCGAGGCGGTCGCGCTGGCCGCGCGCCTGGCGATCCCCGCGCCGGCCTTGATGGCGGCGCTGGCCTATTTGGACAGCTATGCCAGCGAGCGCCTGCCCACCAACCTCATCCAGGCGCAGCGCGATTTTTTCGGCTCGCATACCTACGAGCGTGTCGACACCAGCGGCAGCTTCCACACCGATTGGCCGCGCGGATAGGCGGGCGACGACCTTGGGCGCATCCAACTATTTGGCGAGGAGCAGGGGCATGAGTGACTCGAAATATAACCCGGATCGTTCGGCAATTCTGACGATCTTCGGCGCGAGCGGCGACCTGGCCTGGCGCAAATTGGTCCCCGCGCTCTACCGATTGGCGCAGGGCGGCTGGTTGCCCGAGAACTTTCGGGTCCTGGGGCTGGGGCATACAGAGATGAGCGATGACGCGTTTCGCGAGCATCTGCGCGAGGGCGTCGAACAGTCGGTCGACGACGAGAATTTTAGCGAGGAGGGGTGGGAGGCGTTTGCCCGGACGCTTCGCTATATCGCCGGCGATTTTCTCGAAGACACCATCTATACCGAGCTCGCCGAGGCGCTCGACGCGCAGGAGAAGTCCTGGAGTGCGAAGGGGTGCCGGATGTTCTACCTGGCCACGCCGCCCTCGATGATCGACGTAATTCCGGCCAAGCTCCACAGGGCCGGGCTCGCCCAGTCGCGCCGCCGGGCCAGGATCGTGGTGGAGAAGCCCTTTGGCCGGGACTTGGAGTCGGCGCGCGCGCTCAATAAAGAGCTGACCGAGCTTTTTCATGAGCACCAGATCTACCGAATCGACCATTATCTGGGCAAAGAAACGGTGCAGAATATCCTGGCGTTTCGCTTCGCCAACGCGCTCTTTGAGCCGATTTGGGACCGGCGCTATATCGACCATGTGCAGATCACCGTGGCCGAACGCGTGGGCGTCGGATCGCGCGGCTCCTATTATGAGGGGGCCGGGGCGCTGCGCGATATGATCCAAAACCACCTGCTGCAGATCTTCTCGCTGGTGGCTATGGAGCCGCCGGTGTCCTTCGAGGCCGAGGAGGTTCGCAACCGAAAAATAGACCTGCTTCGGGCGGTGCGTCGCATTAAACCCGAGGAAGTCTCCGATGTGGCAGTGCGCGGACAATACGCCAAAGGCTGGCTGCAGGGCGAGGCGGTCGGGGGCTACCGCGCGGAACAAGATGTCGCTGAAGACTCCTCCACCGAGACCTACGCGGCGATGAAGCTCTTCGTGGATAATTGGCGCTGGCAGGGCGTGCCGTTTTATCTGCGCACCGGAAAGCGCCTGCCCCAGCGCGCCTCCGACGTGTCGGTCCACTTCGCCCAGGTGCCCCATAACTCGTTTCCCGCCAACGCCTCGGCGGGCTGGGAGCCCAATCGCATCGAGCTGCATATCCAACCTGAGGAGGGCATCGACCTGCGCTTCCAGGCCAAACGCCCCGGCCTCAAGATGCGCTTAAGCCCCGTGCAAATGCGTTTCTCCTACAAAGACGCCTTCAAGGATCGCTCGCCATTTGCCTATGAGACGCTGCTATTGGACGTCATCAAGGGCGACGCGACGCTCTTTATGCGCGCCGACCAGGTCGAGGAAGCCTGGGCGATCATGGCCCCGGTCCTAAGCGTCTGGGGAGAGAACCCGGCCATGGACTTTCCAAATTATGCCGCCGGCACCTGGGGCCCCGAGGCCGCAGAGGCGCTCATCGCGCGCGACGGCCGAAGTTGGCTTAGCCCCTCAGGAGGTCTGTGATGCTCGACGTCTTTGATGATTTCGACGCGATGAGCCGGGCGGCCGCCGAACTCTTCGCTGACCGCGCGCGCCAGGCCGTGCGCGCCCGCGGTCGCTTCGCGGCGGCGCTCGCCGGCGGCAGCACTCCCACCCACACCTACGAACTGCTCTGCCGCCAGCCTCACCGCGAGCGCATCCCCTGGGAAGACGTACATATCTTCTGGGGCGACGAGCGCTGCGTCGCCGCCGACGACCCCCGCAGCAACCAGCATATGGCTCGTCAAGCATTCCTCGACGCGATGCCCGCACAAATTCACCCCATCGACGGCGCCCTCGCGCCCGATGTCGCCGCCCTCAAATACGAATCCGAACTTCGCGCCTTTGCTCATGGTGACGCTGGCTTTCTGGACCTTGTCCTCCTCGGACTCGGCGAAGACGGCCACACCGCCTCGCTCTTTCCCGGCGATGCCGCGCTCAACGAGGCCCAACGTTGGGTGCTCCCCGTCGCCCCCACGCCCAACCGACTCGCCCGCATCACCCTCACACCCCCGATCATCAACCACGCTCGCCAAATCGTCTTCCTGGTCAGCGGCTCCAGCAAAGCCGATATCCTGCGCCGCGTCCTCGAAGGCCAAGGCAACGAGGATGTTCTGCCCGCCCGCCGCATCCAACCGACAAGCGGCGAGCTGCGCTGGATGGTCGAGCGCAAAGCGGCGGCGAATTTAGCGGGGAGGTGAGGGCGACGGTTTGTTGTTGGAGCGCGGGCGGCCCGCCCGCCTTGGGCAAAGCCCAACCTCGCGCGCAAGGCGACGCGAGGTCGCTATGACTCCGTCAAATGAAGGCATCAACGATAATAGGAATCAGACCCACAGAACCCCGGAATATCGTCTCGTAACCATTGACACGCTTGTCTTTCTTTTAAGAGACCCTCAAATGCTCTAAGCGCATCGTGAGTCCAATCTTCTTTAGGTGCTACCTCTTCCAGAATATCAATATTTTTAAAGCTATCCAATTGCTTTTGAGCGCGCAGATATATCGCGATTCTCGACGCAATTCATCTTCTGAACATCAGGTTGATATCCTTTTCTTCAACCTCAATAAGCTGTTCTCTTATCAATGGAATCGCGCCATAACCCTCTCTCGACGGAGATCTATAATCCGCGCCGGGTTCAAGAAATATAAACATTCCAATATGATAGACGCCTAAATCCCATAATTTATAGTCTGGTTTTAAGATGTGTTTGAATTCTGAATTTCTATGCCCAAAGAGCGGTTCCCTTTCTTTGGTGAGTTGCTCTTTGAAGGAAGATGCAGCAATGAGGGCTCTTCCTTTTTTCCAGGTACTTATATCGTGTTCCAGCTTGACGACATGAAGGACGAAACTTCTAAGATACTGCTCATTTTTAGGGGTGATAAAGAACTTTAGATAACATTGTGAATGGTAAATATTCTCCAATATCTTTGCATTTTCAATCAACTCCTGCGGGATTTGATTACTACGGTGTGAGCACAATTAGACGTGCGTCTGCTGCGTCGAGAACAAGCTGGACTGCGTTGCCACTTCCTCGACGATGCTCTGGCATCGCCTCGTCGTGTCGCCTTGTCCAGCCCGCTCTCGAACTTCGCATCCATCACCGTCTACTTATCCTCACGCCGTAGTAAGATTCGAAATGCTATGTTTAGCCTCGATTTTTAAAGAAATACCAAGTTTTTTTGTGATTAATTGGTTTAGTTCTTCAGATTTCATTTTAAAATCGTGTTCGATTTGTTGTAAGTGTTCAATGGGTTATTATAAATCGGAGCCAGGGCATCCTTGCCCTGCTTTGGCGCAAGCCCAGCCTCGCGCGCAACCAACCTCGCGCGCAAGGGGAGGGGAGCCGCGCGTTTGTAAAAATACGACCGCGCGCCCCAGCAAATCTCACCGCGTCGATAAGCAGCGCCATCGCTCGCCCGGCAACCTTTTTTTTGCTGCGCCGCCTCACAGCGGTGACATTTCAAATGACCGGCCGGTGTTGCATCACCGGAACGCCTTTGGCGGCACTCGTGTTCGGTTAAGCCGAAACCTCCTCAAAAGCGACCGTATCGGGCTTATGAGCCAGGGGAATCGCTGATAGGATGTCGTGTGAACCGGGTCTATTGCGATTGGGATCCGCAGCTTCGGCCGTCATCAGCTTGAACAAATCAATCCGGCGCGCTCCCCGTTTCTGGGCGATATGGAGCAATATTACGGTGGCGAAGTCGCGAAAAACCGCGTCCATGCGCTGGGCGGGATAGGTGCGGCCAGGGTTAATTTGGCGCAACACCTGTAAAAACGCGTTGGAGAGCAAAAGTGCGAGGATGGACGCGTAAATAAGCGCCTTGACGACTTCGGGTTTTGAGCTGGGAATCTGATTGAGACGCATCGTCGTTTTGAGCCGCGTAAACAATAGTTCGACCTGCCAGCGCAACCGGTAGGTCTGGGCGATCTCGTCGGCGCCGAGGGTTTCGGGGCCGATATTGGTAAAATAGAGGTGGTATTGACCGGTTTCGGCATGTTTTTGGCCGACCAAGCGCATACGCATTTTCGCGGTTCGACTGCGACCGCGATACTTTCGAAGCTTCACGGGGACTTCGACTTCAACATCAATAATGCGGCGCTCAAGCCGCGCCAAGACGTCTTGGAGCTTCTGGCCGACTAAATTGATAGAGTTCCCCGCCACCCGCTGGTGGGAGGCGACGATGCGCGGGTTTGCGTTGGACTTGGCGCGGCTTAAGAAAAACCCGCCCTTTTTGGCGATGCGCCTGAATAAATGAAAATCGTAATAGCCCAGGTCGACCATCAGCAGGCAATTTTTGACCCACGAACCGACGGTCTTCCACGGGCCGATATCAGCCCGGGTCTGGCCGGTCATTTTAACCGAATTGGCGGTGCCTGACACGACGTTTGTGACCATATGCAACTTGGCTGCAGCCTGGCCAGGCTGAGTCGACGCCCATCTGTGGGCGAGCATCTGATGAAGCCCGATGACGGTCGAATCCAGCGCCAGAAGCTCGCTGAAGCCGTCGAGGCGCTTGGCCGCGTTTTTGGTGATCGACTTCTTCTGCACCGCCAGCCTCCAGTCGACCAACCGTTTGATGAGGTCGGCCAGCAAACCGGTCAGCCGGTCGTGGAATGACGAACGGGCAATCGTGATGGACGCGACCTGCTGAAAGCGGCGCCTCAGCGAGGCGATGGTCCGTTTAGAGCCCGCCGGAAACCCCAACACAAGCGTCCAGACGAGCATGACTGGGTCGACCTTGCGCTCTCGCACGACGACGCCGAGCGCCCGCGCATACTTTTCGATGACAAAGTCTGGAAGAAAGGTTGTCAAAAACTCGAGAGTTTGTTTAGAATCGATGTGCGCCATCATAGCTCCTTTTTTGTTCGTGTAACGATCGACTAATCGCACCATGAACATGGGAGATATGATGGCGTTTTTCAATGTCTGACGGAGTTTAAAGCGAGGGGTGGGGGCTTAACCGATCACGAGTGCCTTTGGCGGTGAGACGCAGGTCGGAGCATACCTTACGTGCCAGGGCGTCGGCGGTGGCGTGGTCTTCGATGGATTTGATCGTCTCTTTTCGCTCGTCGAGCGATATGATTCTCTACTCCTGTAGATTCTTTGTCGTCTCAGCGAGCATGTGCGGACCAAGGGAATTAGAAATGGTTCTCTGAAAAGGCCGAGACAGGGCGAGCGGCCATTAAGCGGACGAGAGAAATATGAGTTATGATATGGCTGAGAAAAGTTGCGCGCGCGGTATTAACCGTTCAGGCAGTGTGAAAATAGAATTATGACCCTGCGAGAACTTCCAGAAACCCCACTGAATTATGACAAATTTCAGAAATAAAATCGAAGCACAATTCTCATTTCTAAACCTTCCCGATGAGGAGTTAAGAAGTGCTGAACACTCAAATTCAGGACATGATATTTTGGTCTATGATTTGAAGGATTCAAATTTTGATATCGTTTTCTATAAGGACTTTGATCGATATCAGGTTCAATTACTTCCGAAGAATCATGCGAGCGGTATCGATGCTCTGGTTCTTCTTTGGGTTATTTCTGAACAAGATAAGTTTCTGAATGCTTCGGAAACAATGATTCGGGATTCCATGGAATTCTATTGGGAGGAGCTTCAAGCTATTTTAAGTCCGGAAAAGATCGAAGGCACTATTAATGCTGCGAAAAGTGCGAAGAAAAAGTATTTCGGGCTCTAATTTAGGTGCCGTAGCGAGTGGACTCAACCCCCCTATGCCGCCCAGACCTTGCCAAAATTCAACCCACCCACTAAGAGCCAACGCGTTCGCATAGGGCTTATTGCGCCTACGTATCTGCAGCGCGCCTCGCTCGCTCCAAACTATCCGAAGAGTAAAAAATGGCTGATTTTTATATTTCGACACCGATCTATTACGTCAACGGCGCGCCCCATATCGGGCACGCGTATACGACGATCGTCGCGGATGTATTTGCGCGCCACTATCGCCAGCGCGGCGATGAGGTCTTCTTTTTGACCGGCACCGACGAGCACGGGCTCAAGGTTCAGCGCGGATTGCTCTTCCGACGTCGTCGTCGCAACTAAGTCGACGATGATGGATGCGGACTGAAAAGCGCCGCCCCGGCCACGCAAATCGCGTGGCCGGGGCGGCGCTTTTTGTTGAGCGACCTAATATTCTCCTCAGTCACAGTCCTGATAGCCACCCACGGTGCTGCATTTCGTGCAGCGGAACAGATAGGCAACCGGCGAGCCATCCTTGTCGAGGGCCTTGAAGAAGTCTTCCCATTCGCCGCCCGAGAGTCCCGTTGAGTCTTGGATGGACAGAATAGCCTGGGGCCCGTGAGCGGCGAGTTCGGCGTGCCCGGCCTGGCCAATAAAGGCGCCGGCGTCGCCGCAATGCGTCCACCATTGCTCTTGCTGCCATCCGATAAACCCGGGGGTACGGAACGCGACCTCTTCGACCACATCCTCGGAGACCTCTTCACAGCCGTCGCAATCCCCAATGCCATCCTCATCGGTGAAGCTCGCGTCGAATTTCGCATGCGCCGAACCGTCCGCGATACACCAGGGACACAGCGCCTGATCGAGCTCTTCCTCGGCGTAAACGGGACCCACGTACATATAGCCCCGCGATTCGCCGCAGCATTCGCATTCGTCCTCTGACTCGATGATGCTGCCCGAGGCAATGGGGTCGGGGTGGTATTTGAAGTTGGGTAAATTCATGGTGCCTCCTATTTGAAATTATGACGTGATAAAAACTATGAGCAGCTATCATTTTGGGCGCGGGGGGGAATCTTCAATCGCCCAAATTAACACACCCGCCCAAGAGGTCGGCACTGATTAGGACGCTATGGAAATTCAACTTGAGATTCGCAATATAAAAATCTCGGAACAACGAGATGAAGGCTATAGGATGCTCTTCTTGGGCGACCATGAAGACGAGCGCCATATAGAAAATTACCTAATTTTACAGAGAGCCTATGATTTCGATGACCAGGATAGGCGTTTGGGTATGGACAGTTATTATATCGAGTATAACGGCCCAGAGAACGCGGGCTATGGCGTGTGTGAGCGGGTCGTCTTTGATGGAAGGGTACTCAACTTCGAATTCCCTTCGACGACGGAATCCGAGATTGAAAGTATCGTTCTGACTTTGGGGCCAAAAAACTATGACGAAGCGCGGCTCAGGAGTTTTTTGGAGAGTATTCTTGGGGATACTTTAGAGGCTTAGGGCCCGTTCAGGCTCATGACTAATCACAAATATATCGCGCCAACCGGCCGCCACGTGGGGCGAAAGCCCAACGCTCTTGCAGGGCTATGCTCCGCCCTTCGGGCCAAGGCCCGGCGTTCCGTATTGAGCCTATAAAAAAATGACAGAAAATATTGAGCTTTATCCCGCTGCTGAGACGGTCTTTAAGGACCCCGCATTGGGCGTCTATTTTAGACCGCGGCTCACATTTGAGACCACAAATTGCGAGCAAATTTATAGGGTTCACTTGCTCGGAACCGACGGGTTAATTTGTGCCAACGTGTTCAAATATTTGGAACATAATTTCTTTGGTTTCAAATACGACGACGGACTCTACGACTTCTTGGGCGACCTGCGGTCGGTAAGCACGATATACTTGTGACCAATCATGAGGGTCCGACTCCAATTGCGCGAAATAAATAGGAGCCTGGGCATCCCTGCACTGGTCGCCGCAACGCGGCGAAAACGCACAAATATCCCCCTGATAAGTTGCCCCACATATGTCGCGCTATTGCGCAATTGGGCTTGCGCCCAGACAGGTTAAGATGACCGGCCGCCAATTTTCAAAACCGAATAGGCATAAAAATAATGATTTACAGATTGCCATATTTTGAAGAGCTCGATCTGACACAATTAGATGAATATTATGATGTTGAGATTAAACTGGGCTCAGATGAAATTAAGATTGACCTGAATTTTGAAGTCGAAGAAATCGACCCGGGTTCGATGGATCTCGTCAAGAGATCCATCGAAGATATTGAGTCTCAAGATGCCAAAAATCGAGCGCATATTTCATCCGATTTTTATTCCGAAAGCGCGGGCACTGTGAAGTCTTTTATGAAATTTCATATCGACGAAATAGGGAGCGCATTATCTGGGATTGTCGACTTCGACGACACATCAAAGAGTTTTGACCAACAATTGATGGAGAAACTCAAGCTGGTTCGGATGGGCTTTTATCCCCAATATAGCACGGGCTTTATTGTCTTTGATTATATCGTTGGCCGCGAAATTTCGGACGAAATCGTGGTGGTGAATATCGATAGGCAGGGCGAGCTCATCAATATCGCCTGGGAGAGCTAGGCGCGGCGGGGATATTACGGGCGCTCTCTAAAATTGGAGGCGGGCCATCTTGGCCTGCCTGGGCGATAACTCCCCAAAAGACATCTAAACCATGACAGATTTCAGACATAAAATCGAAGAAGAATTCTCCTTCCTAAACCTTCCCGAACAGGCGTTAAGAAGCGCCGCGAACTCCAATTCGGGACATGATATTTTGGTCTATCATTTGATGGATTCAAATTTTGATATCGTCTTTTATGAAGACTATGACCGCTATCAGGTTCAATTTCTTCCGAGAGATACTGCGAACGGTATCGATGCCCTGGTACTTCTATGGGTTATCTCTCAGCAGGATAAGTTCCTGGATGCTTCGGAGGCCATGATTCGGGATTCAATCGAATTCTATTGGGAAGAGCTTCAAGCTATTTTGATTCCGGAAGTGGTCGAAGCCACTAGAATGGCGGCCAAACGGGCGAAGAAAAAGTATTTCGGGCTCTAGTTTTAGGATCATAGCGGGTTGGCACAACCGCTAAATAGCGCCCAGACCTTGCCAAAAATCCGCCCACCCACTAAGAGCCATCGCGTTCCCACGGAGCGTTTTGCGCCTATTATCTGAGCGCGCGTTGCTCCCTCCAAATCTATCCGAAGAGTGGAAATAATGGCTGATTTTTACGTTACGACACCGATCTATTACGTCAACGGCGCGCCCCATATCGGGCATGCGTATACGACCATCGTCGCCGATGTTTTTGCGCGCCATTATCGCCAGCGCGGCGATGAGGTCTTCTTTTTGACCGGGACCGATGAGCATGGGCTCAAGGTGCAGCGGGCGGCCGAGGAGCAGGGGATTTCGCCTCAAGAGTTGGTCGATACGAACTCGGCGAAATTTCGCGATTTATTCGCGAAGCTCGAGCTCACCCATGACCGCTTCGTGCGGACCACGGAGGCCGACCATAAAGACGCGGTGGTCGAGATGGTGCGGCGGATGAAGGCGGCCGGCGATATCTATCTGGACACCTACGCGGGTTGGTATTCGGCCTCGGACGAAGCCTATTATTCCGAAGATGAGATCGAGGATGGCAAGGCCATTGAGTCGGGATCGGCGGTGGAGTGGGTCGAGGAGAAGAGCTATTTCTTCCGGCTGAGTAAATACGAGCAACCGCTTATTGAATGGTATAATTCTCAGGATATTCCGGTGCGCCCCAAGGCGCGGCGAAACGAGATCGCGGCGTTTGTCGAGGGCGGGCTCAACGACCTGTCGATCAGCCGAACGACCTTTAATTGGGGCATCGAGTTTCCCGAAGACCCCGAGCACGTGCTCTACGTGTGGGTCGACGCGCTGACCAATTATATCACCGGCATCGGCGGCTTTGATGAGAAGGGCGAGCCGGCAAAATTCTGGCCGGCGGATCTTCACCTTATTGGCAAGGATATCCTGCGCTTTCACGCCGTCTATTGGCCGGCCTTTTTGATGAGCGCCGGGGTGGAGCTCCCGAAGCAGGTCTTCGCCCACGGGTGGTGGACCGTCGACGGGCAAAAGATGAGCAAATCGCGCGGCAATTGGGTCGACGCCTTTGAGCTGGTCGAGCAATACCCGCTCGATCTTTTGCGCTACTTTATGATCCGCGAGATCCCGCTGGGCAGCGACGGCAATTTCGTCCAGGAGCGCATCGTCGAGCGCAACAACTCCGAGCTCGCCGATAACCTCGGGAACCTCGTTAATCGCACGACCAAGATGATGCAGGGATTTTTGGGCGGCACGGTGCCGAAGTCGGTTGAGACGGATGTTGAAGCCGATGTCTCGCTGCGCGAATGCGCCGCCAAGACGCTCACCGAAGTTCGCGACTCTATGGATAAGCGCGAGCCGCATCACGCGCTTGAGTCGATCATGCACCTGGGCAACGAGCTCAACCAATATATCCAGTCGACCCAGCCCTGGAAGGCCAAAAAAGAGGGCGATTCCGAGCGGGTCGAACAGATTCTTTATCACGCGCTCGAGGGCATCCGCTGGATGGCCGTGCTCGTGCAGGCGTTTGTGCCGGACGCGGCGGCCAAGATCCTCGTGGCCTTCGGGCTCGACCCGGTCGAGGGTGCGCGTCTGGATGCGCTCCAGTGGGGCGGTTTGCCGGCCGGAAATACCATCACGACCCCGGACGTACTCTTCGAGAAGATCGAGCTAGACGTGCCGAAGCCCGTTGAAAAAGAGCCGAAGAAAAAATCCAAGAAGAAGGGCGATAAGAAGATGAACAAAGATGATGCGGAGGGCAGCGGCCTGATCGAATTTGGCGACTTCCTCAAGGTGAAGATGGCCGTCGGACGCATCTTAAGCGCCGAGCGGGTCGACGGGGCCGATAAGCTGCTTAAATTGTCGGCAGATGTCGGCGAGGACGCGCCGCGTACCATCGTCGCCGGGTTGGCGCTGGCGTTTGAGCCCGAGGACCTGGTCAACAAGCAGGTGGCGATGGTCGTGAACCTGAAGCCTGCGAAATTATTTGGCATTAAATCCGAGGCGATGGTGTTGGCTGTTAAGGACGCCGATGGCGGACTTGAGCTGGCCTTTTTCTCCGATAATATCGTGCCCGGGACCCAAATTTCCTGATGAGCTATCGCTATTTAGCAGATATTCATAACCCGCAGACGCGGATCGCCGAGTTCGAGTTTCGCCTGCGCGAGGGCACCCCGCTGGAATGTCGGCGGGTCGTGCTCGAGGCGATGGCGGATGTGTATCCGCCGCTTCGCCATCAGGCGGGGCTTCAGGCCGCAGAGATGCGCGATGAGGCGTTGAATAGGGTGCTGCGGGCGCTGGCGGTCGGGGATGCTGAAGCCGCCGTTGAGGCGGTGGTCGCGATGGGCCTGGACGCCAATTGCACCCCGGCGCCGGTCGCCGCGGTGCGCCAGGTCGCCTGCATGGGGCTAGAAGGCGCGCCGGATGCGCAGAGCATCGCCGCGCTGATGCAGGCCGGCAGCGATGAGGACCCGGATGTGCGCTACCGCGCGCTCATCGTCCTGTATGAGCTGGGCGCGACGGGCGAGGCCTTCGCCGACCTGGTGGCTCAGCGCCTGATGGACCCGGACCCCGAGGTAGTGGTGGTCGCCGCTCAGATCGTGTCGCATTCGGGCTGGGCCGAACTGACGGGACTCCTGGTCGCGCAATGGCGCAAGCTACACGGCAGCAATAAGTTTCAGCTCGCCCTGTGTTTGAGCGAGCTGGTCGCCGAGTCGCAGGTCTCGCTTGAGCGGGACGTCTTAGACGCGATCGTTGACCAACTTTTGGCGGCTCTCAAAGATGAGATCACCACGTCAAGCGCGATCCACGCGCTCCAAAAACTGCGAGTAACGCGCGCGCGCGCGCCCCTTGAGAAGATTGTGTCCGGGTGGTTTACCCATCCGATCATGAAGGTCGAGGCCGCCGCCGCCCTCTATATGCTGGGGAGCCCGGCGGGCGAGAAATACCTGAAGAAGGCGCTGGGAAGCTCGCGCAAAGATGCGCGTGGCTACGCGCTGCGCACGGTTGGGCGTCTGCGCATCGAGGAGTTTTTCAGCCAATTGCAATTTGTCGCCCGGAGCCCAGAATACCATGCTGACACTGCGGTGCTCGCACTGGCCGATTACGGCGGCGAGGACGCACGCGCGGTGCTCGCCGAGGTTGCGCTGAACCACGCCCAGCACGAAGTTCGCTCGCTGGCCGCCAAGATGCTCGACGAGTGGAATACCTGAGCAGGCTCCCGCTTTAGACGTCCGCGCGCGCTCTTATCGGGGGCGCTCCGCGGTACACCCCCAAACACCACGAAAATCGAATAGAGTAAGGATTAGGCGATGAATTTGATCGACACCCATGCGCATCTCGACTCCCCGAAGATCTATGCGCGCCTCGACGAGGTGCTGGCGAACGCCAAAGAGGCGGGCGTCGACCGGATCGTGACGATTGGCGCGAGCCGCGGGATGGACTCGAATCGGCGGGCGCTTGAGATCGCGCGGCAATACGATTGGATTCGCTGCACGATCGGGCTGCACCCGCACGACGCCGAGAGCGCCGACGAGGCCACGGTCGAATTGTTGCGCCGTGAGTTCGCCGGCGACGCGCAGGTCGTGGGGATCGGTGAGACCGGGTTGGACTATTTTTACGACAACGCGCCGGTCGACAAGCAAAAGTGGGCGTTTCGCCAATTCCTGGAGATGTCCAAGGAATTTAATAAGCCCGTGATCATCCATAGCCGCGACGCCGACGAAGATTGCATCGCGATGCTCAAAGAGACCGGGGTGACCGGCGGCATTCTGCATTGCTTCACCGGAAGTCGGTGGATGGCCGAGGAGCTGTTTGAGCTCGACTTCTATCTGTCGTTTTCGGGGATCGTGACCTTTAAGAGCGCCGCCGAGTTGCTCGAGATCGCGCGGGACACGCCGCTGGAGCGAATCCTGGTGGAGACGGATTCGCCGTATCTGGCGCCGATTCCGCATCGCGGGCGGCCCAATGAGCCGGCGTACTTGCGCCACACGGCCGAGAAGATCGCTGAGGCGCGCGGGATGTCATTTGAGGAGTTCGCCCAAGCAACCACGAAGAACGCGTCGCGCGTCTTTGATTGGCCGCTGACCTGATGGTTGGCGTTTGGGGCGGGGAAGGGCGCTCAACTTGCCGGCGGTTGTTTTGAGCGGCCGCCGTGCGGGAGCTTTCGAATCGTGCGCTGCCCCTCGTCGGTCAGCTCGGCCCACATGGTGCGATTGTCGGCCAGCTTCGGGAAGAACGCGCGAAACGCCTTGTCGTCGGTGTAGAAGGTGCGCACGGCCTGATAGTCGAGCGTCTTACCCACCGGCGAGCGCTTCATCTCGGAGACATTGCTCATATAGACCTTGCGCATCATCTCGCTGCAGCGGTGCACCCACACCGGCGTGTGCTCGATCGAGGCGGCGCTCGCCTTGACCTCGGCCTGCTCCTCTTCTTTGTCGAGCGTTTGGCGAGCGGCTTCGATATCGCGCATTAGCTCGCGATAGAGGGTGTCGACAAATTTGCTCTCCCCCGACAGCTCGATATTGATCCCGTGAAAGCTGAATTCAAAACGTATCGACTCATCTGCGCCCATCATGTTGCTCCACTTAAGAGGTGTTTCAGCCTGAATAATGCGTTAGATGCCTATTTCGCGCAACCTGAAAAGGGGCGTGAAACCGGCCTGGGGAATCCCAAACGCGGGTCGGATAGGGTTTTGAAAAAAAGAATGCACAAATTGATAAAAAGTATATTGACACCAAGCCAAGGTATGCTTATAAACCTCCTCACTTGGCGACGAGCTAAGTAAACGTTTTGCCAAAACCAGATGGCAAGATGAGCATACAAAGAGAGATTCTTCGGGAATCGTCTAATGGCAGGACATCTGGTTCTGGTCCAGAGAGTCAGGGTTCGAATCCTTGTTCCCGAATTCTCTTTGTGGCCCGTTCGTCTAGAGGTTTAGGACGCTGGCCTCTCACGCCGGTAACACGGGTTCGAATCCCGTACGGGCTATTGTGAGAAAAGGGTCGTCGAGACCGAGTTTGGTATCTCGGCGGCCCTTTAGTTTTAGTTGAGTTTTTTAGAGTAGATATAGGCGATTCGCCTATCCATCTTGATAGATTTGGAGAACCATCATGGCACGTAAGCCCGCGAAAATCGCCAGTCAAAAACGTGAGTCGGACGCAAAGAAAACCTGCACCGAGTGCGATTCGATCATGGAAATGACCCGCATGATGCGCGACCAGGGTCCCAGCGGAATGTACTGGGTCTGCAGCAACTACAAATGCGCGACGATCGTCTCCAAGACCGGCGTTAAGCTCGAAGCTCTTAAATTGAGCTAATCGCGACCCGTCGCACGAAATAGATTCATCGAAATGGCCCGCTTCTGCGGGCTTTTTCGTTTTGATTTGTGAATTCTTCGATGCAGCGCTAAAACTTCGTGGGGAGGCAATGGAATTTAATGGCCTTCCACACGTCTTATATAGCGAACGCCCGGGATGATTATTTTCGGGCGCGTTTGAGCGACGCATTTTTCGCGTCGAATTTTGCGGCGGAATCTGCGAGAGTGCCGATTCCGTCGAGATTCCTAAAGAAGAAGAACCCCAAAGAGAGTTGTCTGATGCGTTTTAACTTCCAGACCGGCCTCGGTCGCCGCGATAATTCCTCGTCTGATACCAATACCTGTCCCGCCGCAACGTCGCGGCTTGGATGGCGACGCGGACTGCGCAATGGGCTGGCGCTTGCGCTCGCGACGGCTTGTTTTGGGGTAGGCGCACCGGCGTTCGCAGAGGGCGGCAGCGTTCGCTATTCCTATGAGCTCATCGAATTGGGCGGCGATAACGAATACGGCCTGGTCCCGGTGAGCGAGCAGAAGAAGTTGTCGGGGAAGCTGAGTAAATCGAAGGTCTTCGACGCCTTTAAGCTGCTCAAGGCCAAGAAGAAGACGACCTACGGCAACTCCAGCATCAAGATAACTGGAAATCTTCCGTCAAAAGCCAAGATCTCGGTGACGATCGACCCCTCCAAGGCCAGCGCGGGCTTCGCGCCGATCATCATGGCGGAGACGGTCTATACGCTCACCGAATTAGGCGTCGACGGCGTCGAGTTCCCGGGGCATTTCGACGGCAAGATGGTGCGCGCCGACGTTCCCTTCTACGCCTATAGCTTGACGCTGCCGCTGTTGAACGCGCTGCCGCTCAAGGACTACTCGGGCGCCCAGGTGCTCTTGCCCGACGGCACGCTCATCCCCGCGACGCAGTTTAATAAGCGGTGGAAGGCCAAGGACGCCGAGCTTGAGAAGGCGCTCTTTAGTTATCTGAAGAGCTCCCAGGACTTCACGGTGCTGCGCGTGCTCGCGCTGCTTCCGAAGTTGAAGGTTGATTTCCGCGATGAAGTGATTCCGTTGCTCGACGCGAAATCCCCGAGCGTGCGCGCCCGCGCGCTTAACACGCTCGAGGGCAATCGCGAGGATGCGCCGGTGCTCGCCGCGGTTGAGCGCATGATGAAAGAAGATAAGGACGCAAAGATCGCGCGGTCGGCCGCCGAGTTCCTTGGGAAGTCGAAGTCCGCGAAGGCTTCGGTCAACGAGCCGCTTTATCTGCTCGAGAAAGGCTCCGAGAAAGAGTCGGTCGCCGCGCTCAAGTCGCTTGAGAGTATCGGCAATAAGAACAAGGCCCTGAAGTCGGCGATCGTCGACGCCGTCGTGTCGCACCTGGTGGACAAGCGGGCAGCGGTCGCGGCCGCGAGCTCCGACGCCCTGCAGGCGCTCAACGCCGACGCCGAGCAGATCGCGGCGCTCGGCAACGACAAGATTGCCGCGGAGCTTCGCCTGAAGATCGCTCGGGAGTTGGCGGGCAAGAGCGCTGCTTCCTCGGCGATCGTCGGTTACTCCTACGTCGGCAATAATCTGAGCGAGCGCGACGCCGAGTTGGCGATTCGTAAGCTTGGCGACATTAAGGGCGATGACGCGCGCAAGGCGGTCGAGACCTTTCTGACAGCCGATACCAAGCGCAAGCGCCTGGTCGCCGGTGACGTTCTGGCCGCGCGCGGCGACATCGCGTCGATGCCCGCATTCTCGGCGGCGATCGCCAAAGGCAAAGACGCCGATGAGCTTGAGGCGCTTGCCTATACCTTGATGGCCGCGCAGCCGGTCGCCACGGTTTTGAGCCAGAGCGACTCCAATAATAAGAGCACCAAGCGCGTGGCCTACCGCGCGCTGGGTGAGTTGGCCGTGAAGTCCGGCGGAAACGCCCAGGTCAAGGAGAAGTTGAGCCGCGGCGCGAGGAGCTCCGACGCCGATATTCGCGGCGCTTCGGCGAGCGCCCTGGGCGCGTTTAAGTCCAAAGACGGGCTCGAGACGCTCAAGAGTTTGGCCGCTGATAAGAGCGCGAAAGTGCGCGCCGGAGTGGCCAACGGCCTGGCTTATTATAAGGATGGCGAAGGTTTCGAGATCCTCGAGAAATACCTCGATGACTCGGCTCCGGAGGTCGTCGCCGCGTCGCTCGACGCGATGGCCGCGCGCGCCGAGGCAGCTAAATGGGATAAGATCCGTGAGCTCACCGAAGCCAAGGACGCGGGCGTGCGCTCCAGCGCGTTCGCGGCCCTCGGGACGCTGGTTTCCTCGGAAGATAAGAAGGGCGTCAACGACGTCATCAGCCTTCTCAGCGGTGCGGTGTCGGACTCGGACCGCCAGGTGCAACTGACCGCGCTCGAGCAGCTCGCCTCGCTGAAGGATTCGAAGGCCACGACCGGTATCGCGATCCTGCTCAACGCCAAAGAGCCGGAGCTCCGGGTTGCCGCGGTCGAAGCGCTCGGAAAGACCGCCCAGCCCAGCGCGATCGACCTGGTCGTAAGCGTGCTGGATGACTCGAACCCCGATATCCGCCGCGCCTCGATCGAAGCGCTGGGTGAGCTCAAGGCGAAGGCCGCCAAGCCCCAGCTTCAGGCGCGTCTCAAGACCGAAGAAGATGAAGACCTGAAGATCCTCATCAAGAAAACTCTGGGTCGTATCTAATGGCGATGCTCAAGATTTATTTTTCACGCGTCATTCTGGGTCTGCTGGGCGTGCTGCTCGTGGCCCAGGTGGTCGCGTGTAAGAGCGATGACGCCATGAGCGCGGTGACGCAGGCTGATATCGGCGCCCAGAAGGCCAGCGGGCTCAATGGGCTTGGCGAGAGCTGTGTCACCGTGAAGGATTGCCCGAGCTATCTATCCTGCGAGAACGAGGTCTGCGCGATGCCGCCTTCTTTGAAGGATTCCGTGCCCGAGAATACGCCGACGCTCCAATTTCTGGGCCCGCAGAGTGCGCCGGTCGGGACGTTTTATCTCGAATTGGCCATATCGCCCGATGAGCACGAAAAGGGGCTGATGTACCGGCGCGAACTCCCCGATGATTGGGGGATGCTCTTCATCTATCCAGATGAAGGGATGCGCAGCTTTTGGATGCAGAATACCTATATCCCGCTCGATATGATCTTTATCGACGCGCGCGGCGAGGTGGTTCATTTTCTCGAGGAAGTCGAGCCGCTGACGCGCACGCCGCGCCGCTCGGAGCGCTACGCCCGCTATGTATTGGAACTGCGCGGGGGCAGGGCGGCCGAGATTGGCCTGAAGGTTGGCCACCGGGTGACGCTGAATCACGTCGACGACAAGCATGACGTCAAGCCCTGAGAGCGGTCCACGAACCGACGACATTGCGCGCCTATCCCTCTGATTTAGCCCACACGACCGAAGGCGGAGATGAACTCAATCAAGCGCTTTATGAAGTGGTTGATGCCGACGCGTGCGTACGCGGTTGTGTACGCGCTGCTGGCGCTGGTCGCGGTCGTTTTCTGTTTTCTACCGCTGCTCAATTTGGTGGGCTATGAATCCGCCGCGGGCTTCGGCGTGCTCGGCGGCATCGCCGCGACCGCGCTGACCTTGCACGCGTTGCGCCGCGGAGTGCTCCTCGGGCCGTTGGACCCCGCGCGCGCGTCCTCGCCGCTGGCGGATTTCCTCATCCTTTTGGTGCGCCACGAGCTGCTGTTGCTCCTGCCGTTTTTGGTGCTAAGCCTCAACGCGACGCGAGTGATTAACTGCGCCTACGGCGTGGGCGGCGGCTTCTGGTTGGCGATCTCGGTGCCTGCGATTTTGGTCGGTCAACTCCTGGCGTGGGTTGCCTATGCGATATTTGCCGGGCGCGAGCGGATGCAGACTCTGACGGTCACGCTCGCGATTTTGGGCAGCGCCGCGGCGGTGCTCGCCCACCTCGCGTTGCAGCCGCCGATCGTCGGGCATCAATTCTTTTTGGGGTATTTTAGCGGCTCGATTTATGACGAGGCGTTGAGTCTTCCGACCAGCCTTTTGTGGTATCGCGGGATTCACATGGCCGCGGCGGTCGCTGTATTAGCGGGGCTCGAGGCTGTGTGGCGGCGCCGGCAGAAGGCGCCGATCCGCTGGGCGGTGTTGGTCGCGGTGTTAGCCGGCGCGACCTTCGTGTCGATGTCGGCATATCGCCAGGATTTTGGCATCGCCATCACCGCCGATTATGTCGAAGACGAGCTCGGCGGGCGCATCGAGACCGAGCATTTTATCATCTATTATCCCCAGAGCCGCGCGTTTATCGACGCGCGCGAGCGCCTCGCCGAAGACCACGAATTTCGCTACGCGCAGATGCGCGAGTTCTTCGAGACGGACCCGGCGAGGAAAGGGAAGATCAAGAGCTATGTCTATCGCGACCGTGAGCAGAAGGGGCGCCTGATGGGCGGGCGGCGCACGCTCGTGTCGAAGCTGTGGCTCCATGAGATGCATATTCTGTGGCAGCATTATGGCGACCATAAGCTCGGCCACGAGCTCGCGCATATCTTCACCGAACCCTTTGGCGCCGGGCCGCTGAGCCTGAGTATGCAGGCCGGCGTGGGCGTAAATATGGGGCTGGTTGAGGGGGCAGCGACCGCCGCCGATTGGCCGGTGCGCGACCTTGATTTGCACCAGGCCAGCGCCGCGATGCGCCGGCTGAACATCGCCCCGGATATCGGCGGCATCGTCGGGGCGTCGGGGTTCTGGACGCAGTCCTCGGGGCGCGCCTACACCCTGGTTGGCTCGTTTGTGCGGTTTTTGGTCGATGAATACGGCGTCGATAAATTCAAGGATGCCTACCCGCGCGGCGACTTTAAGGGCGCCTATGGCAAGTCGACCGACGCCCTGGTAAGCGAGTGGGAGAATTTCGTCGACACGATCGAGTTGGCCGACGAAGAGATGGCGCTCGCGCGCTACCTCTACGAGCGCCCGACGATCTTTGATAAGGTCTGCGCGCGCGAGATCGCTGACCTCACCGTGCAGGCTCAGACCGCCGCGCAGATCGGTGATATCGGCGAGGTGCGCGAGATCTATGAGAAGATCCTCGGCTTTGACCCGGCGAATACCCGCTACCGCATCGGCTACGCCCAGGTCTTGATTCAGGCGAAGCAATACGGCGCGGCGCTCGAGCAGGTCGAGTTGATGCTGGCCGACGCGCAGGCCACCGTTTTGCGCGCGCAATTGCTCAGCATGCGCGGTGACCTCGCCTGGCTGCAGGCGCAGGCCGACGGTGATGCGGGAGAGGCCGCGCTGGCGAAGGCGTCCGAGGCGTACGGGCAATGTCTAGAGCTGGGCATTCCTGCCGGCACGCGCCGACTTTTGCAGGTAAAGATGGACGCGCTTCGTCGCCCCGAAGACCAGGGGAGAGCGCACGCCTTTGAGTTCTTCCTCGGGCAGCACGCGCCGCCGCTTGCGCTGTATTTTCCGATGCGCTGGTATCAGCAAAATCCGCAGGATGCGCTGGCGGCCTACCTGGTCGGCCGGCGCCTCTGGGGTGAGTCCCAATGGGCCGAAGCCCGGCCGTATTTGGAGCAAGCCCTGGCGGGCGCCCAGCCGGGCGGGGCGATCGAAGAGGAGTCGCGGCGCATGCTCGCGCAGACGCAGTATTTCCTCGGCGATCTTGAGGCGGCCCAGCGCGGGTTTGACACCCTGTCGGCGAGCCGTGACGCGACTTATGCCACCGAAGCGCGCGAGTGGCTCAACCGCATTGCATGGAAGCGGGGGAATAGGATAGGAACACCCTAGCGTTATCAACCCACGCCGGTTCATTTAATATCAATTTTTAGCATCGATTATGGCCCTGAGAAGAGCGTTTAAGGAGAAGTATTTAATGGTTTCAATGCGACGATTAGTGATGGCCCTCGTCATTTCGACGGGTCTTTTGGCCGGGGTTGGGTGTGGCGCCGATTATATTCGTGACGACCAGATCTATAAGGACGATATCGATTTTCGCATCGATGACGACTCCCAGATCGAAGACACCCTTGAGAACCGCGAAGTGCTCGACGTGTTGGCCAGCTACCGCAAGGCGGTGGTGACCAAGGATTTTGGCACGCTTAAGCGGCTGATTTCGCCCAACTATTACGATAACGCCGGGACCACCAACACGACCGAAGATGATTATAGCGCGTCGGACCTGGCGGAGGTCTTCGAGATGATGGCCCAGGGCGCGCGCGAGATTCGCTACGATGTCCTGGTGCGCGACGTGAAGGTCAAGGGCGAGCGGGCGACGGTCGATTACAAATTCGACTACGCCTACAAATATGTCATCGCCGACGAGTCGTCGTGGGACGCTGGCGTGGACGTAAATCGTCTCGAGTTGGAGCGGGAAGATGGCGTGTGGCGCATCGTTTCCGGGCTATAATTATCGAGCCGAAGATCTGTTTTGGGGGCGCGGCAAAGGATAGCCGCGCCCGGTGATTCCGCTCAAATCTTGATTAGACCTATGCGCGATTTCCGCAATTTGCTTCTCGGTGGCGTGGTGGCCTTAACCTGGGCGACCGGGGTTTTCTGCCCGACGCCTGCTTCCGCAGAGTGGTTATCGCGCATTGGCATTCCGACCGGGGATGCAGCGGCGGGCGCGTCCGCGACGCCGGCTGAAGTTGCCTTTCAAAAAGGGGAGTTGGAGCGGGCAAAGCGCCTCGCGTTTGAGCGCGACGACGCAAGCTCGATGTTGGTGCGCGCGCATCTTGCCGAGTACGACGGCGACCTGGAGCTGGCGCAGCGTTTTGCGGCCAATGCCGAGGTGAGCGCGCGCGACGCCGAGCTGCGCGCCCGCGCAGCCGCGCTGGCCGGGCGGCTTCAGTCTGAGCTCGGTGAGTTCGAGGCCGCCGAAAATTATCTGCGCACCTTTTTAGCCGCCCACACCGACGCGCTCCCGGTGCGCCTGGAGCTCGGTCGTATGCTCGCCAAGCGCGGCGCGCAGGCCGAGGCGAACGCGGTCCTAAAGCCCTTCAGCCGTGCTTTCAATAGCGGGCGTATCACCACCGCGCGTCAACTGGCCTGGCTCGGCGAGGCGATGTGGGAGATGGGGAGCTTCGACGACGCGAATTACGCGTTTCAGAAGATGTACGAGCTCGACGCGCGCTATGTCGACGGGCTGGTCTCCTTGGCCGAGTTATTGCTCAGCAAGTACAATCAGGTCGACGCCCTCGCCACGCTTGAAGAGGCGCTCAAGATCAACCCGAAGCACCCGGGCGCCCTGGTCGCGATGGCCGAGCTAGAGATTCAGACTAGCAATTATTTCGACGACGCCCGCGACTACCTGGCGCGCGTCGAGAAGGTATGGCGCACCAGCCCGAAGATGCTGGTGACCCGCGCGAAGCTCCAGATCTATGACTCCGACTGCGCCGGCGCCGTGAAGAGCGCCAACGCGGTGCTGGCCGACCGCCCGCGCGCGGTCGAGGCGATGATCATCAAGGCGGCGTGTCATTATCTGAATGACGAGCGCCCGGCCTTTGAGGCGGTGGTGGAGCAGGCGCTGGCGATCCAGCCGGATCTCGCGCGAATCTTCACCGAAACCGCGACCTACGCGCAGATGGTGCACCGTTATTCGGAGGTCATCGCGCTAAATGAACGCGCGCTGAAGTTGCGCCCGGGGTACCCGCCGGCGCTATTGGACCTGGGAATCGGGCTGTCGCGGGTGAGGCGCGAGAGCGAAGGGGTTGAGTATCTGAGGAAGGCCTTTGAGGCCGACCCCTATAATATTCGCGCCTATAATATGGTGGAGCTCTACGACAAAACGATGTCGGAATATGAGTTTCAGACCTATGACACGTTCCGGCTGCGCACCCGGCGCGACCAGAGCGACGTGCTCAACCTGGTGGTGCCGTCGCTGGTGGGCGAGGCGATCGAGACGTTTGGGGCGAAATATAATTATAAGGTACCCGAGAAGGTTGACGTCGAGGTCTTTCCGGAGCCGGCGACCTTTGGCGTGCGAAGCGTCGGCCTGCCGCAGATCAGCCCCACCGGGCTGTGCTTTGGGCAGGTCGTGATCTCGCGGAGCCCGAGCGATGGCAATTTTAATTGGCGTCAGGTGATCTGGCACGAGATGGCCCACGTCTATCATATCCAGAAGGCCGGCTACCGCGTGCCGCGCTGGTTTACCGAGGGCTTGGCCGAGTACGAGACCAATGTCAAAGACCCGGCCTGGGCGCGGCATCGAGACGGCGAAATCGTCACGATGATGCGCGAGAATGACCTGCCAAGCGTGGTCGACCTGGATAAGCGCTTTACCCAGGCGCGCTCCTTCAAGGGCATCCTGCGCGCGTATCATCTGTCGAGCCTGGCGATCCACTATATCGTGGAGACCCACGGCTTTGCGGCCATAAACCGGATGCTTGAGACCTTTCCGGACGCGCTCAAAACCGGACTGGTGATCGAGAAGGCGCTTGAGACCGATGTCGCGAGCTTCGACGCCGGGTTTAAGAAATGGCTTGAGGCGCGCTACCTTAATTTTAGGCAGCAGGTGCTGGTCAGCGTCGACGGCATCGAGCCGATCCGGGTGCTCCAGGAGAAGTTGTCGAAGCGGCCGAATGACCCGGTGTTACGCGCGCAACTGAGTTACGCGCAGATCGCGAATGGCGAGACGGAGCGGGCTAAGCAGAATATCAAGCACGCCCTGAATAGCGCGCCGAAGAATTCGACCGTGCGCTACCTGGCCGCGCTCATCGAGTTCCGCCAGGGCCATACCCGCGACGCCTACGCTCACGGGATGGCGATTCTGGATGAGTTCGAGGACGGCTATGAGTTGCGTGTGTTGCTCGGCTACGCCGCGATGATGCTCGAGATGCCGGTCGATGCGCGGGTGCATCTGGACGCGGCGACGCAGCTCTACGAGGATGGCACGGAGGCCTGGGCCAATTTGTTGAAGTTGGCCGAGAGTCAAAAGGATGCGGCCCTCCAGGAGAGAGCCGAGCTGCGCCTGTTTGAGCTCAATCAGAATGACCCGCAAATCGCGCGAAAGCGCTTCGAGCGAATGATGGCCAAGAAGGATTGGGCGCAGGCGGCCGTGGCGGCCGAGCGCTGGGTCGCCATCGAGGCGTTTGAGCCACGCGCCCAGCGCGCGCTGGCGCGAGTAAGCCTCGCCCAAAAGAACGCGCCACGCGCCGCGCAGGCCTATCAGGTCCTGGTGCGCCTGGTGCCCGGTGAGGCGGCGGCCATGCGCAAAGAGGCGGCCAACGCGCTAAAAAGCGCCGGCTTTGCTGCAGAAGCCAAACCCTTTGAGCAAGTTGACGAATTAAAGTAATTTAGAATATTCCATTGACACATTCCCGAGCGGTGGGAAGATTCGCCTTGTGCGCTTGCCTATCCCCGATTGAACGCTCACCCGAGACTGTGCCCTGATGAGCAGTGAAGAGATAAATATTTCCGACCAAGAACGGCGCGAATTAACCGACGAAGAGCTCGTCATACTTGCTCAGGGGGGCGATTATGCGGCCTATGAGGAGATCGTGCTTCGGTATCAGGATAAGGCGTTCCGCCTCGCCTATAGTCTGACGAAAAACGACGCCGAGGCCCAGGACGTGGTGCAGGAAGCCTTCCTGAATATGTACCGCAAATTGGACTCGTTTCAGGGGGATTCGCAATTCGGCAGTTGGATGTACCGCGTGGTCGTCAACGCCGGCTTGATGCGCCTGCGCAAGCGGCGCCGCCTCAGCGAGGTGCCGGTGGACGATGAGGGCTTGAATCTGCCGGAAGATGATTATTACGGCGGCTCCGCGCCCCAGTGGCGTGTGCGCGCCGATGAGGCGGTGCAGAATCGCGAGCTGCGCCAGAAGATCATCGAGGCGGTGGATGAGTTGCCACCGAAATACCAGTCAGTTTTTGTGCTCAAAGAGGTCGAGGGGCTTAAGCTCAGCGAAATCGCCGAGGTCCTGGACCTGTCGGTGGGTGGTGTGAAGAGCCGGCTGCACCGCGCGCGCCTTCATCTTCGGGCCACGCTCGGGCCGTATCTGAGCTGAGTTGAGCAGATCTGCTCGAATAGAGATGTGAATAGAAAAAGGCGGCTTCGATGATTCGAAGCCGCCTTTCTAGATCTTTGGGCGCGCCCGTTTAGGCGGTCTGGTCCGAGAGGCGCGCGCGCGCGCTGGAGGTTTCCGCGCCAACTTCACCGGCGTGCTCGCTGCCGGCTTTGACAAACTCTTCGAGCAGTCGCCGTTGTTTATCGTTGAGGGTGTCGGGGGTTTTGAGGCGCGCGGAAATTATCAGGTCGCCGCGGCGGTCGCTGCCGATCTGGGCGATGCCGAGATTTTTAAGGGTTTGGCGGTCGCCGTATTGGGTCCCCGGAGGAAAGGTCACCGTGACGGGCTCGTCCAGGGTCGGGACTTCGATCTGGCAGCCAAGGGCGGCGTCGATAAAGGAGATTTCGGCCTGGTAGACAAGGTTTGCGCCCTGGCGCTCGAAATGCGCGCTGGGCTCGACATGCAGGACCACGAAGAGGTCGCCGGCGGGGGCGTCACCAAAGCCTGCTTTGCCCTCGCCGCGCAGGCGAAGTTTGGTGTCGGTGCCGACGCCAGCGGGAATCTTCACGGTAACTTCGCGCACATCTGCGATAAATCCGGCGCCCGTGCAGGCTGCGCAGGCTTCGTGAACGCGCTCCCCGCTGCCTTCGCAGGCCGCGCAGCTCGACGAGAGGGTGAAGAGGCCCTGGCGGTGCTGGATCTGGCCCAAGCCCTTGCAGCTTGGACAGATGACCGAGGTTGTACCGGGCTCGGCGCCGCTTCCCTCACAGGCGTCACACTCCTCGCGCCGTGGAATCTCAATGACCTTGGAGGTTCCGAACGCGGCCTCTTCAAAGCTTAGCGATAGGTCGAAGCGCAGGTCTTCGCCGCGCGCGCCGCTCTTCGACTGACCCGAGCAGCTTCCAAACCCGAAGATATCCCCAAAGATATCGCCGAACTCCGAGAAGATATCGTTGATATCGGCTGGGCTGGGGCCTTTCATTTTTACGCCCGCGCGGCCGTATTGGTCGTAGAGCGCGCGTCGAGTGCGGTCCGACAGGACCTCGTAGGCCTCGGCCGCCTGCTTAAAGCGTGTCTCAGCCTCCGGGCATTCGCAATTGCGATCCGGGTGGCATTGCAGGGCAAGCGCTCGATAGGCGCGTTTGATCTGCGCGTGAGTCGCGTCGCGCGCAACGCCCAGCATTTGGTAATAATCACAATTCATGATGAGAACTCTTCGTGAAAGGCAAACCAAGCATCGACATCATCGGCGTTGATCGTCGCACGGGTGCTGTCCGTGCACTCGGCGCCTACTCGCGCCGAAGCTTCGGTGGATGAAGATGCCGCCCGATCTAGTGTCTGGAGCATATCAAATGCGTTCGCAGTGTCATCCGGTGATGGCCGGCTGATCATGACTGATGGAGCGAAATATCCGGGCGCGAACCCACCAAGGTGATGGGATAGTATGCACATCCGGGGACGGGTCAATTTTCAAACTAATAAATATCGAAAATAGGCTGAAAGATCCGGCACCTAGCACCTTCGCCTCTGCTCTAGTCTCTCAATAGCTGCCGTTTCTGAAAAAATAAGGCTTTTGTAATAACGGAAAGTTGAACCAGGTCTTGCGTGCCCTCACGGGTCGAACAAGTGGGCCGAGGAGTTATTTCCGCAGCCTGCACCGTTGGGGTTGGCGCGGGGGCCGCCGAAGGCCCCCGGAGGCTTAGAGGGCCGGGCCCTTCCAGGTCTGCTCGCTCAGGCTGCGAAGGGTGAGCTCGGGCGCGGCGTCTGTTGGGGTTTGGTTGGAGGTCGCGGTCGGGTGGTGAATCGACAGTGCGTTGGTGCTTGCCGCCGAGGCCGTGGGCGAATGGATGCCGCCCAGGTTGAGTTTGACCGACGAGTTTTCAAGGTGAAGCACCCCGCGCGGGCAGACCTCCTCGCAGATCCCGCAGCCCACGCAGGCCGCGCGGGTGAAGTCCTCGTTGCGCTGGGCGTAGGCGCGCACGTCGATGCCCATCTCGCAATAGGTCGAGCAGAGCCCGCAGGAGATGCACATATCGTCTTTAACGGTGATGCGGAATTTGCCCGTCTTCTGCACCAGCCCGAGCACCGCGGCCATGGGGCAAAAATAGCGGCACCAGATGCGCGTTCCGCCGATGGGGTAGAGCCCCACGCCGACCGCGCCCGACAGGATCATCACCACCACGAAGCCGTACCAGGTCTGCATCTGCCCGGCGTGGTGGCGCAGCTGGGGGTTCACGTCCCCCCAGATATAGCTGGCGATGACCGCCGCGGTGACGATAAACGAGATGACCATCGTGATATGGACCGAGTATTTCTCGATGGCCCAGGCGCGGCTTGATTTGCTTGACAGGTGGCGCCACGGGTCGCCGGCGGTGTTGGCCAACCCGCCGCAGCCGCAGACCCAGGAGCAATACCAGCGCTTGCCGAAGAACACCGCCAGCACCGGCACCATCAGCAGCGAGCCGGCCACGCTCCAGATAATAAATGGCAGCGGCCAGCTGGCGATGGTCGAGGGGTAGAAATACTCGATCTTCAGCGGCCACAAATAGCTCAGGTAGACCTCGGGCTGGCCGAAGAATTTAAGTATAAGCGGGATCGAGAACGCCAGGGTCGCCTGCACGAAGATCACCACCATCGTGCGCACCACCTGGTAGGCGTTGTGGCGGTATTTGCGGATCACATGGATGCCCCCGACCGTGATCGCCAGGGTGTAGAGTAGCCCGTAGAGCGTCCATTTTTGCCCCAGGTGCAGCGCCTCCGCCACCGGGTTGAGCCAGTCGGTCCAGTAGAGCACGATATAAAAGGCGAGCAGGGCGCTCGACAGGGCCCAGGCGGTCGGGCCGCGGTGGGTGAGATCGTGTTTTAACCAGTTTAGCGCGCCTTGTTGTCTCATGAATAACTCTTTGAGTTGCACTCGGGATTAGCTGAATAATCCAGGTTTGTGGGACGTTCGCGTGGTGGCCGGGGTGGTCAAAGTTGCATCAAATAGACATTCCGAAATGACTCTGAAACACTGCCCGGTGCGCTGATTCGCTAATTTCCAAATAATCATTAGGACGAAGCATGACAAAAATCGACTATCAGACCGAAATCGAGACCATCGGCGGCGAACCCAAAACCCTGGCGGACTACCAGGGGAAGGTTTTGCTTATCGTCAATACCGCCAGCAAATGCGGCCTGACGCCTCAATTCGAGGGGTTGGAAGCGCTGTGGCAGGACTATCAAGACAAGGGCCTGGTGGTCCTGGGCTTCCCGTGCAACCAATTTGGCGGCCAGGACCCGGGGGAGAACGCGGAGATCGCCGAATTCTGCCAGGTGAACTACGGGGTGAGCTTCCCGATGCACGCGCGTATCGAGGTCAACGGCAAGCAGGCGCATCCGTTGTTCCAGACGCTCAAAAAGGCGGCGCCCGGGCTGCTGGGGACCAAAAAGATAAAGTGGAATTTCACTAAATTTCTGGTCGGTCGAGACGGCGAGATCGTGCAGCGTTTCGGCCCGAAGGAAACGCCTGAGTCGATTCGCTCGGCCATTGAGGCGCACCTGACTTAAGCCTGGGCGAGGCCACCTTTATTCCTTCGGACGGTCGGTGGTCTCGGTCATCTTTTGCAGCGGGACGCGCCCAAATTCCACGTCGAATTGGGCGTGTTCGAGGTTGTCTCGCACCCAGTCGAGCCCGCGCTTCTCTTGAATCCAGCGGGTGAGAATGCGGTGGTCAAAGCGCGAGCCGAGCATATTAAAGCCGATGACCTCGCCCGCGGCGTTGGCCACGATGCGCTGGCTAATCGGGCGCTCGGGCATCTTGCGGTAAAGGGTCGTTGAGCCGGGCGGGGCGTCCTCGAGATCGCCCACGGTCGTGAACTCGATGTCGAAGAATTTGCTGCTATTAAAAAAGACCGGCGTCTCGTAGCGCACCGGGTCGCCGAGCATCGACTGCGCGGCGAGGATGCCGTGGCGCTTGGCCGAATACCAGATGGTTTCGACGAGCGTGTTGCCCGTGTCCTGGTCGATCTCGGCGCAATCCCCCGCCGCCCACACCTGGGGCAGGCTTGTGCGAAACGCCCGGTCGACCCGAATCCCGCGGGCCAGGGCGGGGGGCGTCTTAACCGCGCGCAGCCACTCGCAATTGGGCGTCACGCCGATGGCGACGCCGAGCATCTGACAGTCGATCTCTTCGCCGCTTTCGGTGCGCACCGCGCACACCCGTCCGTTCTCGTCGACCTTAACCTCTTGCACCTGTTCTTCGAGCCGCAGGTCGACGCCGTGCTCGCGCATATGCGCGGCGATAAATTCGCCCTCGTCGGCGCCCAGGGCCGCCGGCCAGAACCAGGGCGAGCGCACCAAAAACGTGACCTCGACGCCGTGGTGGCGCAGGCACTCGACCAGTTCGATGCCGATTAGCCCGCCGCCCACGATGACCGCGCGCCGGGTCGTCGGGGTGAGGCGCTCGCAGTGGTCGAGATCCTGGAGAGAGACAAAGTTGACCAGCCCGTCGCGCACCTTGTCCAGGCCGGCGAAGTCCGCGCTGCGCGGCTTCGCCCCGACGCTTAAGAGGAGTCCGTCGTATGCCAGCGACTCGCCGTCACCGAGGGTGACCGTCTTCGCGTCGGCGTCCAGGTCGACCACCCGCGCGCGGCGCAGCGTCAGGTGCTTGTCGCGGTAGAGGCGCCGCTCGTAGGGTTCCAGGTCGCGGCGCTGCAGTTTTTCGGTGTAGGCGTACATCAGCGCGGTGCGCGAAATAAAATAATCGCTCTCGTCGCTAATGATGGTAATATGAGTCGTCGCCGGGTCTGGCAGGCGCTCTCGCAGCGTGAGGGCCGCCTGAATTCCGGCGACTCCATTGCCGACAATGATGAAATGCATAGAAATCTCAACAGCTAGAGGAAGCGCGCCGGGCGCGGCTTTCGGGCGAAGTCTGAGGCGATAGTTGCAAAGTCGTACGAATGCGACAAGCACGCTGGCCGGGGGCGAGGGGGGGAGCCGCGCAAGGCTTAGCTGCGCGCGGTCGATCGCCTTGCCAGCGGCGCGATGATCGCGCATAATCTGCGCCAGCTTATCTGCTCAGAAGATATAACTTCCCCGCGGTACCCGAGCATTCCCTGACGATAGCAATTTCATTGCGCCCTCCAGTATTCTGATCCTCTTATAAGACGCGAAAGTACTCATATGAGTAACTCACCCGACGAACCGTTGAAGACTGAGCTATTGCCTGGCAACGGCCGTGATATTCCCTTTGCGACGATTGTCGAGACCATCAACGACGGCATTCTTTTGCTGCGCTTGGATTCGACCATCACGTACGTGAACGCGAGCATGGCCGCGATGATTGGCTTCGAGTCCGAGCAGATGGTGGGGCGCTCGATTTTCGATTTTATGTCGGAGCATTGGGCCAACGTCGCGCGTGAGAATCTAAAGCGGCGCGGCGACGGGGTCGCCGAGATGTTCGACCATTGCTGGGAGCATAAAAACGGCGAGGAGGTCTGGACGTTGGTGTCCGCCAAGCCCATGCACGACGACGCAGGCGTGCGCTGGGGCTCGTTGGTGGCCATCCAGGACATTAGCGAGCGCAAGGACGCCGAGCGCAAGCTGAGCGCCGCGCGCGATGAGTTGGAGGAGCGGGTTCAGGAGCGCACGCTCCAGTTGTCCGAGGCGGTCGAGCGCTTGAATGAAGAGGTTGCGGAGCGGCGCGCCGCCGAGGAGCAGGCGCTGGAGGCGAGTCGGGCGAAGAGCGCTTTTTTGGCCAATATGAGCCACGAGTTGCGCACCCCGCTCAACGCGGTCATCGGCTATTCTGAGCTGATCGGCGAGGACCTCGACCTGGGGATCAACGACCTGGGGTCGCTGCCGCTGGAGAGTATTCGCAGCGATATCAACAAGGTTCATAAGGCGGCCAAGCACCTGCTGGTGCTCATCAACGATATCCTGGACCTCTCCAAGGTCGAGGCGGGCAAGATGGACCTGCACCTGGAGCCCTTTGACCTGGCCGGGTTGGTCGAAGAGGTCGTGGACACCATGAGCCCGCTGGTGACCGAGAATAATAACCAGATCGCGTGCACCGGTGAGATGGGGATCGAGCTTGTCGCGGACCGCACAAAGTTGAAGCAGATCTTGCTCAATTTGACCGGCAATGCGGTGAAGTTTACCGAGAATGGTGAGATTACGCTGCACTTCGTGGAGGAGTCCGTCGGCGGCCGCGATGGCGTGCGCATTGACGTCGTGGACACCGGCATGGGCATCCCGGACGACGAAATCGATCTGATGTTCGAACCCTTTACCCAGGTGGACGATTCGACCACGCGCCGCCACGGCGGCACCGGCCTGGGCCTGGCCATCTGCAAGCGCTTCTGTGAGATGATGGGCGGGTTCGTCCACGTCGAGAGCGAGGTCGGCGTCGGGACGACGGTCAGCGTGCATCTGCCCAGCGCGGCGATGCGCGCTGGGGACGAGGAATCGGTGGCTTTTTGGTCCGAAGAGGTCGCCCAGCACGCCTTGAGCAGCCACAATAATAATGAGATTGGCCCGATGGTCTTGATCATCGACGATGACCCCAATGTCCACGAGCTGATGCGCCGCTTCTTGAAGCCCCGCGGGTTCCGGCTGTTCTCGGCCTTCGACGGCGAGCGCGGCATCGAGCTTGCGCGCGAGCTTCGGCCCGATGTGATCACGCTGGACGTAATGATGCCGGGGCGCGACGGTTGGTCGGTGCTCTCCGAGCTGAAGTCCGACGCCTCCCTCGATGAGATTCCGGTGGTGATGGTCACGATGCTCGACGATAAGAGCATCGGCTACGCGCTCGGGGCGGCCGATTATCTGGTTAAGCCCATCGAGCGCGAGCGGCTGGTGCGGGTATTGTCGCGCTTTGACCGCTCGCGCGGGGGCGTGGCGTTGGTGGTCGAGGATGAGACCGAGATCCGCGAGGTCATCAAGCGCCACCTGGAGCGCGCCGGCTGGACGGTGCAAACCGCCGCCAACGGGCGCCTTGCCCTGGACGCGCTCGAGGTCGACTGCCCCGACGTGGTGCTGCTCGACTTGATGATGCCCGAGATGGACGGCTTCGAGGTCGCCGAGATCATGCGCATGGAGCCGCGCTGGCAGAAGATTCCCATCGTGGTGGTCACGGCGATGGACCTCGACGAGGCCGACCGAAGCCAGCTAAACCGCTCGGTTGAGCGGATTATGGACAAGAATATAAGCTCGATCGAGATGGTTATTTCTGAAGTGCTCAATATCGCGGGGACGGCTCTCACGAAAGCACCGGGAGTCACCTGATTACGGAATCAACCGCCACGCACATCCATTGGTTTCGCCAGGATTTACGCCTTGAGGATAACCCCTCGTTGGTGGCAGCGGCCCGCGCCGGGCGGGTCCTGCCGGTCTATATCCTCGACGATGAAAACGCCGGGAATTTTCGGATGGGCGGGGCGAGTCGCTGGTGGTTGCGGCGCTCGTTGAGCGCGCTCAATGCGTCATTGGGCGGCACGCTAAATTTCTACCGAGGCGACGCCGGCGAGATTCTCGACGAGCTTTGCCAGCGCTTTGGCGTCCAAGAGGTGCATTGGACGCGTTGCTATGAGCCGTGGCGTATCGCGCGGGACACGGCGATAAAAAAGGCGCTCACCGCCGCCGGCATATCCGCGCGAAGCCACGCGGGGGCGCTGTTATTCGAGCCCTGGAGCATCTCCAAAAACTCCGGCGGATATTACCAGATCTTCTCGCCATTTTATAAAAAGCTGCGCGCCCAGGACGCCCCCGACGAGCCCGTCTCGAAGCCGGCGCTCGACGGCCTGCTCGTCGAGGACCCGCAGGCGCTGGCGTTGGATGCGCTCGAGTTGGCGCCCCGGGTTGCCTGGGATACGGGGCTATGTGCCCGTTGGGAGCCCGGCGAAGCGTCGGCGCTGGACCGCCTGGCCGCGATGGTCGACGCTCAATTCGAAGACTACGCGGAAGGGCGAGATTTCCCTGCCCGGGACAGCGTCTCGCGCCTGTCGCCGCATCTTCACTTCGGTGAGGTGTCGCCGCGCCAAATCTGGCAGGCCACCGAGCCCCTTGAGGCCGACCCGCAGGTCGAGGCTTTTCGTCGTCAATTATGCTGGCGAGAGTTTTCCTACTCCCTGCTTTTTCATGTGCCTGAGCTGCCGACTGAGAATTTTCGAAAGTCCTTTGACGCTTTTGCGTGGAAAAACGACCCGACCCAGCTGGCGCGCTGGCAGCAGGGCAGAACCGGGTTTCCGCTGGTGGACGCGGGGATGCGCGAGTTGTGGGAAACGGGCACCATGCACAATCGCGTGCGCATGATCGCGGCGTCCTTTTTGGTCAAGAATCTCCAGATCGACTGGCGCCTCGGCGCCGCCTGGTTCTGGGATTGCCTGGTCGACGCCGACCTGGCCAATAATAGCGCGAGCTGGCAGTGGGTGGCGGGCTCGGGGACCGACGCCGCGCCGTATTTTCGCATCTTTAATCCCACCAGCCAGGCGAAGAAGTACGACCCCGATGGTCGCTATATTCGTCGGTTTATCCCGGAGTTAAAATCGCTCCCGAATAAATACCTTTTTAACCCTTGCTCCGCGCCGGAGTCCGTGCTGGAAGCAGCAAATGTGAGGCTCGGCAAAACCTACCCACGCCCCATGGTCGACCTGAAGCAGTCGCGTCAGCAGGCCCTTGATGCCTACCAATTAACTCGCTGAGATGGGGCGCGTGCTTGCCAAAGCGCGATCGCCGCATTCGGCCGCCCGCGCAGGCTCAAACGCAGATCGCGTCGCCTGAGCAATATTTGGCGAGAAAGCTGAAACCTTTCCTTGCAACACCGCCTTCGATATCGCATAATCAGTGTAGAAAGACTTTCTGCACAATCTAATTTTCGCGCGACGCTGACTACTGGCGCGGCTCCGTTTCCGAGGACCGTTTGCGCGGGTTTTTGAGGATTAAAACGCCCGATTTTAGCGCATTTTTGCGCGAATTTAAGGCGCGGCAGCATTTGCGATTCGTAAGCCAACCTTAACTTGAGGATTTGATGCCGAAAATTACAACAGACGACGGAGTTGAGCTCGCCTATCGCGTCATTGGCGACGGTGAGCGCGATCTTGTGTTGGTGCATGGTTGGATGGTTTCTGGGGCGGTCTTTGATGGGCTGATCGAGGAGCTGAATTTGCCGGATTATCGCATCATCGTGCCAGACCTGCGGCTCGCCGGCGAATCTTCGGGGCAGGCCAGTGATTTCTCGTTAGCCCGCCAGGTTGAAGACGTGAAGGCGGTGGCGGACGCCGCGGGTGCCGATTCCTTTGCGCTCATTGGCCATAGCATGGGCGGGCAGGTCGCCCAGCTTTTCGCGGCGACTTATCCCGGGCGCGTCGACCGGCTGGTGGTGCTGAGTTCGGTGCCCGCCTCAGGCGCGGCGCTGGACGAGGAAACCTACGCGTTCTTTCATGCCTCGGGTGGCAATCGCGAGGCGCAGGCCGGCATCTTCGGCCAGGCGACCCTGGATCTTCCGGAAGGGGCGCTCGAGAAATTATGCGAAGACGCGACTAAGGTTCCCGCGGAGATGATCCAGAAGGGTCTGCTCGCCTGGACGAAGGGGGGCTTCGAAGACAAGCTCGCCCAGATCGACACGCCGACATTGGTGGTCACCAGCGACGATCCGTTCCTGCCAGCCGACTTTTTGAAGGCGGCGATCGCCGACAAGATTGCGGGCGCGCAGATGGCGCATATCGGCGGGGCTGGGCACTACCTTCAGATCGAGCGCTGCGCTCAGACCGCGCGCGTCATCGAGGATTTTATCTAAGTTACGTCTCCTGAGCGCCGCAGCAGAGTGAGCGCTTGGGGGAGATTCACGGCTCTTATATCCCGGAGTTTTATGGCCCCATAATCAAGCTGCATCGTAGCGATCGTAGACTCAACAATCATGTTTGAAAGGAAAGCTGTAATGAAAAATAATGCCGTAGTGATGGGAATGTTGCTCGCGATTGGATTGGCCGGGTTGAGCGGCTGCGATGAGGCAATGGGGCCTGATGAGGCAATGGGTGCCGAGCAAGAGAGCGCCGCGGTGCAGACCGCCGAGCAGGAACTTTTCGGTCATGGCTGTCATGACCCGGACCCGAGCGATAACCTGCATTTTGCGCGCACAACCGACCAGAAGTGCATCGGGTATCGCTCGTATGGCACCGGTTATCAGACCTTGATTCTGGTCCATGGTTGGAGCGTGTCGGGCGACGTCTACGATAATTTCCTCACGGAGTTGGACACCTCGAAATACCGCGTTTTGGTCCCGGATCTGCGCGGCACCGGCGCATCGGATCGACCGGCCACGGGATACACGCTCGACAATTACCAGCGTGATGTCTTGGCGGTTGCCAATCACGCGTTTGCGCTGCGCTTCGTGCTGGTCGGCCATAGCATGGGCGGTGCGATTGCCCAGAAGATCGCCTCGGAGCGGCCTGGACGCGTCCGCGGCCTGGTCTTGATGTCGCCGGTGCCCGCCTCGGGATTCCCGCTGCCGCCGGACGCCTACGGTCTCTTCCACGCATCGGCGAACGACCCGGCCTTGCAGGAAATCGTGTTCAATATTTCGTCGGTGGCCTTGAGCCCGGCCGACATGGCTCACTTGCTCGCCTCGGCCGCCTCGGTGGAGCCTGTGGCCAGCCAGGAGTCGCTCGACGCCTGGACCCAGGCCGACTTCGCCGACCAGTTGCACCGCGTGCGTATGCCGACCCTGGTCATGGTCTCCGACGACCCCTTCTTAACCGCGCCGATCCTTCAGGACCTGGTGGTCGACCCGATCGGCTGCAACGCTGAGTTGGAGTATTTCCCGGGCTCGGGTCACTACCTGCAGGTTGAAGACGCGCCGCAGACCGCCAGCATCTTCGAGGCCTTTGTTGATGACCTTGGCTGGGGTCGTTGGAATTGGTGTCGATAAAAAAATAGTATAGACTCGGCGCGTGTCCTCGTAGGATCGCGCCGAATCTACTATGATCATCCGGCCGGGCTTCGAGTTTTCGAGGAGCCCGGCCGTGTCTGTGCTGGCCGGGTATAATTTTATCGAACGTAGCTTTCGCATCGAAAGCACCCTGCGTGACTTATCTGAGGGGCCCTCGTATATCGAATGTGCGATGGGCACAAAAGATGAGCGAACACAAACCGCCGCCGAAGGTTGTGATGGGCGGCGTTGTTTGGGTTTGGATGCATGGGAGCTTTGAGTGAATCCCTCATGCGGGTTCATTTCGTATAAAAGAGAAGTAGATTATGAATAATGCAAACAAGATCGCAGCAGCGGTGCTCGTTTTAGGTCTATTATCCGTCGGTATGCAGGTGCTCGATGGGCAATATATTCAGGCCGGGCTGATTTTCTTGGTTATGATCGGCGTGATCGTGGTGGTCCATCGCATGCTCGCTCCTTATCTGGAGGTCTGCGAGTCGGTGGAGCGCCTGGCGGCCGGCGACCTTTCGCAGCCCCGATTGACCGTCGCCTGGACCGGCGAGGCCGGGCGCCTTGCGACCGCGTTTAATCAACTGCTCACCCAGCTTCGCATGCTCAGCGAGGAGGCGACCGAATTGGCCAACGGGTTCATCGGCGTCCAATCCCTCCAAGATAAAGTGCTTGAGACCGGCCAATTATCGGCGGTCGACCTTCCCACCAGCTCCAGTCAGGGCGACCTCAACCGCAGCTTCGCCCAATTGACCAACCAGCTGCGCCGCCTCACCGTCAAGGCCCATATCATCGCCAACGACCAGCTCAATAACCCGGCGCTCGACGAGGAATTGCCCGGCGAGTTGGGGGACGCGTTCGGGTTGATGATTCGCAACCTGCGCAACCTCACCAGCCGGGCCAATGAGATCGCCCGGGGCGACCTGACCAGCTCGGTCGAGGGCGACGGCGACCTGACAAATGCGTTTAATTCGATGGTCACCGGGTTGCGTCAATTGGTCGAAGAGATCATGCGCAGCGCCTTGCAGGTCGCATCTTCGACCGAGGAGATGCTTCAGGTGATGCGCCAACACGAGGCGTCGGCACATGAGCAAGCCGACCGAATTGGGCGCGCCCAGCGCACCGTGGAGGAGTTGCTTATCTCGGCCGACTCGATCGCGGTCAGCGCCCACGACGTCTTCCAGGCGGCCGAGGATACCCGCGACCAGAACCAGCATATTGGGCTTCGCATCGGGGAGTTGAATCAATTCAGCGCGCGTATCTCCGAGATTCTAAAGCTTATCAAGAGCATCGCCGACCGCTCCGACCTGCTCGCCCTCAACGCGAGCCTGGAGGGCGCGCGCACTGGCGAAGCGGGCAAGGGATTCTCACTTGTCGCCAACGAAATGCGCCGGCTGGCCGAGAATACCAAAGAGTCGGTCGGCAGCATTAAGTTGCTGGTCGATGATATTCAGGGCTCGACCCGCGCCACCGCTACGGCCTGTCACGAGGGCCTAACCCGCTCAGAGGACACGACCGAAGCCGCGCTTAATATTAAGGTGGTCACGCGCGAGCAGCGCGAGAATACTGATCTGGTCAACCAGGCGATGGAGGACCTGGCCGGCCTGGTCAATCACAGCGTGTCGGGAATCCGCCAGGTCAGCGTGGCAGCGTCCGAATTGGCGGCGCTTTCGGAGTCCCTGCGCGAGCTGGTCGACCGCTTCGATGTTGGTGACCACGCCCAGAGCCAGATGATGAGCCCGGTTGACCTGCGCCCGCCATCGCAATTGCGCCGTACCATCCCCTCGATGCACTCCAGATAGATCCGTTTTTCTCCTTCGAGTTTTGCCGCCTCGGCCCGATACTTCGCAAGCCTTCGTTTGCAAACCCGGGGTTTTGCTGTAGGAAACCTTCGCTACTTTTGTACTTTCACGGAACGAGTTGTCATGAATAAGATTCTGCTGGTTGAAGATAATGAGATGAACCGGGATATGCTCGCGCGCCGTCTGCAACGACGCGGCTACGAGGTCCTCGTGGCGCTCGATGGTCAGCAGGCGGTCGATATGAGCCGCAGCGAGTCCTTCGATATTATCTTGATGGATTTGAGTCTTCCGGTGATGGACGGCTGGGAAGCCACCCGCCAGATCAAGGCGCATGGGCCGACCAGCGAAATTCCGATCATCGCGTTGACCGCGCACGCCCTGGAGACCGACCGCACGCGCGCGTTGGAGACGGGTTGTGACGCCTTTGAGACTAAGCCGGTTGATATCGGGAGCCTGCTCTCGACGATCAAAGGCCTGCTGGGTCAATAACGCCCCGCATCGAAGGTCTGCTGAAAAAGGGCAGCGTCTGCTGCCCTCGTCTTACCCCCCATATCAAAATTTCGTTAAATGCTGGTGCTCAGGAATTTGCTGAGCGCTCAAGCAGCGGCATAATCGCGTCGGCGTATTCGATGAATTCGGAGAGGCTGTCGAAGCGATCTTCGGGATCTTTGGCGAGCATTTTTGCCAGGATTTCGTCGATGAGATCCAGGCGGGAGTCGGGGTTGCCTGGGCCGCCGAGACGCGGGATTGGCGCGCTCAGGTGCATCCGCAGGACCTCCACCGTATTGCTCGCCAGATAGGGCGGCTCGCCCTTTACAAGGTGGTAGAGGGTCGCGCCCAGGGCGTAGATATCGGTGCGATGGTCGACCGACAGGTCGTCGCGGATTTGCTCGGGCGCGCTATAGAGCGGCGTGCCCGCGTATTGCCCCTTCACGTGGGCGTAGTCCAGGATTTCGGCGATGCCGAAGTCCAGGATATGGGCAAAATACCCGCGCACCGGCAACTTCTCGACCATGATATTTTCGGGTTTGACGTCGCAGTGCACCACGCCCAATTGGTGCGCCTCGTGCAGGCCCTGGGCGACCTGACGGGTGATGTCGAGCGCCTTGATGGCGGCGAGCTTTCCGATACGCCCCAGGATCTTCTCCAGGCTGTGGCCGTGAACATAGTCCAGGATCAGGGCGAAGGCATCCGGCGGGACTTCGACCACGTCGTTTATCTTGACGACGTGCGGGTTGGACAGCTTCGAGATGACCTCCACCTCGCGGCGCGTGCGCTCGCGAATATCCTGGGCGATGACCCCTTCGGCCAGATTGTTCAGGTGGACGACCTTGGCTGCGTATTCGCGGTTGAGGTCCAGGTCACGCGCCTTATACACGCTGGCCGCGGAGCCCTTATTGATAAACCGGCTCAGAAAATAGCGCCCGCCGATGATGGAGCCGAGCAGGGGGAACTCGCTATTGGCGACCTCGTCCCAGCCCGAAACGGGGCGCTCGACCCGGCATCCCGTGCAGCTTAAGTCGTCCTGAAGCAGGCTCGACTTGCAGTGAGCGCAGTAGAAGCGGTGGGAGCGCTGCCGGGTGGTCTCGGAGCCGGATAGCCGGGAGAACCCGCCGGTGCGCGAGATGCGCGCGCGCTGCTGGATGTTGAGGTGGGTCTCCAGGCGGGCCAGCAGCACGTCAAACTCCATGCCCTTAATCACATAATCATTGGCGCCCAACTTCAGGGTTTGCACGACCGTCGCGCTGTCGCTCTTGGCGGTCTGCATGATCACGGGCAGGTCGGTGAGGGCCTGCTTGCTGCGGATCTCAGTGAGCACCTCGACCCCGCTCATGCGCGGCATCACGATATCGAGCAGAATCAGGTCATAGTGATTCTCGGCGATCATCTCCAGAGCGTGGGCCCCGTCGATCGCGACCGACACCTCGAAGCCTTTGGCTTCGAGGCGCTGGGAGAGTACCTCTCGGTTCATCTCGCTGTCGTCGACGACGAGGATATGGCCTTTTGAGTCGCTCATGGCTTCAAGTCTTTGGGGTCCTGCGCGTGGGGATGAAAGGGTGAAACTTGTTCCGAGATATCATCGTCGGTACTTTAGCATAGCCGCATCTAATAAGAGAACCCGAGGAACTCAAGGGTGCGCGTGAGTCAAATTCTCTCAATGCCCGGTGATTCGCTCGAAAATATGCGCCTTTGGCAGCGCGCTTTTGAGGTGTTAAAAGCCTAACGGGAATGATTCTTGCTTATGATTTGCTTAGTGCAGGAACCTCGCTGGAGCCGCATTTCATTAGACTTTCCCTCGGTCGCACCGCGACGATTCGCTGCATTTTCCAAATACTTTGAGAGTATGAACGAGCGATTCGACGCTCGTATATAAATTTTTAGGAGTAAACCTCGATGCGCAAACCTAGTTCTTCCTGGATATACGCACCCCTTCTTGTTGGATTGCTTGGGGTCGGTATTGGCTGCGGTGACGCTGACCTGGATAGCCCAATCGTTGACGAAGAGCCCATGCCGCTGGCCCGCGCGCAGCAGGGCATTAAAGGGGGGCAATTTCATACCGAAAAAGGCCCCTCGCTGGGTTTCGCGATCAACACCGGCCGGGGGGTGTCGATCTGCAGCGGGACGTTGATTGCGCCGAACCTCATCCTGACGGCGCGCCACTGCGTGGCCGAGGTCTCCAGCGAATATGTCATCTGCGGGGAGTCCGGGTTCGGGGCGACCTATCGGCCGAGTAATCTGTATATATCGACCAGCCCCAAATTATTCGACGGCGATGCCCAATTTGTCTACGCTGAGAAGGTCTATGTGCCCTTCGACGGCGACGACATGTGCGGCTATGACATCGCTCTTATCCAACTGCGAGAGAATATGCCGGCCGAAAGGGCGACGCCGGCCGAGCCGCGCCTCGATATTCCGGTGGCCCGCGGCGAGGTCTATACCGCGATTGGCTACGGCCACTCGGGGGTGGGCATCAATGACTCGGGCATCCGGCGGGTATTGGAGGGCTCCGAGGTGAAGTGCGATGGCGCCGAATGCGTCGGCTTTACCTCCTCGGTCACCGAGACGGAGTGGTACGGTGACCGCGGCACCTGCCAGGGAGACTCCGGCGGTGGCGCATTTGATAGTGAAGGGCGGGTGCTTGGCGCGCTTTCGCGCGGCGCTCAAGGCTGCGCCTCGTCGGTCTATTCCGGGGTAACGGGCTGGGCTGACTGGATTCGCGTGCGCGCGGTGCATGCCGCGAAAGCGGGCGAATATGACGCGCCGGAGTGGGCCGACTCGGACGGCGACGGCGTCCATAACGGCATCGATAATTGCCCGGACGTCGCGAACCCCGAACAACTCGACAGTGACGAGGACGGCGTGGGCGATGCGTGCGACGACGACCTCGACGGCGACGGTGTTTCCAACGAGGAGGATAATTGTCCTTTCGTGTCGAACCCTGACCAGCTAGACACCCTTGGGAAGGGCGTGGGCGACGCCTGCGATGACGACGGCGACGGTATCGCCAATTCGGTCGATAATTGCCCGGCGGTCGCAAACCCGGACCAAAAAGACACCGATGGCGACGGCTTCGGCGACGCCTGCGACAGCGATATTGACGAGGATGGCGTCCCCAACGGCGAGGATAATTGTCCCTATATCGCCAACCCCGAACAAGATAATGTTTGTGAAGACGAGAGCTTTTGGGGGTGCTCGGCGACCGCGGACGCGCCGCCGCTGACCTGGCTCTTCCACGGGCTCGGGCTGATGGCCTGGCTCGGCTTTGGGCGGCTCAAGCGCCGTCGCGAAGATTGATTCGCGATGACCCGGCGCCCGGCGGTTTGTTCGGGCGACGGCGCCAGGCTTTTAGTGCGAGTCGTTTTTTGCGATTCTAAAGCAGCGATAGATGAAGTGTTTTTCTTTGAGGAGCTTAAACAGATGCAAAGTATTCATAAGTCCTGGTTCTATGGGACGCTGATGGTCGGATTGCTCGGAGCAGGTTTTGGTTGCGGTGACGCTGAGCTTTCCCAGCCGGATGGCGTGCAAACGCTCGCCCGCGCCCAGCAGGAGATTCAGGGCGGCGAATACCATACCGCCAAGGGCGCTTCGGTGGGCTTTGGGATTCAGACCTCCCGTGGGATGTCGATTTGCAGTGGCACCCTTATCGCGCCGAACCTGGTGCTCACCGCGCGCCATTGCGTCGCCCAGGTCAGCGGCGCCTATGTGATCTGCGGGCAGTCTGAGTTTGGCCCTGTTTACGGGCCCGAGAAGCTCTTCATTTCGACGAGCCCCAACCTGACCACGCAACAGGCCGGTTTCCGAGCTGCGGAGAAGATCTTCGTGCCTGAGGACGGTGCGGATATGTGTGGCTATGATATCGCGCTGGTGCAGCTCAAACAGAATATCAGCGCGGCCGACGCCACCCCGGCCGAACCTCGCCTGGACATCCCGGTAGAGCGTCAGGAGGGGTATACCGCGATTGGATACGGGCATATTGGCGATGGCTCGGGCTCCGGCGTACGGCGAAGCCTCGACGCACGTAAAGCGCTTTGCAGCGGCGCGGATTGTAACTTGTACCGCTACGGCGCTGCCACGAGTAGCGAATGGATCGGCGATGATGGCGTCTGTCAGGGGGACTCCGGCGGCGGCGCGTTTGACAGCCAGGGGCGCGTGCTGGGCGCGCTCTCGCGCGGCGGTGAGGGGTGCAGCGACTCGGTCTATTCCGGCGTCACCGAGTGGTCCGCCTGGATTCGCGGGCACGCGATGGAGGCAGCGGCGGCCGGCGGATATGACGTGCCGGAATGGGTCGACTCCGACGGTGATGGCTTCCATAACGACGAGGATAATTGCCCCGACGTGGCCAACCCCGACCAGCTCGACGGCGACGAAGATGGCATCGGCGACGCTTGCGATGATGACTTCGACAACGATGGCATTCTAAACGAAGTCGACAATTGCCCCGACGTGGCAAACCCGGATCAGAGCGATATCGACGGGGACGGCGTCGGCGATGCCTGCGACGACGACATCGACGGCGATGAGATTCTCAACGCCGAAGACAATTGCCCCGCGGTGGCGAATCCAGACCAAAAAGACACCGATGGCGATGGCGTCGGCGATGCGTGCGACGACGATATTGACGGCGACGGGGTTCCCAACGCCGAGGATAATTGCCCGGCGGTCTCCAACGCTGACCAGGCCGACGAGGATGGCAACGGCATCGGCAACGCCTGCGACGACGGCTATGACGCCGGCGGTTGCTCGGTGAGTGGCGGCGCGTCGCCCGTCTCCGGGCTCTTCCACGGCTTCGGCCTTCTGGCGTTGCTCGGCCTGGGGCGCATCAAGCGCCGCGCGAATAAGGGCTGATGGATTTTTGCTGATATAATAGAGCCCCGCGTCTTCTCGAAGGCGCGGGGCTTTTTTGTGTTGGAGCGCCTAGCTTCGCAGGCGAGTCAGTCTCTGGGCGAGGCCGTCAAAGAGGCTATAGAGCACCGGAATGACGATGATCGTGAGCACCGTCGAGGTCGCGAAACCGCCGATCACCGCGATGGCCAGCGGGGAGAATCGCTCCGCCCCCAGGGACCACTCCGCTGCCAGCGGGAACATCCCGACGATGGTCGAGAAGGCGGTCATCATAATCGGGCGAAAGCGCAGGGCGACCGCGTTACGGATCGCTGCATTAAGCTCGAGATCGCGAGCGCGCTCCTGCTCTATAAATGAGAGCAATAGAATCGCGCTATTGATGACGGTGCCGACGATGAGGATCAGCCCGATCATCACCGGCATCGACATCGGCTTGCCCGCCAAGAAGAGGGCCGCGGCGATCCCTGCCAGGCTCAGCGGCACCGACATAAGCACCGTGAAGGGGTGCAAAAATGAGCGAAATTGCGCCACCAGCAGTAGATAAACCCCCATCAGTCCAATCGCCAGGGCAAGTCCAATCTCCGACTTTGCCTCGCCGAGGTCGTCTTTCTCGCCGCTGAGCGCCACGCGATAGCCGCTGGGCACCGGCATGTCGGCCAGCGCGTGCTCGACGTCGGCCAGCACGAAGGAGAGGGCGCGTCCCTCCACAAAGGCGCTGACCTCAAGGTCTGGCGTCAGGTGTTGTCGGGTGACAAGCCCTTGGCCGATGACGTCGCGCACGGTCGCGATTTCGGCCAGCGGCACCGGGTTCGGCGAGGAAGGGCTAAAGAGCGGGAATCGCAGCAGATCCTCGGGGGTGCGACGGTCATCTGGTCGATAGGATACTTTCACCGGTATCGGCGTGCCGGGCGCGCCATAATAGTCGCCGGCCGGCACGCCGTTGCTGCCCGCGAGCAGGGTTTGCCCAACCATCATCGGCGAGATGCCCAATTCGAGGGCCTTTAATTCGTCGACCTCGATGCGCCCCTGGCGTTGGTCGAGGCGCCAATTTCGCATCGGTGAGACCACGGAGTCGACCCCGGAGATGCGCTTCAGGACGCGCTCTCCGTAGAGGTCCAATACCAGCGGGTCTTCGCCGCTGATGCGCACGATGATGGGCGCCGATGTGGTCGCCTTGGCGGTGTTCCCGAGCTCGCGCACCGTCGCGGCGCGTATTCCTGGGATGCGCGCCAGGCCCTCGCGCACCCGCGCCTCAATCTGCCAGACACTCTCGTCGCGCTGGTTTCGATCGCTGAGCGTCACGGTGATAAAGCCCTGCGTCGGCCCTTGCACGCCGAAGGAGGAGAACGAGCGCATCCCCTGCTCAAAGCCCACCTGGGATTGAATGAGCTTCACCTCCCGCTCGGCGGCGAGCAGCTTCTCGACTTCCATGACGACTCGCTCGGTTTGGCGCAACGAGGAACCGGTGGACGTCTCAAGCGAGACGAAGAAGCTGCCGCTGTCCATCTGCGGCAGGACGCTCATACCCAGTGAGCGAATCCCCAGGACGCCGCCGCCCACCATCCCAAGGGCGAGCACGATTATGGCGGGGCGAAAGCGCAGGCTGACCTTTAGGATGAACAGATAGAAAAGCTTCAACTTCTCCATCAGGAACGCAAAAGGCGTCGAGACGATATAGGCGACGCGGTCGATGCGCCCGCCGCTTCCGGCATAGATCGAGAAGAGCGGCACCAGGATCAGCGCGACCGCGATCGACGAAATAAAGGTCAGCAAAAGGGTGAGCGCGAGCGGGCCGAAGGTCTTGCCGACGAAGCCCGATAAGAAGAGCAGGGGCACCAGCACCGCGATATTGGTGGTCGTGCCGCCGAGCACCGCCCCGCGGATCTCGTCGGCGCCCGCGATGGCGGCCTCGCGCGGGCTAAGCCCCTCGTCCTCGCGGCGGCGCGTGATATTTTCGAGCACCACGACCGAGTTGTCGATGACGATGCCGACCGCCAGGATGATCGCCGACAGGGTGACCAGGTTGAGCTCGATGCCCAGGACCTTCATCAGCGCGAAGGTCATGCCGAAGGCCAGGGGCATCGTGAGCGCGACCAGGAGCGAGGTGCGCCACTGGCGCAAAAAGAAGAACATCAAGATGGCGGTGAAGATGATCGCCTGCCAGATATTTCCGATGAGGTTGTCGACCGAGGTCTGGGCAAAGCTTGCGCTCTCTTCACCTTCGATAAACTCAACCCCTTCATAAAACCCCTCCAACTGCGCGATGCTCGCCTGCGCGCGCCGGACGACGTCCACGGTATTTGCCTCGGTGGTCTTAAAGACCTGCATGGCGATGACCTGTCTGCCGTTGAGCCGGAAGCGCGAGTCGTCTTCGGCGGCGGCGTTTCGGATGGTGGCCAGGTCGCCGAGCAAAATATGCGAGCCGCCGGGCGTGGCGATGGGGATGCGCGCCAGGTCCGCGATGGAGTCGGCGCGGGTGTCGACCCGAAAGATCGTCTGGGTCGACTCGCTGCGAATCATGCCGGCCGGGCTCATCGCGTTTGAGGCGCGAAGGCTCTCGACCACCCGCGCCAGCGGGACGCGCGCGGCTTCGAGTTTTCGGCGATCGAGCTCAACTTCGACGGTCGGCTTGCTCCCGCCGAAGACATCGACTGCCGCGACGCCGGGGACGCGCTGCAGGCGCGCCGCGATGGTGTCTTCGGCGAGCTTTCGGGCGCGCGTGAGGTCATCGGCGGCCACGCCAAAGGTGATGATGGGGCGGTCGGCGGTCGAGAATTTGAGGACCTGCGGCTCGCGAATCCCCGGGGGGAGGTCGCCGCGAATACGCGCGATGGCGTTCTGGGTGTCGACCGCGGCGAGGTCCGGGTCCCGGTCATAGACGAACTCGACCGACACCATCGAGAGGTTGTCCTGAGACGAGGATTTAACCTTCACGACACCCTCAAGCGCCGCAAATTCTTCTTCGAGTCGGCGGCTAAGGTCCTCTGCGATATCTTCGGCCGCAGCGCCCGGGTAGGCGGTGATCACATTGACCAGGGGAGGGGCGGTATCGGGGAAGAGTTGGACGGGAAGCTGTTTATAGGCGATGAGCCCAAAGATGGCGACGGCGAGGGTAAGTGCCCAGATTGTATGGTGATTTTTGATGATCCATCGAGTCATGGCAGCACCTCATCGCCGGCAACTGAGTCGAGCGACTGTGAGTCGACGGCGAAAACGCGCGCGCCGTCTTTAAGCATATCGAGGTTGCTCACGGCGACCTTGGCATCTGCGGCGATATCCGCGCTCACCTGGACCCAGCCGTCTTCTCGAATGCCCGGCTCGACGGCGACCTCGCGGGCGCTGCCGGCGTCGACGACGAAGACGGCGCTTTTTGCGCCGAATTCCCAGAGCGCGTTTTCGGGGATCGCCAGCGTGTTCATTTGCTCCTCGAGCACAAAATCGACGCGGGCCGCCATGCCCGATTGAAGGCTGCTTGGAGCGTCTTCTGGCAGGTGAATGCGGACCTCGGTGGTGCGCCCAGGGCCCATCGCCAGGGGGGCGACCGCGCTGACGGATAGGTCCAGGAGTTTGGGGCCAAATTGCACGCGCACCGGCGTGCCCGGCTGGATCTTCAGGGCGCGGTCGGTTTGTGCCACCGGGACCCGAATCTCGGTTGCGTCGCCGCCAAAGAGCAATAGCGGCATGCCCGGCATGATATTTTGCCCCGGCTCGGCCAATCGCTGCAGGACTCGCCCGCTCATCGGCGCGTTCTCGCGGGTCTTCTGGTTGCCGACGCGCGCCTCACGTGCGCTCGCGCGCGCAGCATCGAGCGCGGCGGTCGCGGTGTCGCAGGCGCTGCGGCTCATATCGACCTTGCTCTTTGGGATGGCGTCGTCGTCGCCAAGGCTTTGGTCGCGCTCATAGGTGGTACAGCGCAAGTCGCGCTCGGCGCCCACGCGGCGCACTTCGGCGTCGACGCGCGCGATTTTTGCGCTCATTTCGTCGGCAGCGACGATCGCGACGGGTTTCCCCTGGGCGACCTTACTTCCCTCGTCGGCGAGCCACTGCAGTGTGCCGGGAATCCTCGCGAGGATCTTTACCTCGCGTTGGGCGTGCACGGTGCCGATATAGCTGAGCGCATGGCGAAGGTCGCGGCGCAACACAGGGGCGACGCGAATCGCGAGCGGTGGCGTTTGGGCGGTCGGCTGCGGCGCGGCGTCTTCGGTGCTGCACCCCAGATGTGGAAGGGCGAGAAGGGCGCCGAGCAAGAGAATCCGGCTGATCGCGGCGCGCAAGCTGACTTGTAAGCAAGTGTTTGCTTGCAAGGTCTTTGGTCGCGAGCGTTGACTTAATTGCATGCGCATTCGCATTCGATTTACCCCTTTAATAATTGCAGAAGCGTCTTCCAGGTTCGGTTCGCGACGTCTTTGACCGGCGCGTCGAGGGCCTCGTCTTTGGCCGCCAAGAGAATGCTCAAGACCATACCGTTGATCAAAATGACGCCACTCTCGACGTCAGTGTCAGCCGGCAAGTCGCCGTGATCGACCGCCTCCTGGAGGCTGGAGCGCAGAAACTCGCGCCCGCGATTGCGCAGGCTTGAGATGCGTCGCTGGCCCATATCGCCGGCTGCGTGGGCGATCTGGTCGGAGAGCAGCAGCGATAGAAGCGCCGGGTTCGACGCGACGGTCGCCACCCGGCTGGTCAAGAACGCCTCGATGCGCTCGAGCGGTTCGCCCCTGGGCAAAAAGGCGGTGGCCACGAGCATCTCTTCGATGCGGTCGATGACTAGGGCCAGAATCTCGCGCTTGTTTTTGAAGTGGCGAAAGATCGTGCCGTCCTTGATGCCGACCTCTTCGGCGATCTGGGCGGTCGTGAATTTTCGCAACCCCTTCTCGCCGATGATCTTGATGGCCGCGTTGGCGATCTCATGGCGTCTTTCTTCGCTGCTTTTTCGTTTCGTCATCAGGATGCCTTCCGCTAAGCGAGTGAGTGCTTGCTTGTTTAGTATGACGCGTGGACGCGTGCTGTCAAATAGGCTGGCGGCGCAGGAGCGCGCGGATTGACACTCGATACAACGGCGCGTTAGATCGGCCGGCCTCGCAGCTTCTCTGCGCGACGGCAGACCATCTGCAATCAGCGCGTCCTCCAAATCGATGGGGCGGCGCACCCCGAAACTCGAGAATAATATGAGCAACGAATTGAGATCGAAATGCGACGAGTTGGACGCTCGTTTAGCAGAACTCCGGAGGTATCTTTGACTTGCCTCAAAAGCAGGCACGTCTGGAGGAATTAGACGCCATCAGCCAGGACCCGTCGTTCTGGGATGACTCGGACCGCGCGCAGGAGTTAATGCGCGAGCGCGGCGATATTGACTCATTGCTGGGGTCGATGAAGGCCCAGCAAGCCAATATCGACGACGCGCGCGTCTTTATCGAGATGTCCGATGAGCTGGGCGGTGACCCCGAGGCCCTCGAAGAGGCCGGGGCAAAACTGAACCAGACCGAAGAGGCTGTGTTGACCCTGGAGACGCGCCGGATGCTCGGCGGTGAGCTCGACGGCAATAACGCGATCTTCTCGATCAACGCCGGCGCTGGCGGCACCGAGAGCCAGGATTGGGCCTCCATTCTGATGCGTATGTATATGCGCTATATGGAGAAAAAGGGGTTCTCGGTGCAGATCGTCGACGAGCAATCAGGCGACGAGGCCGGCATCAAGCACGTCGACTTCGTGGTCTCCGGCGAGTTCGCCTATGGGTATCTGAAGGCCGAGGCCGGCGTGCATCGTCTGGTGCGCATCAGCCCCTACGACAGCGCGAGTCGGCGCCACACCAGCTTCGCAGCGGTGTCGGTGGCTCCCGAGATTGACGACGATATCGAGGTCGACCTTAAAGAGTCGGATCTTCGCATCGACACCTACCGCGCATCGGGCGCCGGTGGACAGCACGTTAACCGTACCGATTCGGCCGTGCGTATGACCCATATTCCCACCGGCGTGGTGGTTCAGTGCCAGAACGAGCGTTCGCAGCACAAAAACCGCGCGACCGCCATGAAGATGATGCGCGCTCGCCTCTACGAGCTCGAGCTGCGCGAGCGCGAAGCCGCCGCCGCCGCGCAGCATTCTGTGCAGCAGGATGTCGCCTTCGGCAGCCAGATTCGCAACTATGTTCTGCACCCCTATAAGCAGGTCAAAGACCTGCGTACCGGGCTCACGGTCGGCAACGCCGAGGGCGTGTTGGACGGGGATCTTGACCCGTTCGTCGAGGCGTATCTGCTCATGCAGGGCGGAATGGACGATAACGACGAAGCCGACAGCAACTAGGCCGGGATGACTCATCATGCGCTATGAACATTTCATCGGCCTTCGCTATTTGATGGCCAAAAAACGCACCCAGGTCGTGTCGATCATTACGTTGATCTCGATCTGCGGTGTGACGCTGGGCGTGACGGCGATGATCGTCGTGCTCAGCGTGATGGGTGGCTTCAAAAAAGATCTTAAAGATAAGATCTTGGGCACCAAAGCGCATGCGGTCGTCACGCCCGCCGAGGGCGTCGACCTGCTCGACCCGGACGCAATTGCCGAGAGAATCCGCGCCATCGATGGTGTGACCGGGGCCGAGCCTTTTGTGCAATCCGACGTGATGGTCTCAAGCTCCACCAACCTCAGCGGGGTTGTGTTGCGCGGGATTCATCCCAAAAATATCGACGCGGTCAGCGACCTGCGCGCCGATATGGTTGAAGGAGAGCTTGAATATCTGCTGGACCCCAAGCCGCTTCTCGATTCGCTGGCCACGGAGCGAGACAAGCGCATCGACGAGATTCTCAAGCGCGTCAACGGCGGGCGAGATGAGCTCAACGACGCGAAAAAAGCGCTGGAACAGGAACGCAAGGGCGTCGACCCGGTCGAGAACCTCATCGATGAGCTCGAGGAGGAGGGCGGCTTGGACGCAGACGACGCCGAGATGGCCGGCGAGGATATCATGCCGCCCATCTTTGGTGATGCCCCCGAAGATCCGTTCTCGGACTCGGAGGGTTCCGAGGATTCGATGATGCCGTCGATCTTTGGCGACCCCGCCGAGGAAGCGGGCGACAGCGGCTCCGGGCGCACGGACGCCTCGGGCTACGGCGAAATCCCAGGGCTTTTGATCGGCCCCGAATTGGCCAAGAGCCTGCAGGCGGAGCTCGGCACCGAGCTCAACGTCGTCACGCCCGACGGCGGCATTGGCCCCACCGGCTCGATGCCGCGCAGCCGCCCGTTCCGCGTGGTCGGCATCTTCAAGACCGGCATGTACGAATACGACTCGAACTCGGCCTATACCGCGTTCGGCGACGCCCAGGCCTTTCTAAACCGCGCCGGCGCCTCGGGCATCGAGGTCAAGACCATCGACTCCGAGAAGGCCGTGGCGATCGCCGACGTGATTCAGGCGCGCCTGGGGCCGACGGTCGAAGTCCTGGATTGGAAGGAGATGAACTCCAGCCTCTTCTTTGCCCTGGAGCTCGAGAAGATCGGCATGTTTGTGGCGCTGCTTTTCATCATCCTGGTCGCCAGCTTCAGCATCGTCGCGATGCTCATCATGATCGTCATCGAGAAGGGCCGCGACATCGCGATTCTGAAATCAATGGGCGTCCCCGACAGCGGAATCCGCCGGATTTTCATCGTCCAGGGGCTGGTCATCGGCGCAGTCGGTACCGGCGTGGGGCTGCTCATCGGGCTGGCCATCTGCTGGTATTTGAAAGTCTACGGCGTGCCGCTGAACTCGGAAGTCTATTATATCTCCAAATTACCGGTCGAGATTAACCCGACCGAAATTCTGGCGGTGGTCCTGGCCACGCTTGGCATCAGCGGCGCCGCCACCATCTATCCGGCTTATCTGGCCTCTAAACTCAAACCGGTCGACGGATTACGTTATGACTGACGGCACTGACACACTTCTGCAAGCCGCGCCCCAGGGCGAACCGCTTATCGAGATGCGCCAGTTGAGCAAGCGCTATTCGCTGCGCGGCAAGACGCTCACGGTGCTCGAGAAGATGGACTTTAACGTCTTCGGCGGCGACCGCATCGCGATCATGGGGGCCAGCGGGGCGGGTAAAAGTACGCTATTGCAGGTGATTGGTACCCTCGACGAGCCCACCTCCGGCGAGATTGTCTTCGACGGCCAGCAGCTCTTCTCGAAGACGTCGCGTCAGCTGGCGGCGTTTCGAAACCACGAGGTCGGCTTCGTCTTCCAATTCCATCACCTCCTGCCGGAGTTCACGGCGCTGGAGAATGTGATGCTCCCGGGGATGATCGCGCGCCAGAATCGAGAGAAGGTGCGCGCGCGCGCCGAGGAGCTCCTGGCGCAGGTCGGGCTGGCCGAGCGCATGCAGCACCAGCCCGGCGAGTTGTCGGGCGGGGAGCAGCAGCGCGTGGCGATCGCGCGCGCGCTCTTCATGAAACCGCGGCTGCTGTTGGCCGACGAGCCGACGGGAAACCTTGACCTGAAGACCGGGGCTGGGATACACGCAGTGCTGCGGGAGCTTAATGAGGAGACTGGGGTCACCGTGATCATCGCGACCCACGACCCTCGGCTCGCCCAAGAGATGCCGATTCAGCTCAAGCTTGAAAAGGGTCGCTTGTGGGCCATTGAGCCCGGCGACGACCGGGTCCGTGGACGCCTGGCGGATGAATTGATTGATACTGCGCCCTGAATCCGTGTTTAATATCGGATTTTTATGGCCATGAGCGCTGTTGAAATAGGCGCTGATAAATTATCGAATCGTATATGCTGAATGGATGATATAATTGTGCGTGCCGCGCACATAAGGAAACACGTGAGTGTCGCTTTTCGCGCACGCCTCAGGGCGCATCTACATCAAGGCTGTCGCCAACCTCTGCGCAGCAAGCGCCTTGGGGATTTGTCCCTGAGGAGCTCGCTGGTTTTGGGCATTTTTATGCTCATCGCCATGGGGTTCTCTTCTTCGGTCTCCGCTCAATCGCTCCCCGGAGGGGTGGGCGAGCCCACGGACCCACGCGCCAAGGGCATCAACGCACGCGAGCAGGCGAAGCTTGAGAGCTATCGCCCGGTTGGTGACGCGACGGTGCCCAAGGGCAAGGCCGGGCGCGAGGGCCAGACCATCGACGTCATCCAGGTCGTGGGCAACGTTCGGGTTGAGTCCGAGTCGGTGCTCCATAAGGCGACCAGCGCCGTCGGCCAGCCGCTGGATCTTGGGCGCATCTCCAAAGATATCCAATCCATCCACGGATTGGGGTATTTTAACGACGTGCAGGTCGACGCGACCACCACCGACGACGGCCAGCTTGTCGTCTCCTATATCGTCTCCGAGAAGCCGGCGATCGCCGAGATTCGCTACGAGGGCAACGAGGAGCTCGACCTCGAGGATATCGGCGAGGTCGTCGACCTTAAGCGCTTCGCCATCCTCGACATCGCGAAGGTCAAGAATAACGCCGAGAAGATCCGCGAGCTCTATGCCTCCAAGGGCTATTATCTGGCGGAAGTCGACTATAAGCTCAGCCACAAAGAGGGGCGCGAAGACCTGTCGATCGTGACCTTCGAGATCAATGAATTTGCCAAGGTTGAGGTCAAGAAAGTGACCTTCCTGGGCAATGAGAATCTGGGCGACGACGAATTGAGCGCGATTATGGCCACGCGAGAGGGATCGTTTTTGTCCTTCTTAAGCGAAATGGGCACCTTCAAGGAAAAGGAGTTCGAGGCCGACCTTCAGCGCATCACCGCCTTTTATTACAACCACGGTTTCGTCGAGGTCAGCGTTAATATGCCCTCGATTCGCCTGTCTCGCGACAAGCGCTACCTCTATATCACCATCCGCATCGATGAGGGCGACCAGTATTCGGTGGGGAATGTGGACGTGGAGGGCGACCTGCTCAGCGAGCGCGACGAGCTGATGGACCTGGTCTCGTTGGAGACCGACGCGGTCTTTAATTACGGCCAGATGCGCCAGGATATCGAGAGCCTGAGCAATCTGTACCGCAACGCCGGCTACGCCTACGTCAATATCACGCCGCTGACGCGCATGGATTCGACGAACCATACCGTCGACTTGAGCTACGATATCAAGCAGGGCGCGCAGGTCTATTTCGGGCGTATCGAGATCGTCGGCAACCAGAAGACCCGCGATTATGTCATTCGTCGTGAGTTGCGGATCGAGGAGGGCGAGCTCTATTCGGCCGCCAAGATGCGCGCCAGTGAAGCGCGGGTCGGGCGCCTGGGGTATTTCGACAAGGTCGAGATTACCACCCAGCCCGGCGAGCGCCCGGACCTGATTAACGCGCGCATCGAGGTCAACGAGACCCGCACCGGCACCTTCCAGGTCGGCGCCGGTTTCTCGAGCACCGAGAGCTTTATCGCCAACGCCCAGATCTCCCAGGCGAACCTTCTGGGGCGCGGTCAAAACCTGTCGCTCCAATTCCAACTCTCGAGCATCCGCACGCTCTTTAATATCAAATTCACCGAGCCCTGGCTGCTCGGAACGCGGTGGAATTCCTCGGTTAACCTCTATAATTTTGAGTACGCATTCCAGGACTTTATCCGCACCTCGACCGGTGGCGACCTGACCTTTGGGTATCCGCTCTCGGAGGTCTTTGACCTGAACCTCGACGGTGATCTGGTCGCGTCGCTGACCTATAAATTGGAGAATGTCGACATTCAGCCTGGCGGGCGTAATGGCTCGCGCGGTGGCGCGGAGTCGAGCACGCTCTTCCAGGGCGGCTTTACCAGCAGCGTGCGCGGCGGACTCTTTTACGACAACCGCGATAACGTGCGCTTTCCGACCTCCGGGCAATTTCATTCCGGCAAGGTGGAATTTGCGGACCGCCTGGTCACGTTAAGTCAAAACGAATACCTGAAGTTCGACTTCGAGACGCGTTGGTATTTCCCGATCGTGTGGGACTTTGTCTTAAGGCTTCAGGGTGAGTTGGGCTACGTGATGAACCCGGACCCCAAGGGAACGGTCCCGCTCTTTGAGCGTTATTTCGTCGGCGGACCGAGCACCGTGCGCGGTTTTGAGCGCTATACGCTCGGGCCGATTCGGGAGGTCGCCTCGAATTCGAGCGACCCCGGTTCCTCTTTGGACGAGTTCCGTGTCGGCGGCAATAAGAGCCTGGTGTTTACGGCTGAGGTCGAGTTCCCGATCTTCACGGCCGCCGGCATCAAAGGTGTTGTCTTCGCAGATATGGGCAACTCCTTTGATAATGACCAGAAATTTTCCCTGGTCCCGGACCTGCTCGCCGACCCGATTAACGACTATGAGGACGCGCTTCGCACGTCGGCTGGCTTCGGGATTCGATGGTTGAGCCCGATCGCTCCACTTCGTTTTGAATGGGGCTTCCCTTTGTCGCGTCTACGTGGAGAGCAGCCGATGGTCTTCGAGTTTAGTATCGCCAACGCGTTCTAATCGAAGCATCGAAGGCAGAGTTGCCGCGGCCGAAGACGCTCATCGCAATCAATCTTTTTTCTGACTTATTGGAGCAAATATGTTCGCTCAATCTAAAAGCAATCGCTCGTATCTTCACTATCTCCTCCAAATGGCGCTCGGCCTGGTGCTGGTGCTCGGCGTGACCGCCATGAGCGCGCCGGCCTTCGCCGCTGGACCTAAGATCGGCTATGTTGACCTGCAGCGCGCGCTCTCCGAGGTCGCCGAGGGAAAGGCCGCCAAGAAGCGGCTGAAGAAGGACTTTGACGCCAAACAAAAGAAGCTGACCGACAAGCAGAATAGCGTCAAAAAGCTCAAGGACTCGCTTGAGGCCGGCGCCGCCATGATGACCGACGACGCCAAGCGTCAGAAGGCCATGGAGCTGCAGCAGAAGATGGCCGAGTTGCAGCAGCTCTATATGGAGATGCAGCGCGACCTGGCGCAAAAAGAGGGCGAAGCGACGCAGAAGATCTTCAAAAAGATGGAGAAAGTTCTGCGTGGCATCGCCACCGAAAAGGGCTATGATCTCATCCTTGAGAAGAGCGAGTCCTCGGTGCTCTACGCCAAAGACTCGATGGACCTGACCAACGAATTAATCAAACGGTACGATAAATAAGTGAGTATTTCAGCGCGTTATTTTGGCCCGATTCTGCTGGTGTTACTGGCGACCTCCTCATGTGATTGCGAATCGCGTATTCGCTCCATGATTGGCGATAAGGGCAATCGCGTTGAAGAGGCAAAGAAGGCCGAGCAGCGTCGTGCGCCGAGCGAATCCTCGGCGCCGCGCGAGCAAGAGCCGAACGACTTCCCCGCCCAGGCGACCTTGCTCGAATTGGGCGGGGATTTGCGTCCCGTGAAGGGGACCTTGAGCAGCCCCACCGACCATGATTGGTTCGCGCTCACCTCACGCAATGGGGAGTCCTGGCAGGTCGAGCTCACCGTCACACCGACCACGCCCACCCTGGACCTGATGGTCCTCGTCGAAGTCCCGGGCGCGCCCGGCGCGCCCACTGAATATCATATCACCGGGGCCGGCGAGCCCGAGGTCATCCCGATCCTCGCCGTCTCGGAGCAGCCGCAGCGCATTCTGATCCAGAGTGCTCCCGATGGGACCAGCGGCGACTACGAAATCTCCTTTAAAAAGCGACTCGCCGGCGGCGCCATTGAGGCCGAGCCGAATGACGAGGTCGACGCGGCCACCGCGTTCGAAGCCCCCGGGTTGATCGAGGGTTTTTATGACCGCCCCAATGACCGCGATATCTTCTATGTCGCCCCGAGCCGCCTCGACGGGTCGCTGGTGAGCCTGCAAGTCACGCCCATCGATGGCATCGTGCAGACCCTCCAGCTCTTTACGAGCCGGGATTTGCAGACGCCGTATCTGTCGATGCAAATCCCGCCGGATCGCTCCGCCGGCATCCCAAATTTGCGCGTGCCCCAGGGCGCGCTGGGCCTGTGGGTCGTGATGACGGCCGGCGAGAAATTCAACCGCCAGAAGAGCTACCAGCTTCAATTGCTGGCGCACCCGCCGGTCGATAAGGCGCTCGAAGAAGAACCGAATGATGCGGCGGCCTCGGCGCAGCAGATCAAGGTCGGAACGGCGCTGTCGGGGTATTTCCATACGCCCGAAGACGTCGATTATTTTCGCGTCTACGTCGGCACTATCCCGAGCGCCGACGCCCCCGCGGTCGAAGAGAAGCCGGCGGAGGAGCCCACGCCCGAAGTTGGCGAGGGTGAGACCGGTGAGCCGGGCGCAGAAGAGGACGAGGAGGTTGGTGAAACTGCGCAGCCCGTCGACCCTCTGGCGGCCGTCGCTGACAAAGACCCGATTAGGCATCTGTTGCGCGTGACCGCCAAGCCTACGCGCGAAGACGCGCGCATTGGTCTTGCGGTGCAGGGCTCCAGCGACGTGCTCACCTCCCAGCCCGGCGCCGAGGCGATTCTGTGCAACCGAGTCGTCGAGGAGGGCGGATACCTCGAGTTGTCGCTTCGCCCCGTAGAATACCCCGAAGCAGGCCTTCAGCAGGACTTTGACTACGAACTTGTGACCGAGGACCTCGCCAAAATCGAGGGCATCGAAGTCGAGCCGAATGACGCGACCGGGCAGGCCGATAAGTTATTGGAAGGCCAAAAGCGCGTCGGCTTCGTCGCGAGCGCTCAGGATGTCGATGTCTATGCGTTCGCGGTGCCGTTCCCTGCGCCGACGCCCGAGCCCGAGGCGAGTGACTCCGAAGAGGGCCAGGCGCCCGAACTCGACCTATTCGGCAACCCGCGGGGCGCAAAGCCTTCGGCCCCGGCGGCGCCCGCGTTTGAGACCCGCAAGGTCTCGCTTCGACTCGCGCCCAATCCCGCAAACCTTGCGTTTAAATTGCGCGACGACGAGGGCGGCCTGGTCGCCCAGGTCAACCGCGCCGGCGCCGGCGGCGAAGAGCGCCTGACAATGGATCTTCCGTCAGGCCTCTATTTCGTCCACGTCAGTGGCACCCACACCAATAGTTGCGAACCCTACGAACTTACCTTCGATTTGCTCCCCTGAATCCGCTGAATCATCACGCTCATGGCGATGAAGAATTGCCCCGGAGCGACGATGAAGAGGAAGTAGGGGAGGGCCGCGAAGAAGGCCATCATCATGGCGAAGAAGACGATAAAGTCGTTCTTCGTCAGGTATTTGAAGTTGCTCATCGCCCGCGTCAACGCGGTCGATTCGCTCTCTGACTTCGTCTCAAAACTCCACTCAAAGGCGAGCAGATCGCCGCGCTTGTTGGCGATGAGCCAGGTATAATAGGCGACCATCGAGACGAGCTTTCCGGCCACCGAGATGCCGCCGAGCCATAGCCAGGTCTCGGGCCCGAGGCTGTCGATGGGGAACTCGGCCGTGCGCCAGGCGCCGATGCCCAGGCCGCCGTAAAACAACACATCCTTAAAGTCGTCGCTCAGCGTGTCGAGCCACTCGCCGAGCAGGCTGAACTCGTATTTTATCCGCGCCAATTCGCCGTCCACGCCGTCCACCACCGAGTTGGTTTGGTAGGCGATGCCGGCGAGCACAAACCAGGTATAGCCGCCCATCGCGGCGCACACGGCCGCGATGATGCCCAGGCTAAAGGTCACGACCGAGATATGATTGGGGTGGATGCCTGTGTGCGCGATGCGCCGGCTGATGGCCAGGCTTATCGAGCGGTTGAGCAGGCGAGAGATGATGCCGTCGATATCCTTTCGGCAACTATTCCACAGGCGGTCCTCTGCGGCTTTTGCGCTGGGCAAATCGCTCACCGCGGCCTGCCATTTCTGGCTGGCCCGCACATCGACGGAGCCGGCGCGCGTGACGTCTGAGAGGGCCTCAAAGCCCGTCTCCCGCGCGCGTGTGAGCCATTGGGACACCAAAGGCGCGGGGATCTCGAGCAGGTGCGCCGGGTCGCCGTCGAGGGTCGAGAGGATGGGCCGCAGCTGTGCGCTCTGATCGGCGGCGTCGAGCTCTTTGGTGTGGATGAGTCCGCGGTCGTAGACCGTCGTGGAGCGGAGCACCAGAAGCGAGGCATCGCCCCTGGCGAGCGCGGCGTCGCGCGCGGCCGCCTGTAGCAGAAGATCGCTCAGGGCCGATGACTCGGTCTCGAAAACCGCGACCTCGATATCGAAATCAATGGCATTTGCGAGGGTTTCAATGGCCACGCGCCGGGCGGGAGAGGCCGCGATGATGGCGCGCTCGCAGCCGCTGACCTTGGCCAGGCGCACCGCGCGCTCAAGAAGCGACAAACCCGCCACGAGCAGACCCGGGTGGGCCGTGTCTGTGTGGCGGGTTGAATCAATAAGGGCAATCCAGCTCATGGGTTTTGTACCGATTGGGAAATCTGGTTCGCAAAAGCGATCAACCCATGTTTTTGCTGCATGCGCGCAGGATGCGCAAGAGGCGTTTGTCTTGCGGCACCTGCGAGCCGCCCATCATCCTGGTTAGCTCGACGCCTGAGCGTAGAGCCATTGCAGTGATTTTTTATCGTTGGAGTCGACGGCCAAGAACTCGACGCCGTATTGGCGCCGGCTCTGCCCGGTGACCTGGCGGCGGATCACGCCGGCGACTTCAACGCGAATCGGGTCTTCCTGGCCAAGCACCGTGATGTTGAGCTCCACGAAGGTGCCCGACTCAAGGGTGGTCTCGGTCTGAAGGAGGCAGCCGCCGGGGCTGATATTGAGCACTCGGCCGAAGATCTCGCGCGGCCCGTCGGCCACGCTTACCGCTGCGATGGCCTGCAGGGGCGCGCGGCGAATGCGGGTATGCGGGCCGGCTTCGAACATCGGGGCGCCCGGGCCGCTGCTGATCGACATCGAGGGGCGGGCTTTTGCGCGGCTGTCTGTATTCGAAAAAATATGCTGCATTTGGGACTCCATGTCATCAATATTTAGGGCCGTCATGGCACCGTGCTTCACGTATATCCACCGAACACCAGCGAGTGTAGCGATGGATCGCGAAGGCGCAAATTTTTTGTTGTTTGGCGGATGCTTCGTCGGCACAAAGTGGTGGCGAAAAATAATTCTCTTCCCTCGATCGTTCCGGGGGTGAGTGCTAGAATTGTGACCACGAACACGCGTCACAGAACATTTTAGTGCTCTAACAAAGGGAAGTAGATGAGCCAGTCAGTAGCGATTTTTGGAGGGGGTGTCGCTGGGTTAACCGCGGCCCATGAGTTGATCGAGCGCGGCTATCGCGTCAGCGTCTATGAGCGCCGCGATATCTATGGCGGCAAAGCGCGAAGTATGGGGATCGGTGAGCCGGGGGTGGACGGGCGCCACCCGCTGCCCGGAGAGCATGGTTTTCGCTTCTTCCCCAGCTTTTATCGCCATCTTCAGGACACGATGAAGCGCATTCCTTTCGGGGATAACCCGAAGGGCGTTTACGATAATTTGGTCGCCACCAAGCAGGTGCTCATCGCGCGGGCGGGGGCCGCTGAGATTCAACTTCCGGCGAATCTTCCCGACTCGATGGGCGATTGGATCAACGTCTTTCGAGTGATGTTTGGCGATATGCTGGGCATTCCCCGGCACGAGATCCTCTTCTTTATCGACCGGATGCTCCAAATTCTATGCGCCTGTGAGGAGCGCCGGCTCGATGAGTACGAGCAGATCCCCTGGTGGGACTTTATCGAGGCAGACACGAAGTCGACCGAGTACCAAAACCTATTGGGCCGCGGGCTTACGCGCTCGCTGGTCGCCATGCAGGCCGAGAAGAGCAGCACCCGCACCGTCGGCGTGATTTACCTGCAACTGGTCTTCGGCGTGGCCGCGCCCTGGTTGGACGCCGACCGCCTGCTCGACGGGCCGACCAACGACGTGTGGATCGACCCGTGGGTGCAGTATTTGACGCAGTTAGGGGTTAATTTTTGCCCCGAGACCACCATCGAGGCGTTTGATTGCGACGGCGAGGAGATCACCGGCGTGCGGGCGAATGGACCCAACGGAACCTTTGAGGTGTCGGCCGACTATTATATCGCGGCCCTGCCGGTTGAGGCGATGATCGACCTGGTGACGCCCATCATGAAAGAGGGCGCGCCCTCGTTGGCCAACCTTGACCTGCTGGAGACCAGTTGGATGAACGGGATCCAATACTTCTTGGACCGCGACGTCCCCCTGGCCCACGGGCACGGGATTTTCATTCACTCGGAGTGGGCGCTCACGACCGTGTCGCAGGGACAGTTCTGGAAGGATGTCGACCTGTCGAGGTACGGCGACGGTCGTGTCGACGGCATCTTGTCGGTGTGTATCTCGGATTGGGACACGCCCGGGTTATTGTACGGCAAGCCTGCGTCGCAATGCTCCCCCCAGGAGATCAAAGATGAGGTCTGGGCGCAGCTCGAAGTCCATATCAACGACAGCGCCCGGCCGATTCTTCACGAAGCCAATATCCTGGACTGGCACCTCGACCCGGCGATTAGCTACCCCGACCCGGGCTCCCCGGACGCGGCGGTCAACGCCGAGCCCTTGCTGATCAATACGGTGGGGTCCTGGGAGCATCGCCCCGAGGCGGTTACGGGGTTGGATAATTTCTTCGTCGCCTCGGATTATGTGCGCACCAACACCGACCTGGCGACGATGGAAGGCGCCAATGAGTCGGCGCGTCGGGCGGTCAACGGGATCTTGGAGCGCGGCAATAGTCGGGAGCGGCGCTGTAAAATCTGGACGCTCGACGAGCCGCCGATTTTCGCGCCCATGCGTGTCTACGACCGCCTGCGCTACGAGATGGGGCTCGGGCAGGCGGGGCGCTGAGCGCTCAGACGTCCATCTTCTGCTCGCCCTGTAGGCCGAGCAGGAGATGGCCCTCGGCGTGCCATTGATTCCCGCGGCGCACCCAATCGTCGATGGCCTCGACATCGGTCGCGGGAATCTGCATCACGGCGGCGATTTCCTGAATCGTCGCCGCCTCTTCGGTGAAATAGATGTGGTCGCTATGGGCCAGGTTGATCAACTCCACCAGCACGATGCGGCGCGCCGATTCCCGGGTGAAGGGCGCGCAGAGCTTCTGGAGGCTCTGCGCGTCGACCTTCTCAAAGACACCGTCCGCCGACACGTTTAAGTCGTGGGCGAGGTCGAGCACGAATTGGCGCTCGGCCGGCGAAATATCGTCATCGCTGACCGCCAGATATCCCACCAATTTGAGCAGCGCCTCTTTCTCGTCCAAGCTCAGATGAAAATTAAACATGCTTCGCTCTCCCTAAAAAAAGATTTGGCAGACTGAGCGCGACCGACCCCGGACGCGCTCGATTACATCTTGCCCGAGACCGGGATCAGCGCGCCGTTGATGGGGGCGCCGGTCGGTTGAGTGAGGCCAAAGATGATGTCGGCGAGTTGGTCGCGGGTGACCCATTTGTCGAAGTCCGAGTCGGGCATCGCGTCGCGGTTCGCCGGGGTGTCGATGACCGTGGGGAGCAGGGCGTTGATGGTCACGTCGAGGGCCTTAACTTCGTCGGCGACCGATTTCGTCAGCGCGTTGAGCGCCGCCTTGGTCGCCGCGTAGGGTCCCTCGCCCTGTTGGGGGTTCAGGGTTGATTTTGAACTCATTAAGACGATTCGCCCGAGGTTTTGGGCCTTCATCTTCGGCAGAATCTCGCGCAGGAGCAGCAAGGAGGAGCGCAGGTTTGCGTCGAGCAAAAAGTCGATATCGTCGTCGCTGACCTCGCCCATGAGCGCCCAGCGAAATCCGCCCGCGCAATGCACCAAAGCGTCGATGGCGCCGATATTCTTCTCGATGGCGTCCACCCCGTCACGCACGGCCGCCGGTTCGCGCAGGTCGAGGCCAATCCAATGCAGATTCTTATCGTCGGCGTCCGCGTGAATCTCGGTGCTCTCGGCCGGCACGGCCTGGGGAAGGTCGGCGGCGATGACCGTTAAGCCCGCCTCTGAAAACCGCGCGCAAACCCGACTTCCCAGCGCGCCCGCCGCGCCCGTGACCAATACTCGTTGAATCGCTGCCATCGCAAAACTCCTCTAGTTAGGACCAATCGAAAACCCTGGAGCGGGTGAAGAGAAAAAGATCGTCAACGTACTTTTCTCCCCGGTGCAGAACAATATAATTTCATTAGCATGCGGGCCCAGCGCGCGGCAATTGGGCGTGCGGGCCCCCGTCCAGCGCGCTCGTTGATCTCGACGGTGGGATTTTTGGGGTTTTTAAGTTGCGTCGGGGCAGTCGATTCTTCAACGATGGTTGTTCCTGCGCCGGGAAACACGTATGAATAGAGGGCATTTCGCAGCCATGAATCGAGCTGTGAGGCTGATATTTTGCATCATCTATGAAGCGATTTTAGGAGCGAATGATGGAGGTCCAATTCTGGGCGACAACCGACACCGGGCTGGCGCGCGATCATAACGAGGATAATTTCCTCGTCGATCGCGACCTGAGCCTCTTCGTGGTCTGCGACGGCATGGGCGGCCACGCCGCCGGTGAGGTCGCCAGCGCCATGAGTATCCAGGTGATCTCGGAGATAATCGCCGAGAACCGCGATATTCTCGACGCCTACGAGCGCGAACCCTCGCGCACGCTCGCCCAGGATGCGGTCTTAGACCTGATGGACACCGCGATCACAGAGGCCTGCCGGCGAATCTTCGAGGCGGCCGAGGCTGACCCCGACCGCCACGGCATGGGCACGACTTGCTGCGCGCTTTTGCTGCTCGCCGGGCGAGGGTTCGTGGGGCATGTGGGCGACTCGCGCATCTATCATATTCGCGATGGTGACGTGGATCTGGTCACCATGGACCACTCGTTCCTCAACGAAATGATTCGCCAGGGGCGCGCAAAAGAGGGGGATTCGATCCCGAATCAAAACGCCGTGACCCGCGCCGTGGGCGTGCGCCCAAGCGTCGAGGTCGACACCTTCGATATCGAGGTTGAGCAAGATGATCTCTTCATCATCTGCAGCGATGGGCTCAGCGGTTATTTTGAGAGTGACGAGCAAATCCTTGGCTTGATCGACCCAGACGACCTGGAGGGCAGCACGTACCGCTGCATCGAGCACGCGCTGCGCGGGGGCGGTCGCGACAATATCACGACGATTCTCGCGCGCGTCGACCGTTTGCGGTCGCCGCGTCGCACCGTCATGGATAGCGAGACGCTGCGCGCGCTTAAGGCCTGTGATTATTTCGCCCACGCGACGCCCTCGGAGTTCAGCCAACTCTGCGATATCGCCGAGCGCCATCACTTTGAGGCCGGCGAAGATATCATTGAGCCCAATCGACCCGCCGAATTCCTATGCCTGGTGATCAACGGGTCGGTCGGCATCACTGGCGACAAGCCCAGCGCGACCGTGCTCGATGCCGGCGATACCTTCGGTGAAGTGAGCCTATTTGGGGAGTCTAAGAGCAACGAGGGCTATACGGCGCTGGCGCCCACGCGACTTGTTGTCTTCCAGCGCGACGCGCTTTTTGGACTGCTTCGCGCGCGCCCCTCGCTGGCCGCCAAGGTGCTCTTTGGCCTCGCCGCCAATATGGCGGAGCAATTGCGTCGGGTGCCCGCCGAGTTGCGCTTTGAGCCCCAGCTCTGGGACGAGGTCAGCATCCACAGCGACCATACGCCCGCTCCCGGCTTTATGGTGATTAATGATAATCTGGACGTCGAGACTCGGTCGATGCCGGGGCTGAGCCCGGCGCAGGCGCCGGCGCCCGCGTCGAAGTCAACGCCACCGCCGCGGGTGCAATCGCCGCCCAAGGGCTCGACCATGCCGCCGCTGCCGCCGAGCGCCGCAAAAGCAGGCGCGGCTGCGCCCAAGAAGAGTAAGCTCAACGCCCAGAAGCGACCGCTGCCGCCGCGCCCGACGCTGCCGCCGGAGCTCGAGGATGATATTGAGACCCAGCAAAACGTGGACCTCGACGAGCTGCGAAAGACCACACAATTTGACCGCTTTGACGCGAAATTTGATAAATTATAAGGCTAATATGTTTTGCTTAAACGCATCAATCGCGATGCCCGAAGTGACAAAAAGACGACGCGGAGCGTTTATTCTGGTGCTCTGCACGCTGATGGCGATGCAATTATGGGCGTGTGACAAAAAGGGCGTTGATGCCGCCGGGGCCAAGGCCGGCGCCGCTGCGCCGTCGGGCCCGGCGCCCGAGAGCAAGCTCACCTCCAGCAGCAAACTGCTGTTCAGCGATGACTTCGAGTCGGGCAAGCTCTCGCCTCGCTGGTCGCGCGGAAAAGGCGAAGGCGGCGTTGGGAAGTGGATGCTCAAAGACGGCGGGGTGGTCGGCGTGGACCTGCGAAACGACCCGCTGTGGCTCGACCAAGAATTGCCCGACAAGGTGCGCATTGAGTTTGACATCGAGGCGCTCTCCTCGGTCGGCGACCTCAAGGTCGAGGTCTTCGGCGACGGGGTGAACCACCAATCCGGCTATGTGCTGATCTTCGGCGGTTGGACCAATACCCTCGACGTCATCGCGCGCCTCGACGAGCACGGCAAAGACCGTAAGGCGCGAAATACCAGGGGCGTGATGGCCGGGCATACCTACCGCATGGCCATCGAGCGCACTGACTCGACGCTGCATTGGTTCGTGGATGATAAATTATTCATGAGCTACGAGGATAAGGAGCCGCTGATGGGCGAGGGGCATCGTCACTTCGCTTTTAGCGTGTGGTCGGCGCCGGTGCGCTACGATAACGTCAAGGTCTATGATTTGAGCCAATAAGCTCCTTGAGGTTTGATGGGCGACCCGTTGCTCGACGCGCGTTGGGTCTGCTATATTTTGTCTGCCTAAATCCGATAAAACCGCTGCTACCCAAGAGAATCGATGGATTCCCGACTTGCTTTACAAATAGCCCTTGGTGTTCTGGTCTCGCTGATCATTCTGGTCGCTGGACTCATCATCTATGAGGTCACCTACGAAGCTGAGGCGCAGGTGGTCGAGACCGTGATGATTCCGGCCGATGATAATAAGGTTCAGCCCAACCCCTGGGCGTCCGAGGCCAACCGCGAAGCCGCCATCAAATTGGTGAAGCGAAAAGTCGTCAAACTCGAGGAGGTCAAAGACTCCAAGAAGGGGGCTGCTAAAGACGGCGAAGAAGAAGTCGCGCCGACGCGGGTCGAGCAGCTGATGGCAGATAAGGACTTTATCGAGAAAAAGCTCAAGCTTAAGAATGTTGAGCCGGTCGGTTGGACCGCGCAGTGGTGGGGCGACACCAAATACGGCCCCCAATATTATCTGGTGAAATACGAGTTCAAGGACGCCTATATCGGCGTGGGCCCGACCTGGTTGGTGGACCTGAAGACCCAAAAGGTCGTGGCGAAAAATGTGCTCGCCAATGTCGCGCTCGACCCCGGCAAGGGCGTCGAATCCGGCTATTATGATAAGGCGGCGCAGGTCGTCTCGGCGATCACCAACCACCGCTTCGACTCCGGGGTCAACCTGGGCGGCGCGCTGCTCTTGTACTTTGCCGAGAACGTGAGCAAGAGCGAAGAGGATACGATCCTCGGCTGGACCATCACGCATGACCGCGGCAACCAATTCGACGCGTATTTCCAGTGGATGGAAAATGGGGAGTCGACCTACGCGCAATTCGCCTTTGATTACGACCGAAAGGCGCTGCGGGCGGTCAACCTTCAGGCGGCTGATATCATGCGCGCCGGCGAGGCGGTGACCCATACCAAGGCGGTCGATATCATGCCCAATAGCTACGACGCCGATAAGCGCGCGTGGATCGGGCCGGCCAAAAAAGCCTCGACGCAGCCGCGCACCCGCGCCCGCTTCAAGGCGCTGGCGAGCGTGCTCAATGAGAGCGAATTAGTTGAGTCTTTTCAGTGGCTTCTGACCGGTCAGGGCACCAAGCCCGAAGACCTGGAGCGATGCAAGGAGACCCATAATTGCCGCTTTATGCCGCAACAAAAAGACAAAGACACCTACCGCATCATCTATATCTTTAACGTCGACCGGGACAAGAGCTTCGACCCCAAGAATATCGATCCCGAGTGGGTCTGCGAGTATAGCCTCAACGTCGATGAAGCGGCCAAAAAGGCCAAGGGCTGGGCGAGTAAAAGCCAATGCGTGGCCTGGGATGTCAACGTGAAGACCGACACCATCACGCCCATCGGCCAGACCAGCACGCTCGCCTATCGCGCGATTCACCCGCGGATCTAAGCGCCTCGTCGCGCCTGCTACTGACCTCCTTTGGATGAGCCGCTGACGTGATGGCGGCTCATCCCATTTCTACCGACTCTCTATTTTGAAACCCGTTATGAACCGTGAAGAACTCGTGAAGCTCGCCGGCGAGAAGCTGGCCAGCTCGATTTTCCGTGACGCCCCGACTGAGGTCGCCGGCCTTGAGACCCGCGCGTTTGGCGAGATGACCAGCGAGGACGTGCGGGTATTCTTCTACGAGGACGTGCTCGATGAGTTGATCTTCGCGGCCACCTACCGGGATGAGCCGTCGTTTGCGCTTTTGCTCGGCGCGTTCGCGGTCGATAAGACGGGACCCTTTATGGAGGTCACCGGCTTCTCGAGTTTCCAGCAGCTCGCGGAGCTCGACGCGCTCTACCGGGAGTTAAAGCCCGAGATGGATGAGCTCATTGGGGACTTCAACGCGGCTCGTCAGCCGCTTGAGCATGTGGTGGGGTTATTCGTGGGCGCGCCGGGCTCCGAGGGGAAGTTGCTGCCCGAGATCGCGCGCGTTCACCTGAGCCTCTTTAATGTCCCCTATCAGGTCGCCGCGGTTATTGACCCCGAAAACGGGTGTCTCGGTCTGCACGCGCGACCGCCCTCGTCGGCGTTTTTCAATTTACCATTTTGGACCGTCCGTCATCGGGAAGACTCCGAGCCGGAGTGAGCCGTAGCGACGCCCCGTTGAGCGTTTGCGTCCCGCGCGTTGCCTTGCAGACAAAGCGCGGTTGACGAACGTGCGAGAATGTTGTGTCAATGGGGTGGCTAGTATTGATTCCACTTTTTTTGATCGAGGAGCTATAAATGGGTGCACATAACGGGCAAGGCGCGGCAGGATTTATCGTTGATATCGTCGCGCGTGAAATTTTGGATAGCCGCGGGAATCCGACGGTTGAATGCGACGTCTATTTGGAAGATGGGTCGATGGGCCGCGCGGCGGTGCCAAGCGGCGCGTCGACCGGCGAGCACGAGGCGGTCGAGTTGCGTGACGGCGAAGAGCGTTACGGCGGCAAAGGCGTTCGCCAGGCGGTCGCCAATATCCATGACCGCATCTTTCCGGAGCTTGAGGGCGAGAACGCCTATAACCAGGTGCTGATCGACGGGCTGATGAACGAGCTCGACGGCACCCCGAATAAGAGCGAGCTGGGCGCCAACGCCATCCTCGCCGTGAGCATGGCCTGCGCCCGCGCAGCCGCGAGCTCGCTCGGCATGCCGCTATATCGCTATATCGGCGGCCTCAATAGCACGACGCTTCCGGTGCCGATGATGAATATCATCAACGGCGGCTCGCACGCCGACAATAACGTCGACATCCAGGAGTTTATGATCGTGCCGGTCGGCGCCGAGACCTTCGCCGAAGCCGTGCAATGCGGCGCCGAGGTCTTCCACGCGCTTAAGGCCGTCCTGAAAGGTCGCGGTTTGAGCACGTCGGTGGGTGACGAGGGCGGCTTCGCGCCGAACCTCGGCAGCAATAAAGAGGCGCTCGACCTCATCGTCGAGGCCATCGAGGCTGCGGGTTATAACCCCGGCGAAGACGTCCGTCTGGCGCTCGATTGCGCCGCCAGCGAGTTCTATGACGCCAAAGCAGGCGTGTATGACCTGGCCGGCGAGGGGCGCAAGATGAGCTCCGAGGAGCTCGTGGCGTTCTATGTCGAGCTGGTCGAGCAATACCCGATCATCAGCATCGAGGACGGCTTTGACGAGAACGATTGGGACGGTTGGCAGGCGCTGACCGACGCGATGGGCGACAGCGTCCAGCTCGTCGGCGACGACCTCTTCGTCACCAACACCGACCGCCTCGCCCGCGGCATCGAAGAGGGCATCGCGAACTCGATTCTCATCAAGGTCAACCAGATCGGTACGCTCACCGAGACCCTGGAGGCCATCGATATGGCGACGCGCGCCGGCTTCACCAGCGTCATCAGCCACCGCTCCGGCGAGACCTCGGACACCTTCATCGCGAGCCTGGCGGTCGCGACCGGCGCGGGTCAAATCAAGACCGGCAGCCTGTCGCGCTCGGACAGAGTCGCGAAATATAACGAGCTGCTCCGCATCGAAGAGGAGCTCGACGAGGTCGCGTATTATCCCGGCGACGACGTCTTCGCTCAGTTCCTCGGCTGAACTATCGTCTGAGGTCTGAGGCCCTGCATAACACAAATGCCCGCACAACCTTTGGTTGTGCGGGCATTTGGCTTTTGCGCGTGGGCCTCGGCTGGGGTGGCCTCGCCCAATCGCCCCTCATAACCTGCGGATATGAGGGGCTTTCGTGTTTTAATCCGTGAACGAGAGGAAGATTCCGCGCCACTTCTCTACAGATACCGGGTAGTCATCCCACCGAGTTGACACCAGTTTGGGGTTTGTTCCGTCCGTTTTGCGTATCCACAGCTGGTTATTCTCGCGGGTGTACGCGATATTCGAGCCGTCGGAGGACAGCGCAATACCAAAGCCTGTTTGAGCCGTGTAGCCGGTGACATCAATCTCGCGGAGATCGCTCGGAGTTTCGCGCGAACTCACCACGACCTTTTGCCCGCTAACGTCGTGGGTTCCAAAATTGTAGGCGAATGCAAGCGTTGAGCCGTCGGCGCTGATCGCGCCGGCGCTATTGCCGAGTTGTTTACGCGTAAAGTCGGTGGCGTCTGCGCCCACAATATCGATGTGCGTGATGTCGCCGGTGTCGGTATTGAGCAGGGTCCAATTCCACCGTACGCCCGTGAGGCTGTCCGGGTAGTCGGTCTCGGCGAGGAAGAGCACCCATTTAAGATCGGCCGAAACGGAGATCTGGTTTTCTATGTAGAGGCCACGTAAGTCGGGCGTGAATCCCTCGCCTTGAGCGCGCACCCGCGTGACGCTCGCGTTTTCCTTGACATCGGCCATATAGAAGTCCAAGAGCCGCGTGTCTCGCGAGGAGAGAAAGAGTACCCGTGTTCCATCCGCTGAGATAAACGGCGCGATATCATCTGGCCCAAACGATGCCTCATCATTAGTGGTGACATCGATGAGTTCGTCCGACTCAATATCCCAGACCTGAATCGACCACGGCATGATAGTGAGGCTCTCAGTGCCCGGGCGTGATTCGTAGGCTGCGTCGGTCTGGCTAAGCGCAATGCGCCGGCCGTCGGCGCTAATGCTTGGGGATTTTTTAATGCGTGAAAACCCGTTGGTGCCTATCTTGGACGGATATCTCTTTTCGGCGCCGGTTTCGATGTCTTGGACGATGACCGTCGTGGGGCCTGTGAACGAAGTATATTGCTCAAGGAGCAGGGTGTAGACCAGAGTCTTGCGGTTTTGAGACAGGCGGGCCTCGCCCGACAACTCGTTATAGGCGTTAACCCCCACATGCGCCCGCGCCTCCATATTTGCTAGGTCCCACACGGTCGTTCCGACGTCCTCGTGCATGCGTGACCAGGTCAAATAGCCCGAATAGGCGGAGGTATCGCGCTCGATTTCTTCTGCACTGCGGCTGTCCTCGCTCGAGGAGTCGTCCGTGTAGCCATTGGTCAGCGGAGACAGTGCGAAGACAGCCGCCACCACAAAAGAGCTCCATGCAAATTTATTCATGCGTAACCTCTTTGTAAAGATATAAAATTAAACAATTGAGGCGCCATTATACGGGGAAAGTTTTTTTTTCTGCAACGTTGAGTCATCGAGACGAGAAAACTGCTTCGAAGATCAAGGTAAGGGGCGAAATCTCGTGGGGGGGATTGGGTACATTTTATCTATTCGACGTCGAGCCAACGAAGGGGAAATTTTAAGACTCATCATCTATCGGCGGCGTCTAAATTGGCGGCGTTATTTAGCATATGAGCCCATCCCGACAGCGGTCAGGATGGGCTCAAATGCGTCATAGGCGACCAAAAATCGCGGGGGATTAGTCTTCGCGGGGGCTGTGCTGCGCGGCGAGTTTGCGGGCAAACTCGACGGTCTCCCGCGGCACGAACTCGGCGGGCGGGGCGGGGCGCTTGGCGCTCTTTTGGCCGGACGCGTCCTTGTCGACGCCGTTGGCGCGGATCCAGCGCACCGTGTCGCGCAGGGTCTCATTGCCCGGGCGCGGTTTGAACCCCAACTCATCTTTGGCCCGGCTTGAGTCGATATACCAAAAATACTGCGCCATCTCGACGCTGGCTGGGTCGACCTCGGGGGTCTTTCCGATAGCGCGGAGCGCCTGGTCGAAGAAGCGCGCCCCCATGGTCGCGGCCTTGCCGGGCAGCGGGATTTTGGGGGCCGAGACGCCCGAGATGTCCTCGAGGCGTTTGAAGAAATCACCCAGCGACAGGTTGGCGGCGCCGAGCAAATAGGTCTGGCCAGGCGTGCCGCGTTCCATCGCCGAGATAAACGCGTCGGCGGTGTCGCGCACGTCGACAAAAGAGATGCCCCCGGGCATGGTCGCCGGGATCTTCTTTTGCAAAAACTGCACGACATCGCCGGTCGAGCTCTGCGTATGGTCGCCGGGGCCCAACAGCAGGGTGGGGCGCATCAAGACGATCGGCAGGTCGTGGTGCTTGATAAAATGTGCGCACACCCGCTCGGCGTAGATTTTCGACAGATAATACGGCCAGTCGCCCACCAGCCGCTCGGCCATCGGGGAGTCGTCGGTGGCCATAAAGTCGGCGGTTTTACCCACGCCGACCGTGCCGCTGCTCGAGGCGTAGACGATCTTCTCGAGCGCGGGCCCGCCGGCCTTTAGCTGGTCGGAGAGGGCGCGAAATAGCCGGCGCGTGCCTTCGACGTGAATATCGTACATCTCGTGGGCGCGGGTGCGGTCGCGCTCGACCTTGCCGGCCAGGTGGTACACCTGGGTGACGCCGTCGATGGCGCGCGCGATATCGTCGAGGTTTTTGAGGCTCCCCTCAATAACCTCGACGCCCATCTCGGCAAGCTCAGGGTTAAAGGAGCGTGTCAGAACGCGAACGTCTTCGCCGCGCTCGATAAGCTTATCGACGAGGTGTCGGCCCAAGAAGCCGGTGCCGCCGGTGACTAAAGTGGTCATGATTTTATCTTTATATAAGAGCGCAAATTAGAGGGCGAAGGCCGCCTGGAATTGAGCCAGCAATTGCGGCGCGTTGGTCTTCACCTTGCCCGACATAAACTCGTCCATCGACGGGATATAGCTCTCGGTGACGATCTTCTTGAAGATGTCCGGCGAGGTCTTCATCACGCAGTCGGCCTTGCCGCCGGCGGGTTTGCCCTGGCCGATATGGCAGCGCTCGGCGTCCACGACGATATTCCATTTCAGCTTATCGGCGTTGCCCAGGCTGAAATAGAAGCTGACCTCTTCGGTGAGGCGATTGGGCGCGAATTTCTCGCTCAGCTCACTAAAGAGCGGGGCCAGGTCCTCGCTGTCTTCGCCGCGGCGGGTATTGGCCGCGTCGCGCATCTTGGCGACCGCGTCATGGGCCTTCTTGCTGATATATTCGTAGCGCTCCAGGTTCGACATGTCGGCGGTTTCTTTGCGCAACTGGTGCGCCGAAATCGGCTGGCCGATATAGACCTTGAGCTTGCGGCTCGCCAGCGACGGCAAGGTGCTTCCCTTGGGGAGCGCGCGGTGCGTGCCGGCCAGATAGATCGGCAGGATGTCGACGCATTTGGTCGCCGCGAGGTAGCCCATGCCGCTGCGGAAGGGCTTGAGCTTGCCGTCCATCGAGCGGGTGCCCTCGGGGAAGATCAGCACCATCTCGCCCTGGGTCAGCGCCTCTTCGGCGTGGACCAGCGAGCCCTCCAGGCTGCCGGAGCGAGCCACCGGGATCAGGTTGGTGAAGTTGTTGAAATAGGTCTTTCGCACCGGGTTATCGAAGAAATAATCCTCGGCCGCCAGGGCCCGAATATCGCGGCCGAACTCACCCAGGGCGTATTTAATCAGGCCCATATCGAGGTGGCTGGAGTGGTTGGCGACCACGATGATATTGGGGTTATGCAGCGGCAAATTCGCGCGCCCGAAGACATCGACGTTGAAGAAGTCGTCGTAGGCCTTCTTCTGGCTGAGGTGCAGGACCTGTTTTCCGATGGTTGAGAGCGCCGGGGGCACCGGGAATTCCTCGACGGTCTTCGCGCTCTTCTTCGGCTCGCTGGCGTCCTCGTCGCTGGCCATTTTACCCGACGAGGCCAGCAGGTTTTGCAGGTCTCGGACGGTTTCAACCCCGGCCAGATTCTCCAGTGAGACCACGAAGTCGCGCTCACCAAGGATGCTCGCGAGCTCGGCGACCATCAGGCTGTCGAAGCCCAACTCGTCGGCGAAATGCGTGCCCTCGTAGATATCTTCGGCGTCGACGTCGGCCAGGTGCGCGATCTGGCTGTGCAGCCAGCTCCACTGCGAGGTCGCGTCGGTTGTGGCGCTATCCTCGGGCTGCGCGGCGACCGAATCTTTGAGCGTCTTCAGAATCTCAATGACGTCGCGACGCTTGATCTTGCGGGTCGCGGTGCGCGGCAATTCTTCGTCGGTGAAGCGGAGCACCGAGATGCGATTGGCCGCCGGCATGCGCGAGCCCTGGACTCGGATATGCTCGCGAATTCGGCCCTGAATGAGGCTGAGCTCATGGGCGTCGATCTCAAGCTCGACTTCGTTTCCGTCATCGTCGAGCTCGGTCGGGATATGCGGGCGTACCAGGCAGGCGACGCGCTCGCTCCCCTTGCTGTCGGGGAGTCCCACCACCGAGAGCTCCTCGATATCGTCACAGCCGCCGTAGAGCTCCTCGAGCTCGTCGGGGTAGACGTTTTTGCCCCCGGCGGTGACGATGACTTCCTTGGCGCGGCCGACGATGGTGAGGCGTCCACGCTCGTCGAGTTTGCCCAGGTCGCCGGTGTGCAGCCATCCGCCTTGCAGGGCTTGTTCGGTCTCTTCCTCGCGTCCCAGATACCCGCGCATGACGCTCTTTGCGCGCGCCACGACTTCGCCGATGCCGGCTTCGTTCTCATTGATGATCTTGACTTCGATGCCCTGAATCGGCTTGCCGACGCTGCCGGGGTTGAGCCCTTCGTGGGGGCCGTTGACCGTGAGCACCGGCGCGGCCTCGGTGAGGCCGTAGCCTTCGTAGAGGTTGAAGCCCATGCCGTGGAACGCCTCGAGGACATCGGAGGGCAGCGCCGCGCCGCCCGAGATCAGATAGCGAAGGCGTCCGCCGAAGGCCTTATGGACCGCGCCGAAGGCGGCGGTGCCGATATTGACGTTGAAGCGGTCGCGCAGCGTCTTGTTGATGTCGAGCAAAAAGTCGAGCGCCCAGGTGACGGAGTCGGGGGCGTCGTCGATGCGCTGGCGCACGCGACGGTGCAGCAATTGCCACAGCGCCGGCACGCCGATAAGCGCGGTGACCGGCGTGGCGGCCAGCGCGGAGTTGATCTCCTCGCCGCTGAGCTCGTCGATATAGGTGATGGCCGCGCCGCGCGAGATGGGCAGCAAGAACCCGCAGGCGAATTCGAAGGTGTGGTGCAGCGGCAGAACGCTCAAGAAGCCGTCGCGCTCGTCGATGCTAAACGTGGAGTTGAGCCCCGAGAGCAGGTTCGTGAAGTTCTGGTGCGTCAGCATCACGCCCTTGGGCGTGCCGGTGGTGCCCGAGGTGTAGATGAGGCTTGCCAGGGGCTGGCCCTCGGCTGCGGCGCGCGCGATCTCGCTATTCTGCGCGGTCAGCGCGTTCATCGGCTCGCCGCCGTCCGCGGCAAGCTCGAGCAGCGGGGCGCCGAAGAGTTCGTCGAAGCCGATAAAGCGGGTCGAGAAGTTCTGCGCGGCCAGCAGCTCTACGAGCTCTTCGGCCACGCGCTCGCGCACCGATTCGCTCAGGATAATGGCCTGGGCGCCGCAGGATTGCAGCAGGTTCGCCAATTGCTCGGGGGTCGAGTCGGCGTCCACCGGCACGGCGACGCCGCCGGCCTTGAGGATGCCGAAATAACTGATGCCCCACTGCGGGCGGTTCTCACTGGCGATGAGCACCGGCGCGTGCTGGCCGATGCCACAATCTTTGAGATAGGCCGCGGCGCGCTCAGCGCCCAGCTTCAGGTCGCGGTAGGTATAGCGCTCGGTGATGCCGTCGCCGACATGGTGTTGCAGCGCGACCCGGCCGGCGAAATTCTCGGTGCTCGAGTCGAAGAGCTCCAGCAGGTCGTCGTAGGTATAATGCTTTGTCTTGCGCGGCTTAAATTTGTCTTCCAGCTCGGGGAACGAGTGCTTGGCGAGCCCCGGGATATGCACATCCATCCAATAGTGGCGCCAGTCGAGGTCTTCCACCGGCGAGCCGTAGCGACGCTGCTCGGAGGCCGGCAGGCCGGCGACCATCTTCGGGATGCTCTCGGTCTGGAAATGAAACGCGTTATCGTGGGTGAACGGGATCATCATCTCGAAGACCATCTCGGTCAGGCCGGTCATGGTCTCGGCGGTCTTTAAGCCTTTGTCGACCGCCTTGATGGTCTGTCCCAGGCCGCCCAGGTGCTTGGTAGGGACCTTTTTGAGCAGGCCGCGAATCCCGCCGACCGCGCGCTTGATGCCCGGCGCGGAGCTGCGGTTAAACTGCTTGGTGCCCACCGGGACGCTGTCCATGGAGTTGAGCGCGAGCTTCTTCCAGGCCGGCATTTTCTTGGTGCCGTTGAGCTTTCGAAGCCCCAGGTTGGTCAGCTCAACGATGCGCTCAACCGAGGCCGGGTTCAGGTGGCCCGAGCCGGAGTGGTACACGTCGGCCTGGCGTTTGTGCAGCAGCGCGGCGCAGGCCGCGATCATCGAGCCAGCGCAGAAGTCCACCGGGATCACGTCGAGGTTAATGCCGCGCTGAGTCGGCACATAGCGGTGCCCCTTCGACATCAAGAAGGCCAGCGGGGCGCTGGTGTTGACGCCTTCGTTCCAGCCCACGCTCGGGTATTCCAGGGCGCTCTCGATAATCGCGGGGCGGAAAATCGTCAGGTTATACTCGTCTTTGACGCTCGCCAAAACGCGCTCGCCCATCGACTTGGTATAGGTATAGATATTGGGCCAGCCCCAGAAAGACGCGCGCTGGCGGCCTTCGTTCGACAGGCGCTTGGTCAGCCAGCGGTCGCGGATCTTTTCGACCTCTTTTTGGAGCTGAACCGGGTGGTTCGGGTCGATGTTTTTCTTGCGCAACACCTCGCGGGCCTGGTGGGCGAACTCGACCTGATGCTCCTGGTCGTTGGCCAATTGCTTGGCGTGCTCGATCATCGAGCGGCAGTCTTCGATCTCGCGGGCGTGGTCGTAGGGGACCTCCAACTCGTCATAATTCGGGTAGACGGTCGGACCGGGCATGATCTCGGGGATTTTGCCGCTTCGATTGCCCGCCACAAAGCAGGTCGACACGTGCATATAGGAGGCTTTGCGCCCGCCGAGGTCCAGGAAGTTGAGCATATTGAATTGGCTCAACGTGTTGATGCGCAGCGCGCTCTCCAGGTTCGGGTTGAAGTTGGTCAACCCGGCCGAGTTCACGAACACGTCGAGGTTCGCCGACAGCTCGCGCGCCACGGGCTCGCCAAGTCCCAGGAATTCCTCGGTAATATCGCCGGCCAGCGGGGTGCATTTCTCGCTCATGAAGTCGATATAGCCGTCTTCATAGATCTCGCGCAGCGGGTCCATCACCGAGTTGTTGACGACCTGCTGGAAGAAGCGCTCCTCGGCGCTCATGGTCTTGCGCGCGCGGATCAGCACATAGACCTGGTCGATATCCGGGTGGTAGCGCAAAAGCATCGACAGGAACGCCTTGCCCAGAAAGCCGGTGACGCCGCTGAGCAGGATCTTTCGCCCCGAGAGCGTCTCGGAGACCGACCACTCGACGTCGGTCGGGGCCGTCGCGATGCTCGCGGCGGCTTGTCCGTTGAGGTCTTGTCCGTTGAGAATCTGTCCGTTGGACATGGAGTGATTCACATGCTGGGTATCTTGCTCGTTTGACATCACGTCTTCCTGGCGTTGAGCCGCTGGGCTCGGGTCTGTCCCGCGAGGCAATTCTCGCGGGTGCTTCTGGGGTGTCGCTAAAATTATCGACTGCTTATTTTACGTCGGCGATCACAAAGGGCGGGTGGTTAACCAGCGTGATATCCATATCCCGGCCGTGCGTGTCGCGGGCCATCTCGAGCGCCTCGTCCATCGTCTCGGCGCGCTCCCAGCCCAGGCGCTCCGGCACATGCTCGTTCTCGGCGCCCACGACGATGACACGTCCCACGTGATTTTGGCCGTTCTCGCACCAATACCACATATAGAAGGGGTGCACGCCGTGGTAGGCGTTGCCGTTTCGGAACATCTCGATATAGCTGGGGTTATTGGCGAATTCCTTCTCGTATTTGTGCGCGAGCTTGTGCGAATCGCGGGTCTCGGGCAGGCAACGGTTGAAGAATTCGATATAGCTGGGGTGATGGTCCGGGTCGAACTCGTCGTAGCAGGGATGGGTCACGATGAGCGTGCCGCCCTTTTTGACCAGCGGTTTTCCGCGGTACATATTGTGGAAATACCCCAGCGCCATGATGCGGACGAGCAGGGGGTTGAGGATCGAGTTGACGTTATACGGGCTCTCAAACGGGATGCCGTAGACGACGACGTCGGATTGCCCCTCGACCTCGACCAGGTGCTGCTGCCAGCACTTCTCCAGGGTCTTCTCGTGCACCGCTTCGGTCTCGCCGGCGAACACGCCGAGCAGGCCGTAGGGGGCGGGGACCTTGTGGAAGAGGGCGCGCTTGGCAGCGCGCGGCGCCTTGCTCAGCGCCCATTTGAAGGTGTTGAATTTCAGGTGGTCCGCGCTGGACCAGTTGTCTTCGTTGCGCGCCAAAAAGTCGAGGTTCTCGTCGTACATCCGGTTATTGAGCGCCGTCTCGATATGGAAGACGTTCAGGTGCTCGTTGACCAGCATGCCCATGCGGGTGTTGCTGTCGTAGAGCGCCGAGTTCTCCGGGTCCATATAGGAGTCGGATTTGGCGATGGTCTCGGGGTTATGGTGATGCTGGATCGACTGGTAGCCGGCCATGCCGGTGCCGATCGATTTATAGCCGCCGTTCATCGGCACGTAGTTCACGTTGACGTAGATGAGCAGGTCGCTCTCGGCCGCCGGGCGGTAGACCTGGACGTCCTCGCCCTGGGAGGTCTTTCCCAGGTGCACCATATTCTCGGTGTCCTCGGCGTCCATATTGTCCAGGCGGTCGGGGTAATATTTGTTGAAGACCTTGGGGCCCACCGAGCGCTTGATCTCCTCGGGCGTCATGCGCCGGTGCAGCGCCAGCGCCATGAACATCTGGATGTCCTCGACGCCGTGGTCCTCCAGGATCTCGGTGACGATTTCGAGCACCTCCTGGCGGATATCCGGGGTCTTCATCGGCGGCAGCGGCACGCTGATGTCGTCGATGGCGATGGCGACCTTCATGCCCGGCTTAAGCTGCGCGTACAGCGGCTTGGCGCCGCCCTCGGGGTGGTTGAGCGCGTAGCGAATCGCCGCCCCGCGGTTCTTGATCTCCTTCATCGGCGGGTTCGGGTATAGCGCGCGGGTGCCTGCCGGGAATTTATGGGTGATGAAGTCTTCGCCATAGTGAAGATAGCGGGGGGCGGAATCTTCGGTGAGATAGACGACGGTTTTGGGATTCTCAGCCATAATATCGAACTCGGATAATTCAGTGTTCCGACGGATGCGCGCGTGTATGGGCGCCTTCAATCGGGTGAAAAAGATGCGGAAAAGCCGACCTGAAACTCAGGTCGACTGAAATCGTATCGCAGATAAAAACTATTTTAGATTTAAGATCGGCCAATCGTAGGCGCGCGCGTTGGTGCGCATGCGAAAGTCCGGGTTGACCGCGCAGGGGTGCCCGACGACCGAGAGCAGCGGGATGTCGGAGCCGCTGTCGGCATAGGCAAAGGAGCCGTCCAAATCCAGCCCGTGTTTCTCGCCGTATTGGCGCACCCACAGCGCCTTCGACGCGCCGGCGAGCACCGGCTTGAGCAGGCGCCCGGTCGCGATGCCGTCCTTCATCTCGAGGCGGTTTGCCACGAAGTCATCCACGCCCAAAAAGTCCGCCAGCGGGGCGGTGATGACGTCAATCGCCCCGGTGATCAGCACCTGCCGGTGCCCCTGCTCCTTGGACTTGGCCACGAGCGAGCGCGCACCCTCAAAGATATTGGGGCGAATGACATTCTCAAAGATCTCTTCGCCCAGAACGACGAGACGATCTTCGGAGAACCCGGCGTAATTCTTATAAAAATGCACGTTAAAGAGGCGTCGGTCGAATTTGTCGGCCAGCCAATACGCCGGCAAGCTCGCCAAAAGCCCCGCCGTCTTGCTCAACTTCTTGCTCATCATCGGCGAGTTCATCGCGTAATACGCGTAGGCGTGCACGACATTGGTCGAAATCAGCGTGCCGTCGACGTCGTAAAACGCGGCGGTCGGCCTCTTTGGCTTCTTATGTTTATGGGACTCTTCGGCTGCTGCACTCATGTTGGCGTCTCCGCGCAAATTATAGGACCTACTCCACCACTTATTGGAGTGGAGCGCTGATCTAGTGGTCCAGCTAAATTACTGTCAAGACGCGGTTTTTTGTGACTGGGGAGTCAGCGGGTGGCGGGGCGTGACGGATAGAGGAGCGCGGGCCTCCCGGCCCGCCTTGCGCGAAGGCCTTGCAGTGCGGGCGGGGACGCCCGCGCTCCTAGCTTAGCGCGACGGATTAAGGAGCGCGGGCCTCCCGGCCCGCCTTGCGCGAAGGCGCAAAGATACTTAGTGCGCCGGCCTTGCAGTGCGGGCGGGGACGCCCGCGCTCCTTGCTTAGCGCGACGGATTAAGGAGCGCGGGCCTCCCGGCCCGCCTTGCGCGAAGGCGCAAAGATGCTTAGCGCGCCGGCCTTGCAGTGCGGGCGGGGACGTTTGTGCTCCTTAAATTCTTATTTGCATCCTCGCCTAAATTGAGACGGGTCGCTAGGGTAATGCACCGCTATGCGCGCGGAGACGTGCGCACTTCACGAACTCGACAGGGGAAACAGCTATGGATGGCGACGTGTTTCGAGGGTGGTATAGCCGTGGGTATTTGCCGCATTTTGATAGTGACTCCGTGCCGCAAATGGTGACGTATCGGCTGGCGGATTCGCTGCCTCATTCGGTGGTGCGGCGTCTTCTCAATGAGACAACGCAAGGCGACCCGGAGCGTCGGGAGCGCTATGAAGCGTTGCTTGACGGTGGGTACGGGGCGTGTGTGTTGCGACAGCCTGAGAACGCTCAAATCGTTATCGACGCTTGGGAATTCTATGACGGCTCGCGCTATCGACTCTTGGATTGGTGCGTTATGCCCAATCACGTTCATATTACCTATGAGCGACCCACGGTTGGCTTATCAACCCTTGTCAAAGCGTGGAAGACCTATACGTCGAAGCAGATCAAAACGCGCTTGGGAACTCACGGGGATGGGGAGGCGTTGTGGCAGGCGGGCTTTTTTGACCGCTTTGCCCGCGATGCGCGGCATCTCTTTCATATGCAATGCTATATTTGGCTGAATCCAGTTCGGGCTGGCTTGGTCGATGACCCTTTCGAATGGCCATATTCGAGTATTCATAACCATGCGCGCTTTCGGCCGTCGATTATGCGTTGGTGGGAGCAGCAAAAAGAGCGGTTTTGGGATGGGGGCGGTTATTGAGTAGGGTAAAGGAGCGCGGGCCTCCCGGCCCGCCTTGCGCGAAAGCGCAAAGATGCTTGGCGCGACGGCCTTGCAGTGCGGGCGGGGACGCCCGCGCTCCTAGCTTAGCGCGACGAATTAAGGAGCGCGGGCCTCCCGGCCCGCCTTGCGCGATAGCGCAAACGCCGGCTTCGCAGTGCGGGCGGGGACGCCCGCGCTCCTTGTTTCTTATTTGAGACTACGGAAGCTCGGCCGAGTAGACGGTCACCTCATCGTCAAAGAGGCGAGTGTCCGTTTCGCTTTCGGACTGGACCACGGTCCAGTAGACGCGCTCGCCGCGCACGTCGATGACCGGCTTGCGGCACGCCTCTCTGGGCATGGTCGCCAGTTCGATCGGCGGCGCCGACAGGTCCGCCGGCACGATGTTGAGCGTGATGGTGTCCGGGTCGGACGCGTCAGGGATGTCCGCGAAGTATAGCCAGTGGCTGCCGGGGTCGTCAGAGTTCCCGCCGCCGATCGAGACCACCGAATTACAATACCCTTTGGCGCCGCGGGGCGAAATATACAAGCGCGCCACTTCCGCGAAGCGCAGCGTGCCGTGGGTAGCGACCGCCAGGCCTCCCGTAGGCGCTCCCGCTTCCTCCGCCTTGGTCTCCACGATCATCGTTCGGTAGTCTCCTGGCAGTGGGTTGACCCCGAACGAATAGTCGGTGTCATCGACGCGATCGAAGAGCAGCGTCGCCTTCTGCTCCTCGTAGAGCCACAATTCATCGCCCCGCGGGTGCAGCAAGCCGAAGGCTCCATCGAGCGACACCGCGCGGCTGTGAGCACCCCCGTAGTCGTCGACCGACACGAGCTCGTCGCCGGTGCTCAGATCGATGAGGGATTGGGTATCGCCCACCGAATCTCCCAGTACCGCCACGCCGCTGCTGAAAACCGCCAACGTGGTCCCGGTCAACTCCACAGCCGTCGACGAGTCGTCCACTGGCTCGATGCGATAGGACTTGCGTCCATAAGAGTCCGACGACAACTGCGAGGTCATCCACTTGCCCCAAAATGAGAAATAGGCGCGGGTGCCATCGGACGCCTCGACGTAATCCGTTTGGTGGAACGTGCCATCCGCCTGGTTGTAGCTGATGATGTCCTCGGAGTCGTCGTTAAAGTGAAGCCATCCGTCGCGTTGAGTCACCGTATAGTTGATGAGACCTCGTTCCTGGTCTGGGCCGATGAGTTCGACGCTCTGGTCGGGCCCGTCGAGTATCAGGGTGCGGAGAAAAAATTCAGTACTGTTATCGATCAGCGTCTTTCCGCCGCGATAATCGTATCGACGGTGGGCATTCACACCGGAATCGCTGTGGACAACGGAGCCCGTCAGCGGGTCGATGACGCGTAGGGTCGCGGCGGGCGTGGTGGGGGGATCGAACGGTTCCTCGCAGTATTTGTCGGGGTTGTAGGCGAGGGTGGCCGTTACCCCGTGTGTGCTCCACGACGGTCCAGTATTGAAATATCCGCCCAGGTGCACCGAGCGTTGACTCCAAACCGGGGCACCGTTTGGCTCAACGACGGAGACGCTGCCGAACCATTCGGGCGCATACGTGTAGGGGAATTGAACGCCGTCGTTTTCCGGGCACACGTCGCGAAGGTCATGCATCAGCCAGGCATAGCCGTGGGCGGGATGCACGTCCGCCAGCGCGGATTCATATGTGTTGACGACCGTTCCCTGGGCGTCGACCCACTCGGTCGTGCAGTCAATCGGCTTATCACGCCCCTCGCATTGGGTGCCCTGGGCGAACACGAGATGCTCCCCGGTCGCAGCCTTTAGGTATCCCTTTCGGGTAAAGAGCTCCTTGGCTTGTATCTGCCGCCGCTCGTCGCGCCAGTCCAGCACCTCAAAGCCCTCTCGAGGCCGTTTGGTCACCGGAATCGACTGCGTCTCCCTGGCACGTCCCAGCGTCGGCGCAGGTCGACGGCGTTGATTGGTCATTGTCGGGGCCGCAGGCGAGCAGTGTGCAGAGCGCAGCCGGTACGAACAAATAAGAAAACCTGTTGGGCATCTGTTTCATCTCTTAGCATCCATTCAAGATTATTACGGTGTGAGCAAAAGTAGACGTGCGTCTGCTGCGTCGAGGACGAGCTGGGCCGCGTTGCCACTTCCTGGCCGATGCGCTGGCATCGCCTCGTCGTGTCGTCTGTCCAGCCGGCTCTCGAACTTCGTATCCATCACCGTCTATTTATCGTCACGTCGTATCAGCGAAAATTGAGTCCAAAATATGCCGCGAGACTAGCAATATATAAATCGCGGCTCAACTCAGGTCGCGCAGGGGGCTCAGGGCAGGAGGAGGAGGCCTGGTCAGGGCAATGAGTCGACGGCCCAGGTGGGCCGCGCGGGTCTCTAGAACGGTTGCGGTGGGGGGCGACCCCGGCTGCAGGCGCCGCCGGAACGGTTGCGGTGGGGGTTGACCCCGGCTGCAGGCGTCGCCGGAGCGGTTGCGGTGGGGGTTGACCCTGGCTGCAGGCGTCATAAAAACAATTGCGGTGGGGGTTGACCCTGGCTGCAGGCGTTGCGGGAACAGACGCAGCCAGGGTGCAGATAGCCTCGGGAGCCCCATTAATCGCGGCCGTCAGCGTCTCTCGTCAAAAACGAAGATCTCACAGGCCGCCGCCCGCACGCCCACGTCGGCGTCGCGGCGCAATTTACAAAGCGCGGTGACGAGCTCTTCGGGCCAGCTAAGCCGGGGGCCGAGGACCGACAGCAGGCTGACGCCCAAGAGGCGAAGGCCTGGGGACGCGGCCTCGCCTAGCTCAAGGCTGAGCGCGCGCAGGGCCGATTCGTTGGGGGCGACGCGCTCGCTTGTCAGGTGCAGGGCGAGCCGGCGGCTTAGCTCGGTGGGGGGAATCCAGGTGTCGCGCAGGTCGTCGACGAGGTGGCGCAGGTCGTCGTGGGCGAGTTGGGGGTGCGGCCATCGGGTCGCGTTGAGGCGTAGCGCGATGCGCAGCGCCAACAGCGTGGGGTCCTGGGCCAGGTCGGTGTCGAGGCGCATCAGCAGGGGGCGAAGCCGCGCGGCCTCTTTTGCGTGGCCGGGGGTGAGTCGGCCGACCAGCGCCGCGAGGCGTTGGCGCGCGGGGAGGTCCCGGCCGTCGCGCGCCTCGGGCTGGTCGTCGATGGGGCGCTCCAGCAGGGATTGTGCGGCGGCGATCACCGTGTCCTGCACGTCGCCGTGCTGCACCGCCGACCACAGGCTTTGCAGCGCCTGAGTCCAGTTGGTGGCGTCGAGGTCCGTGATATATGCGGCGCAGATGGTGGCGACTTTGGGCGGGTCCACCCGCGCCCATCGGCCCAGCGCCGCGCTCACGCCGGCGCGAACGAGCGGGTCGGCGTGCCCGCCAGCCCGGGCGACGAGGCCGAGGTAGCGCGCCGCGTCACTCGCCGAGAAACGATTCACGTCTTCGTTGAGGAGGCTCAACACGACATGGGGATTCTCATCGGCGGCCAGGCGCTCAAGGATTTGCCATGCTTGCTCGAGGTGAAGCAGGCCACGCGCGGCTCCGCCGCATGCGATCTTCACGTCCACGTGCAACGCATCGTGCCGGGCGTATTCGAAGAGCAACGCGATATTGTCGGGGCTTGGAAAGCGCGAGAGCAGTCGCATCGTCTCCTTCAGGACGGTGATCTTGAGGTGCTCGCGTCCGAGGATATCAGTGAGGACGCCGTGCAGGTCGGCCGGCGCCATATAATTCGCCGGGCGGGTCATCGAATAGATCGCGACCCGCGCGCGGCTGGACTGCAAATGCTCGCATAGCAAGGCGGCCGCGTGGGCGGGGCGGTCGAGGCGCGAGGCGCTGTGCAGCGCGGCCTCGGCGATGATGATCTCCGCGGACTGAGTCCAGCCGACGAACTCTTCGAGACGAGAAATAGGCAGGGCGGCTCGAACCCGCATCAAGTGCGAGCGTGTCCAGGTCGTGGCGCCGGTGTCATTGATGACCGCGTCGATCAGGTCACGAAACGCGCGTTGCTGGCGGGGCAACCAGCGGAAGAACCCATCACGCGCAGGGAGCAGATACACGGTCTTTCCGGACATCAGCCGACCCAGGATGGGGCGTCGTTTGAGGTGCGGGTCGAGCAGATCCTGGCGGCGCCGATGGACGTGCGCGAATACCGCGTTGAGCCTGATATTACTGGAGTCGCGCGCGAGCAGCGCCACCACGCGGGCGTCGCGCGTCTGGGGCGAGGCGAGCCAGAGGTCGATGGCCGTGTGGGCGATGGGGTCGGGTTTTGCGCGGGTGGCCCTTTTTAATAATGATTGGATGATCTCGGCGTCCCAGGCGCGTCGGCCCAGCGCGCGCGCGAAGAGAAAGAGCAGGGCGTAGTCCTCGCGCTGCGTCGCGTCCCTTAGGTGTGGCTCCAGGGCGTCGATGAGCGGCTTTTCGGCGCCGCGCGGCAGGCGGTGCTCCAGCTCGAGCCACAGGTGCGTTGATTGTTTGGCGAGCGCCTTGATGAGGTTGAGGGCGACCGAAAAGAGTTGACTATTGGGGCGCGTGGCGTGGGCCTGAAGCAGCGAGATCGACAGTTTTTCGATGCAGGCGCGTGTCTGCCAGGAGGTGTCGCGCGCGTCAAAGGCGTAGCCCAGCAATCGAAAAAGGTCGTCCGCCTGGGCATCCATGAAGGCGTTGGGCGGGCATTTTGGCAAGGCCTGATAGACGGCCAGGCGCACCGGGTCCTGGTCATTTTCGATCTTCTGGCAGAAGGCAATCGCAGGTCCGATTCCGCGCCGATTAAGGCCGGCGCAGTGCGTCAGCGCGTGCAGCGCTGCCGCGCGCTCCTCGGCATCCGGAGAGCGCGCGGCTTCTTCCAGAAGCGGGCGCGCCTCGTCAAACGGCAGATAGGCCGAAAGCCTGCGCCCGCGCAGCCGATCGGCGCGGATATCTTCGCGCGCCAAAATACGTCGCGCCTCGGCGTGGCGCGTGGGGTGGGGGAGGACTTCGAGAAGCGCCTCGTTCCAGGGGGCGCGTGCTGCATCGGTCTCGGCGCGCGCATGGGCAAATAAATCGCCCCGCTCGGCTGGAGGTAGCGCGCCGAGCAGGGCGGCAAGGTGGGTCGGCGCGTGGGTGAGGATGCGGGCGAATGCGCGCCGGTGCTCCGGCGTCATCTCGCGGATATTGGCCAGCAATTCGCGCGGAATCCCCTGCTGCTGAAGCGCCGCATAATTCGCCGGGCTCGTGACGATTTCGAAGGTGAGTTGGGGCGCGCGTCGCGCCAGTCCGCCGAGGATTTTTCGGATGACACCGGGAAGCTGGTCGGTAGGGCCGAATTCGAGGGCGAGTCGAGCGATCTCCTGGGCGTGATCCAGATAGAGATGCTCCACCGCGCCCCGGTAGCGGGTCCAGACAAAGCGCCGCTCCTGCGGGCTTGCCGCCTCAAGGCGTTGGCGAAATAATGCGAGAACGACGCCCGGGTGTCGCACGGCCAATTGCCGCCAGTTCTGGACCGCATAACCGTATTGGGCCAGGGCGTCTTTCACCGTCTGCTGCCCACACGCGGAGAGCAAGCCAACAGCCGGGAACGGGCCCTCTTCGGCGAGCACGCGCGCGAAGAGCGCCTCTGCCGCGGCGGATCGCCCGTGGCGAATTATATGCCGGCGCAGGCTGCGCCGAAGCGCCGGCACGCTGCGTGTGTAGGCATCTAGCAGCGTATCTTTGTCTGCGCCTATCTTCGGCAGCGCCTTCGCCGCGGTCTCTTTTACGAGCACGGAGTCCGACGCGAGCGCCCGCATCAGCGGCTCCGCGCGCCCGGTTAACGCGGCGAGGTGAACCGCTAGATAAGCCTCAAAGGTCTCACCGGCCTCCAATTCTGAGATAAGCCGGTCGAGCTCAGGGCGCTGCCGAAATTGCTGGGCGAGTTGCCCGATGCGTCGCATGCGCCCGTCGTGGTGGAGGGCGTCGAATTCTTGCAAGAGGCTGGTGGCGGATGGGACGTTCATGCGGGAGCTCCAAAAAAGAGGCGAATTAAGGACACCATATACTGCAGGTCGCGCTGAAAACAGCAGCGGGCTTAGGCTCAGGGGGCCGCGCCCCAATTCTTTGGGAGGTTATCGGCTTTATAGCGTCCCATTTGACGGATAGCGTTGACATAAACACGGAGTTCGGCGAAGTTCGCCCAAGGGTTGAGGAAATAAATTTTACCGCGTGCGCGAATGCGCGTTTTGTATCGCCAGGGAGTTCATCATGACAGTCAATCTTAAGCCATCACTCGAACTTCCCATTATCGTCGGTATCGCGGGCGGCACCGGGTCGGGGAAGACAACGCTGGCGCGCAAGGTCCAGGCCGGGCTGGGCAGCAAGAGCGTGTCGATTCAGCACGATTGGTATTATCACGACCAGAGCGACATCCCCTTCGAGGAGCGCGGCAAGGGTAATTTTGACCACCCCCACAGCCTCGACAACGAGCTGTTGGTGGAGCATCTGCAGGCGCTGAAAGCGGGTAAATCGATCGAGGCGCCCCAATACGATTTCACCCAGCACACGCGGTTTAAAGAGACCGTGGCGATCGACCCGCTGCCGGTGGTCATCGTCGAGGGGATCTTGATCTTCGCGCTGCCCGAGCTGCGCGAGGCGTTTGATATCAAGCTCTTTGTCGACACCGACGCCGATATCCGGGCGTTCCGCCGGATTCGCCGCGATATCCGTGAGCGTGGGCGCGATTTTGAGTCCATCCGGGAGCAATATTACGAGACGGTGCGCCCGATGCACCTGGAGTTCGTGGAGCCGTCGAAGCGCTGGGCGGATCTGATCATCCCGGAGGGTGGCAATAACTCGATCGCGCTCGACGTGATCATCGAGCGGTTGCGCCAATTTTTGGAAGTGTGATTTTAGCTCGCAGGCTTCTTAGCGAGCCGGCGGTTTCGAGAAAGGCCCGCAACTCTCACCGAGAGTTCCGGGCCTTTCTCTTTTTGCCTGCTCAGGGGTAATTGACCGCACCGGTGGCGCGTCTGGGTTTTCCGATATCTTCGGGCAGCGGGATAAAGTCCTCTTCATCGCCGGGCACCGTGTCGAAGATGCCGTTGGCCCATTCTTCTTTGGCCTGCTCGATGCGCTCGGGGCGAGATGAGACGAAGTTCCACCAGATATAGCGGGGGCCGTCCATCGGGGCGCCGCCGAAGAGCATAAAGCGCGCGGCGGTGCGGGCGGTGACGGTGATATTATCGCCGGGGTGCAGGATGAGGAGTTGGCCCGGCTCATAGCTGTCGCCGCCGACTTCGATGGTGCCGGCGATCGTGTAGAGGGCGCGCTCGTCGTAGGTGGGCGCGATAGGCGCGCGGGCGCCGGCCTCGAGTTGGACATCGGCGTAGAGCGACTCAGAGGCCGTCTTGACCGGTGACTTTTTGCCGAAGGCCTCGCCGGCGATAATCCTGGCGTTGATGCCCTCGGCGTCGACGATCGGCAGGGTGTCGGCTTCGTGGTGCAAGAAGCCCGGGTCGCCTTCTTCTTCGGACTGAGGCAGGGCGAGCCAGGTCTGGATGCCGAAGAGGTTTTGCCCGGATTCGCGCAGCTCCTCGCGGGTGCGCTCGGAGTGGACGATGCCGCGGGCAGCGCGCATCCAGTTGACCGCGCCCGGCTTGATCGCCTGCTCGGTGCCCAGGCTGTCGCGGTGCAGGATCTCACCCTCAAAGAGGTAAGTCAGGGTCGACAGGTTGATATGCGGGTGCGGGCGCACATCGATGCCCTGATCGGTCAAGAATTCGGCGGGGCCCATCTGGTCAAAGAAGATAAAGGGGCCGACCATCTGACGCTTGCGCGAGGGCAACGCCCGGCGCACGACCATCTCGCCGAGGTCGACCGCGCGCGGCACGATGAGGGTTTCAATGGCTTCGGTCGAACCGCGGTCGCCAAGCTTGGGATCGGGACAGGGTTGCCAGCTCATGGAGAGGTCCTCTTAAGTAAATTGGTATAAATATTGTCGAGTTTAATAGTACGTGCTGCGAGACATAAGTAAACTCGTCCCGTCATTATTTCTCAAAACCCCGAGGTTTGACCACGCCGGCCTGGGGCCTGTTTAAGCTTATGCCGGCCAAGTTCCCGGAATTAATTGTTTTTTGAATGTTCGGTGAGGGTCATTTGAGCCCAAGTTTTTCTTTGGCCTGCGCGGCGTCGATGCCGTGGGCGATAATGGTCTTTCGCTTGCCCGAGTCGCCCGAAGCCAGCTCGATATCGGACTTTCGAAGGCCGAGTTTTTTGGATAAAAACGCGATGACCTCGTCATTGGCGGCCCCGTCGACCGGAGGCGCGGAGATCTGGATCTTGACGCGACCGCCGTGCAGCCCTGCGATTTTGGTGCGACTTGCGCGCGGGCGGGCGTAGAAAAAGATGCGGCAGCCTTCGGGGCAATCTTCGATGGGGTTGTCTGGGGAGTGCATGGCTTGGCTCTCTTGGTGGAGGACGCGTTCGAATTATCGCGTCATCATTGCGCCGATGCGCGAGAATTTCCAGTGAAGTGCGGGGGCATCTCGCGCCGCGTGAACCGAGTGCGAGGAAATCAATTGCTTTTTCTCGAAACGCTTTCTGCTCTGCTTACATCTAAAGGGCTGTGTCGATAGCGTTGATAAAGACTATCTAATTTTGGGAGCTTAAATGTTGAGATTACGTCGCGATTTTCTCGTCTTATTGTTGGCCGTGCCGCTCTTGCTGACATCTTCAATTGCGGCGGCGCAAACGCAAGAAGTTGCGGATACGGGGGCGCCGAGCAGTCGACTGTTGATCTCGGGAGAGCTTGGGTTTTTGAGCCCCATGGCCCACTCGGTCCAATTTAGCAAAGCGGGCACCGACTTCGACTATGTTGACGAGGGTGGCCAGGACAACCTCTACCAATTTATGCGCTTGCAGGCCGAGTTTGATTTTAAGGGTCGTCATAAATTTATCTTTTTATACCAACCACTTGAGATCAACACCGAGGTCGTGCTGCGCCGGGACGTGCGGGTCGATGACGTGACCTTTCCGGAGGGCACGCCGATGGAGTTGCGCTACGGGTTTCCGTTTTACCGCGTCGGCTATCTCTACGACTTCCTCGAGGGCTCGGAGCGCGAATTGGCGATTGGCGCGGCCTTGCAGCTTCGAAACGCGACCATTGATTTTAAGTCAGCCGACGGACAACTGTTTCGAAGCAATCGCAACGTAGGCCCGGTACCTTTGCTTAAGCTTCGCGCCCGTCTTCCGCTGGCAGAGAAGTTCTGGTGGAGCTTTGACGCGACCGGTTTTTATGCGCCGATCAAATATATTAATGGCGGCGATTCCGATGTGACCGGCGCAATCCTGGACGCGAGTCTTCGCGTGGGACGCCCGCTCACCGAGGAGATCAGTGGATTCGTGAACCTGCGTTATCTGGCGGGCGGCGGAGAGGGAACGAGCAAGGACGACGACGATTTCGGCGACGGCTATGTATCCAATTGGCTGCATTTCGCGACCGTTTCGCTCGGGTTTACCTACGGCGCTGAGATCTTGGACTGAAATGTGGATGGCTACTCAACGCTTGAATTAAGAGGTTCGGTTGCAAGACCGTCGTGTCGGTGCGAGGTCGGACCTCGAAAGTCGCCGTTCGGAACAACATCACTACTCGGTTGAAAAGCTATGACCCTACGATTCGACAATACCTACGCCGCGCTCCCCGAGCGCTTCTATTCGCGCGTGAACCCGGAGCCGGTCGCCTCTCCCGAGGTGATTCGCGTCAACGATGCGTTGGCCGAGCAGCTCGGCTTCGACGTCGCGTGGCTTAAGTCCGACGAGGGCGCGGCCTTTGCCGTCGGCAATAAGCTCTTGGAGGGGGCGGATCCCATCGCGACCGTCTACGGCGGCCACCAATTTGGTAATTGGGCGGGGCAGCTCGGGGATGGGCGCGCGGTGCTGCTCGGCGAGCTGCTCGACCAAGATGGCGAGCGCTTTGACTTGCAGCTTAAAGGGTCGGGGAGAACGCCGTATTCGCGCGGCGGTGATGGGCGCGCGCCGCTCGGGCCGGTGCTGCGTGAATATGTCGTGAGTGAGGCGATGCAGGCGCTCGCAATCCCGACCTCGCGCGCCTTGATGGCGGCGACCACCGGCGAGTCGGTGCGGCGCCGAGGCGTCGAGCCGGGCGGGGTGATTGTGCGGGTCGCCCAAAGTCATATCCGCATCGGAACCTTCCAATATTTTGCCTCCCAAGGTGACGGCGACGCGATTCGCACGCTCGCCGAATATGTGCTCGAGCGCCACTACCCAGACCTCGAGGTTCTTCACCGTGTGGACGGCGTGCTCGCCGAAGCCTCGCTGTTGGCCTTGTTGCGCGCCGTGGCCGAGCGCCAATCTGAGCTCGTGGCAAAATGGCAACTTGTTGGCTTTATCCACGGGGTGATGAATACCGATAATATGCTGCTCTCGGGTGAGACTATCGACTATGGCCCCTGCGCGTTTATGAACGAGTATGACCCCGCCACGGTCTATAGCTCCATCGACCGCCAGGGGCGCTACGCCTACGGAAATCAGCCGCGCATCGCACAGTGGAATGTCTCACGGTTGGCGCAGGCGCTGCTCGGGGCGACCGAGGCGGGCGACGCGGCTTGGGACGCCGCGCAGGCGGTGATCGACGAGATGCCGGAGATGTTTCGGGTCGCCTATAGCCGAGGCATGGGCCGAAAGCTCGGGCTGGCGACCCTATGTGAGACGCAGAATGACGAAGACTGGGCGCTCATCGAAGATCTGCTCGAGCTGATGTTCGAGACGAACTCTGATTATACCCTGACGTTCGTTCGCCTGACGGAATTGCTGGGCGAGGATGCGCCTGACGCCCGCGCCGAGGCCCTCGCGAAATTCGGCGGGCTTCCGAGTGAGTTTGATGCCTGGGTTGAGCGATGGCGCGCGCGGATGACCGAAGAAGATGGGACGGACGCCGAGCGACTCGCGTCGATGCGCGCCGAGAATCCGGTGTTTATTCCGCGCAATCATCAGGTCGAGGCGGTGATTGAGGCGGCGGTGAGCCGCGGGGATTTCGCGCCCTTTCATCAGTTGGTCGAGGTGCTCGCCCGGCCGTTTGATTATGCCCCGTCGGATGAGGCGTTTGCGCGGCCGCCGAGGGATGAGGAGCGGGTTGAGGCGACTTTTTGTGGGACGTGACTCCGCGTGCCCGCCGATGCCGCAAAGATTCCGCTCTGGGATGGAACGGAGGCGTTGAGCTCTAAAGAGGCGAGGTCGTTCTTTCACCGCGGATTGGATCTCGTTGTGTTTCAGTTGGGCGTCGAGACGATTGAGATAGGGCGTTTGAATAATCGTCCGTTGAGTCTGTCTAATATCGGCAAAGAGTCGGCTCAAACTGGTTAACTTTCTGTTTTCGGTCAGCGAAAAAATGAGCAGGCTATATTTCGTGATATCCAATGACCGAATATTTTTTTGGTAGCGTGGAGTGTTAAATGCGTCGAGCGGTTTTGATTACTTTAAGTCTATTGGTCTGTGCCAGCTTTGGGGTCGCCTGCGGAGATTCTGATGGCAGTGATGCACCTACAGAGGCAGTTGATGCGGGAGATAAGGAGGTCCGAGAAGAAGATGCTGGGCAATCGGATACCGCGCAAATAGATGGGCCAGCAATTCGCGAGATCAATGTCGAGGGAGGGGAAATCACCGGCAGTCGCTTCTCGCCCGACGGCTCGAAATTGCTCGGGATCTATCATTACGACGATGAACAATTAGGGGACTATGCAGTCGTTCTATTCAACACTGATGGGACCCTTATTGAGGTCTTGGCCGAGGACCCAGACGTCTTTGGGACGCCGGCCTGGGCCCCGGACGGCGAGAGTATTTTTTATGCCAATAATCACTTCGGGGTCAGCCAAATAAAGTTGGAAGACAGCGCACCCGTTGTTCTCTTTAGGAATTTTAGTGGCGATAATCTCGATGTGTCGCCCGATGCGAAGATGCTACTTGGGTCCGATGACGGGATCAGCATCGAGCCGATAGATGCGTCCGAGAACGCGGTCCAACTCAATGATAGCGGAGAGGCGGCGCGTTATTCGCCGGATGGAACTCAGATCGCCTATTATTCGGAGGAGCGAGTGATGGTGATGGACGCCGACGGCGGCAATAACCGTGAGGTGATCAGCGGTGATATGAGCTATTTGACCTCGGTGGATTGGCTTCCCGACGGTGAGCGACTCGTCGTTAGTTCAAGACGAGGCATTGAGATTGTTGAGATCGCGTCGAGTACCCGAGAGACCCTCATTGACGGCTTTGCCACGAAGGATATCGATATCTCATCGGACGGACGGTGGATCGTGTACGGCGTCAACGGGCAGTCTGCTCTGGAGATGGTCGAGCTTCCTTAATTGCAGAAAGTCGATAGCTCTCCATCAGTATCCAAGTTCCCCCGAGCCACGGAGCCGTGCTCCCGAGCGCGACAAAATAGAAGGTCCAGGGGGTGTAGAGCGCGCGCGGCCATAGTCCCGTTGTGGGGAGCATCGTGGCGAGCAAGATGAGGATGGCGGCTGGCATCAGCCCGCGCGCTTTGATGGGCGTTGCTCGGGGATAAACTTCGAGCAGGCCCATCGTGACTACGCCCAAGAGCAGGAGATGGACGAAGATAAGGCGCAGGCCGGTGGTATTGGCCCAGTTCAAGATAGGCGGGACCGCCGAGATAAGCATCGCGCCGGCCACGAAGATGAGGGCGATGATGCTCGGGTTTCGCCAACGGATGCCGCCGCTTTCTCGGAGCGTATATAGGTGTAGGCTCAGCCCCACGCCAACGGCGAGCGCGCTGAGGTGGCCGCAGGCGCTGAGTATTGAGGGGATCTGGGCGGTCTGCGCGCTGATGAAGATGAGCGGGATGCCGGCGGCTAGCAGCGCGGTCCCGAGGTCGGCGGCGCGCCCCGGCTGGGTGTTTCGGCGCCGGTGAAATTCGCCCAGCATGCCCAGGGTGAGCCAGCCGAATGAGAAGGTGATGACGAAGAATTGAATGGAGCCGTGGGTCAGGCGCGCGTCGGTGACCTTCATGCCGATGAACGCGCCGCGCGCCCAGGCGCCCAGGGTGCTCAGGCACAAGAACGCGTTCGCCCAATCCCACAGCCGCCACACGCTGTCGCGCGCCAGGCCTTCTCGCGCGCGCCAATACGCCAGCGAGAAGGCGTACCAGACGAACATGCCCAGGGTGGAGAAGATGATCGTGAGCGGCAATGAGATCGGCCCGATCTTGGTGCTGGTATACCCGGAGATCAGGAATGGGACGAAGGTGAGCACCCCGATCATGATGGCCGCGCGAATGATGCGTCGGAACGTTCTGGCGCGAAAATTTTTCGCGCCCCCCTGGGTCGACTTCAGCGCCAGGCGCTGGGCCATCAGGATCATCAGCGGCGGGGTGGCCCAGGAGAAGAGCATCAGGTGGGAGTGAGCGTTTCGCACGTAGCCGAGGTTTAGCCCGCTCAGGGGCTCGAAGCCGGCGGCTGCCAGACGAAAGGCCGTCCCGGTGATTCCTGCGACGACGAAGCAGGCCAGCGCGGCGGTCCACTCAAGGGAAAATTGGACGGAGTGCTCAGCGTGGGGCGTGTTTTTCATGGCGAATCGTCACCCATCGGTACATCTAATTTGTCGGCGTTAATGCGAAATCTTCTCGCCGCGAATCCTGCGCGCGGCGCGATTTATTACGCAAGAATTACGCCAAGATAGAGATTTTACTAAAATATGACTTTAAGCATCCCATTTGTTTGAGACTCGTATATAGATCGGGCGAGCGGCTTAAGCCGCGACGTGTTTTTGTGCCCATTCATTGCTCGTGCGAGTTTCAATTATGCTAGATATTTCAGTGGAAGAATCTCTCGAATATACGCCCGAGGTAGCGCGCGCTACCGAGCACCTTTATCCAAAGGTGAGTCATCTGGTGACCGAGGCCGAGTGGCAGCTCTATGCGCCGCTTATCGTGGCGATCAATCGGCTAAAGAAAGAGAAAAATGCGGCGATTCTGGCGCATAATTATCAGGCGCCCGAGCTATTCTGGTGCATCAGCGACGTGACCGGTGATTCGCTGCAGTTGGCGCGCGAGGCGGCGGAGTCGTCGGCGGATGTGCTGGTGATGTGCGGGGTGCACTTTATGGCCGAGACCTCGAAGGTGCTTAACCCGGAGCAGGTGGTGCTGATTCCGGACCCGGAGGCCGGGTGTTCGCTGGCGGAGTCGATCACCGCGCAGGACGTGCGGGATTTGCGCAAAGCGCACCCCGGCGTGCCGGTGGTTACCTATGTGAACACGTCGGCGGCGGTCAAAGCGGAGTGCGACATTTGCTGCACCTCGTCGAACGCGGTGAAGGTGGTGGAGGCGCTGGGCGTGCCCCGGGTGATCTTTGTGCCGGACGGGCACCTGGGAAAATACGTGGCCTCACAGACGGACGTCGAGATCATCGGGTGGGATGGTATGTGCATCGTCCACGATGAGTTTCGCCCCTCCGATATGGCCGCGCTGCGGGCGGCGCACCCGGGCATTGAGGTGTTGGTGCACCCGGAGTGCCGAAAAGAGGTGCAGGACGTCGCCGATAGCATCGGGTCGACCTCCCAATTGCACCGCTATATCGCCGAGAATTCGCCGAAAAAGGTCGCGCTTATTACCGAGTGCACGATGGCCGGCAACCTGAGCGTCGCGTTCCCCGAGACGGAGTTTATTCAGCCGTGCAGCCTGTGCCCCTATATGAAGAAGATCACCCTGGAGAAGGTCTATCGTTCCCTAAAAACGTTGAGCCCGCAGGTTGACATCGACCCGGAGGTCGCCGCGCGCGCGCGGCGATCTTTGCAGGCAATGCTCGATATTTGACGCAGAAATTAAACCGCCGAATGCTCGGGAGCGCGGCCATGAAATCCTCCAAAATGTCTTATTGTGATCTTCTCATCATCGGCGGCGGGCTGGCGGGCATGCAGGTTGCGCTGCACGCCGCGGCGGGGCTTCAGGTGATGCTCGTCGACGGAGGTGTGGTCGGCGAGAGCGGCGCGAGCCCGCAGGCCAAGGGTGGGGTTGCGGTGGCGGTTGGCGATGGCGATGCGCCGCGTTTTCATGCCGCCGACACCGAGGTCGCCGGCGCAGGGTTTTGCGACGCGGGGATCGTGAAGTTGGTCTGCGACGCAGGCCCCGCGCGGCTGGCCGAGTTGCTCGACGTCGGCGTTCCCTTTGACCGGGCCGAGGGCGACCTGCTCATGTTGAACCACGAGGCAGCGCATCGCCACCGTCGGGTGGTGCGCGCGGGCGGAGACCGAAGTGGCCTTCTTATCTGTCAGACCCTCGCCGGGCGATTGCGCGCGGCGGCCCATATTGAGCTGCGCCAGGGGTGCAAGGTGGTCGCGCTGATCAATGAGGCGGATGAGGTCGTCGGGGCCTGGCTTGAGCATTCGAGCGGACGGCGCGAGGCGGTGCTCGCCAAGGCCACGGTGTTGGCTACGGGTGGGCTGGGACAACTCTACGCCCGAAGCTCGAATCCTGCGGAGGCGATGGGCAGCGGGCTAACCCTGGCGATTCGAGCCGGAGCGCAATTGGCGGATCTTGAGTTCGTGCAATTTCATCCCACCGGTTTGTGGGAAGGCGCGCAGGCCGCGGGGCGGCCGGTTGCGCTCTTGTCGGAGGCGATTCGTGGCGAGGGCGCGCTGCTCGTCAATGAGCGTGGGCATCGGTTTATGTGCGCTATTCACCCGGACGCCGAGCTAGCCCCGCGCGACATTGTGTCGCGCGGAATCTGGGCGGAGCAGGCAAAAGGGGAGCGTGTTTATCTGGACGCCACGGCGCTCGGCGAGGCGTTCGCCCGCCGGTTTCCATCGGCCTTTGAGGATTGTCGGCGGGCGGGCTTTGACCCGGCGCGCCAGCGCCTGCCGATCACGCCCGTGGCGCACTACCATATGGGCGGGGTGAAGGTGGACGCGGACGGGCGCACGTCGGTCAGCGGCTTGTGGGCCTGCGGCGAGGTTGCGTCGACGGGGCTCCACGGGGCGAACCGACTGGCGAGCAATTCTCTATTGGAGGCGTTGGTCTTTGGGGAGCGGGTGGCGCGCGCTGCGTCCGAGTGGGCCGAGAATCGCGAGGCGCCGAGATCTTCGGCGGCCGACCTCGAAGGTGGTCAGCGGCCGGCGCCGGTCGACGCGGCGCAGGCTGCGCGGGCGCTGCATGAGGTGCGGGAATTGATGTGGTCCACGGTCGGCGTGGTGCGAAACGCGGCCGACCTTGAGCAGACCCTGGAGCGATTCGACGCGCTGTCGGCTGAGTTTCCGGCCGACAGCGCGATCCACGACACGATTGGGTTGGCGAGCCTGATGGCGCTGGCCGCGCTTCGCCGCTGTGAGTCGCGCGGCGGGCATTATCGCAGTGACTTTCCCCAACCCAGCGAGCGGTGGCAAATGCACACGATCTTTGACTCCAGCGGGATTCGCAGCGAGGCGCTTATTGAGTCGCGCTGAGGTTATTCCTCGTCGCGAAAGTCCATCGCGTAGATGACGCCGAGCGAATAGGATTTAATCTGCGGGATATTCGCGCCCCAGACCACCTGGTCATAGGACAGGCGCATCTCGACATCCTGGACCTTGAGGATCACGCCGCCTTCGACGCTGACATAATCCTTATCCTGGGTAATATCGATGGCTTCGACGTCGCTGACTAAAAACTCATTGCTCGGCTTGTCGGGGGTGCGGGTGATAAAGGATTGGCCGATCGACTCGCCGTCGAAAATGGTATAGGCGCCGCGCGCGCCGGCGAATACGAGCACGGAGCTGCCGATATATTGGCCGAAGCTCAGCGAGGCGAAGCCCTGGTCGCCGGGCGGCCCGAAGCGGTGCGCGTACCCGATATCCAAGCGCGCGAAGCTATTGGTCGGCGGGATATATACTCCAAATAAAAACGCCTGGGCCAGGTCTGTTTGCCCGTCGCCCAGGGTCACGTCGTCTTGGATGCCGGCCGGGTTGGGGGTGTCCTCGGAGAAGGTACCCCGCGGGGTGGAGTAGCCGATGGGGAAGCTGAGGGAGGTCTGCGAGGTGACCATCAGCAGGCTTCGATAGAGGTTATATCGCCCGAAGATTCGCCCGTCGCCCAGGCCAGTCTCGCTATGGCTGAAGTCGAAGATGGAGGCGTTGACCTGGCTAAGATCGGTGGGGTCATCGGGCAGGCCGAGCACGATGGGGTCGGACTGATAGGAGACCTGCTTGATATTGAAATCAAAGGCCACCTCGAAATCGTCGCTGATGCCGTAGCGCGCGCCCGGGGTGAAGGTGAAGGCGCTGAACTCTCCCTGAAGGGGGAAGGATTGCAGCGTGCCGTCGGGGAGGAATTCCTGGTCGGCGTTCTGGAAATTTGAGTCCAGCGTAATCAGTAAATATTTCTCCGGCAGGGTCCACGGTGAGGCTTGGGCGCTCGTTGGGAGCGCCGAAAAAAACAGCGCGCAGGCAATAAAGACGAGGGGGCGTTGTGGTGAAAACATCGTGGGGATCCTAAACTTCATAAAAATTAAAAACCAAAAGGCACGGCGGGTTTCTTCTTCTTTTTCTTTTCTTTTTGCTGAGCAGCGTCTTCCTTTTTGCGCGACTCTTCTTTCTGCTTGGCCTTCGCCGCGTCGCGCCGCTGCGCGGCCGCGCTGGGGGTCGGCTTGGGGGCTGGCGTTGGTTTGGGCGCAGGTGCCAGCTCGACGGGCGGCGGCTCGAGTTGCGGGGCCGGAGCATTTTGCTGCGCGGCGACCGGCCTGGGCGGGCTATTTTTGGCGGGCTTCGGAGGCGGCGCATCGGGCGTTGACGCAGCGTCGTCTTTCGCAGGTGACTTCGGCGCGGGGTTGGATTTAGGGGCGGTTTTTGCGACGCCCGTGCGCGGCGACGCGGCCTGCTTTTGAGGCTCGGTGGTGGGGCTGTCGGCGAGGTTTTCGGCCGAGACCTGGGCTGCGATCGAGGCCGCGGCGACCTGGGTTTGGACGATATTCTGGGCCGCTTGGCGCGCCTGGGAGGTCGACTCGGCCACGGGCAGGTCGGCCACCGGCGGTGTAGCGGGTGCTGCAGGCTTTGCTTCGGCGATCAACGGCGCCTCCTGGGGGGATGCTGTTTCGGCGGGGGCGTCGCCGAGCAATTTTACCAGGGAGGCGCCGGCGACGAGAATCGCGATAAAGAGCGCGGCGATGATGGCCCACCACTTCTTTGACGCGTCGTGCGGGGCGTGGGAAGTGCCCGTGGCGGTGGTGGGCGCCGCGTTGCCTGAGCCGTCGGCCAGAAGGCCAGAAAGCGTCTGGTGTTGCGTCTTGAGCGATGCGGCCAATGCGGCGGCGCTCGCCGGGCGCTCGGCAGGGTCTTTGGCCAGGCAGGCGTGGATCAACTGCGCCAGGTCCGGGCGAATATTTGGCACCAACTCCTCAAGGCGCGGCGGCTCGGTATGCACATGGGCGTAGGCGATCTGGCCGCTCTCGAATGGCAGCCGCCCGCTGACGGCCTCGAAGAGGGTGACCCCGATCTGATAGATATCGGTGGCCTCGGACAGCTCCTGTCCGAGCACCTGCTCCGGCGCCATATAGGCGGGCGTGCCGCGCACTTCGGTGCCGCGCATGGTGATATGATCCAGAGAGCGGGCCAGGCCGAAGTCGATAAGCTTGAGCGTCCCGTCGACCTGCAGCATCACGTTGGCCGGCTTGAGGTCGCGGTGGATGATCTTGCGTGAATGAAGATAGGCGATGGCCGCGCATAATTGGGTGCCGACCTGAAAGACGGTCTCTTCGGGCAACCCGCCGGGGTGGGCTTGAACCACCGATTCGAGGGTGCGCCCCTCGATAAACTCGGTGACCATGACCGTGCGTCCGCCGGCGCTGAGCACGTCGAAGACCGAGACCAGGTTGAGGTGCGACAGCGTGGCCATGCTGCGGGCTTCGGTCAAAAAGATTCGCTCGGCCTCGGGGTTGTCGCGCAGCATATCGTTGAGCACCTTGAGCGCGACGTCGCGCTCCAAAAGCGCGTCGCTGGCCTTAAGTACCACGCCCATCCCGCCGCGCCCCAACAGCTCGGTGACGGTGTAGCGGTCCGCGATGGATTGTCCTTTAAATACGTCCGTGCCCGTCATCACTCTCCTGCGCTCTAATAGTCGACACCCTAACTTATAGAGTAAAAACCGTCTGATCACACGCCTCAAGGCGCATGATTTTGGAGTTTTGGCGCGGAACACCGTCGCTATGATATGCGTTGGGTCAGTTGAGTTGCGGTGTTTTGTTGGGTTGGCACGCCTATTGCGTTCTGCTGCGAGGCTCGTCGCGGCGGTTTATATACGCGCGATTCGCGTGTAGATCAGCGTAGCTAGTTGCTGTGGCATTCGAATCACGACTCGAGAACGAAACGACGAGACGATAAGTCAAAGGAGAGAAAGGAAGATGGCCTCAGACAATACTAAGAAGATGGACCAATTGCGTGAGCTATCGCTATTTGAGTCGATTCCGAGCGAAATTTTGGAGCCGCTACTGGGGCATTTTGTGTCGCGTAAATTCCAGCGAGGCGACACCATTTGGCGCCAGGGCAGCCCGGCAAATCAGTTCACTTTTATTGTCCAAGGCAAGGTCAAAGTCCTGAAATATCAGAACGATGGCAAAGAGATCATCCTGGGGATCTTCGGGGAAGGAGAGCCGGTCGGTGAGATCGCGGTGTACCAACGCATCGAGTTTCCGGCCAGCGCTGTGGCGCTTGAGGAGACCGAGGTGTTGCAGATTCATCGCGATCATTTTTATGGCACCATAAAGTCCAACACTCAGCTGCTGGAGGCGACCATCAACTCGATGATGCGCCGCAATCAGCACCTTGTGGGGCGGATCGATGAGCTTGCGACCGACGGGGCTGAGCAGCGCCTGGCGATGCTCTTCTGCAAATTCAGCGAGAAAATGGGCCGGCGCACGCATCTGGTCGATGGCACGATGGGGGTGCATATCGACCTGGATCTCACGCGTCGCGACATCGCCGACCTCATCAATACGCGCGTTGAGACGGCGATTCGCATCATGAGTCGCTGGAATAAAGAAGGCCCGGTGACGACCGAAAAGGATGGTTTTTTGGTGATCGACATTCAGAAACTCGACCAGCTCGCGCGCGCTATATAAGTCGCGAAAAATTTGCGCATCACTCCTGAGGGCGCAAATGCTGCGCCCACTCCGGCGATATATCTAGGTATCAAGTCCGTTATTTGGTTACTTAAATTACCTCCACTCAGGAGATACAGCATGAGTGCAAACCCGCAGCAAAAGACAACCGCCGACCCCGGCGCGGTCGACCTCGAGCTTCTCCGCAAATACGACGTCGCCGGGCCGCGCTACACGTCCTATCCGACGGCCGCGCATTTTCACGAGGACGTCGACGCCCAGGCGGTGGTCCCCAGGCTTGAGCAAAGTGATTGCGACAGCCCCGTGTCGGTCTATGTGCATTTGCCGTTTTGCCGCAAACTTTGCTGGTATTGCGCCTGCACCAAGATCATCACCAAGGATAGCCAGCGCGCGGCGGATTATTTGGTGGCGTTGGACAAAGAGATGCAGCTTAAGGCGGCGGTGATCGGCCGGCGTCCGGTGGTGCAATTGCACCTGGGCGGTGGGACGCCGACCTTTTTGTCGGCCGCCCAGATCCGGCAGCTCGGTGAGTCGATTCGCCGCCACTTTAATGTCACTCCCGGGGTTGAGGCGAGCGTCGAGATCGACCCGCGGGAGTGCGATGAAGAGAAGGTGAATGCGCTGGCCGAGGCGGGCTTTCGCCGGGCTTCGCTGGGTGTGCAGGACGTGGACCCGCGGGTCCAGGAGGCCATCGGGCGGGTGCAGCCGATGGAACTCAACACCAAGGCGGTGCGATTGCTGCGCGCGCGCGGGTTTGAGTCGGTCAACGTCGACTTGATCTACGGGCTTCCGCATCAAACCCCCGAGACCTACGCGCAGACGCTTGACCGCGTGCTCACCCTGCAGCCGGAGCGCTTCGCCATCTATAGTTATGCGCATGTGCCGTGGGTCAACGCGGCTCAAAAGAACCTGGAGCGCGTCGGGCTCCCGGCCGCCGAGGTGAAGCTGCGCTTGCTCAAATATATCATCGAGCGCCTGGTCGACGCGGGGTATGTCTATATCGGCATGGACCATTTTGCCCGGCCCGAGGATGAGTTGGCGCGGGCGCTGCGTGAGAATTCTCTGCAGCGCAATTTTCAGGGCTATAGCACCCACGCCGGCGTCGAGATTGTGGGCCTTGGGATGTCGGCCATCTCGCAATCCGAGGACCTCTATTATCAAAATACGAAGGACCTGGAGGTCTATTCGGCGCGGGTCGAAGAAGGGCACTGGCCGGTGGTTCGGGGGTGTCAACTCAGCGCGGAAGACCGGATTCGGCGCGGGGTGATCAACGAGATCATGTGTCGCGCGCGCATCGATTTTGCCGCGATCTCGGCGCGCTTGGGCATCGACTTTAGCGCCTATTTTAAGGACGAACTCGCCGCGCTCGCCCCCTTCGTCGACGACGGCCTCGTCGACCTCGGCCCGGGCGAACTAAGGATCACCGACCGGGGCCGGCTCTTCGTGCGAAATATCGCCATGACCTTCGACGCGCACCTGAGCGGCGAGGGCGAGCGGCGCTATTCTCAGACCGTTTAGCCCCCCAGGCGCTCAGCGCCCGGCCGGCTGCAGCAAGATATCGCGCATCTTCATCGGTATCTTGCCCCAGCTTTGGTCGAGCGCGTCCTGCGACATAAACTTCTGGGTGAGGACACGCGGGTTGAGGCGAAGCGACAACTCCGCCGGGGCGAAGGGCCAATTGTCGACCTCCACGCGCGCGTCGCTTCGCCAACGAATCCGCACCGTGTGCCCATCGGGGGCGCGCGACCAGGCGTCGGGGTCCTGCAGCCACCTCGGAATTGCGTCGCGCAGGGCGCCGGGCCCGGTAAGACATAGCGCCAGCGAGAAGATATCAAAGAACTTAAGCCACCGAAGCGCGTCATCTTTTTGGGCGAGGTAGCCCGGCGCGATGAGCTCGGCCAATCGGGCGCGTCGCGCGGCTTCGGTTTGCTGAAACCCCTCGATATTGAGCGTGCCGGCGAAGGTGCAATAATGCTTGCTCACCATCGAGGCCAGCCAGGGGTCGACGTCTTCGAGCATATCGACGCCGCGCCGATATAATGCAATTTTTGGGGCCATCGGATAGTTGATAAAGTCGAAGGGAAGACCCGTGGCCGGATTATAGAGCGGTTGGGCGTCCGAGGCGCGCCAGGCGTTGTCGTGGGCGCCGATAAGTTGCACGAGCATCGGGTCCAGGCGGGTCGGCTTCCAGGCCGCCGCGAGCGCGCCTGAGACCAGGGCGTGCTGTTCCTGGGAGATGCACTCGAAGGTCGCGTCGGTCGTATTTCGAATGAGCATGGGATTCCCGGCTGAGTTTATGGGCGCGATGATTTATGCTGGCGACAGCGAAATGACGATGAATTTATACCAAAGGTAATCATGTCGGACAAAAATGGATGGGTTGAGGCCTGGGAAGCGGGGCGAACGCCCTGGGATACCGGCCAGGCGGCGGGCGCGTTGGTTGAGCTTGTCGAGGGCGGAACGCTGCCTGAGGGGCGCGCGTTGGTCCCCGGCGCGGGCTCCGGCTACGACGTGTTGGCGCTGGCTTCTCCGACCCGTGAGGTGATCGGTTTGGACCTGGCCGAAGGTGCGAAACAGCGTTTTGAGGGGCTTCGCGACGAGGCCGGGATTTCGGCCGAGCAGGCAAAGCTCGTGGTGGCCAATTTTTTCGACTATCAGCCCGATGCGCCGTTCGACATGATCTGGGACTTTACCTTTTTGTGTGCGCTGGAGCCCGAAATGCGCGGCGATTGGGCGCGGCGCATGGACGAGTTGCTCGCGCCGGGTGGTGAGTTGGTGACGTTGATCTTTCCGGGCGTCGATAAGGCCCCGGACGATGGTCCTCCCTACGCGATGAGCCCCGAGTTGGTGCGCGGCATCCTCGAGCCAAAATTTGAGGCATATTTTCTGGAGCCAACCCCCAGCACCCACCCGGGATTTGTGAACGCAAAGGCGTGGATTGCGCGCTGGCGGCGCGCTTAGGTGTGTGCGCTCGCCTATGCTATTAAATCAATGAATTACGACCCCTACGGGATTATTTATGAACCATCTTAGCCTCTACGGTACCTCGCTCGCCCTGCTCACCGACCTCTATCAATTGACGATGGCGCAGGGCTATTGGAAGCAGGGGATGACCAAGACCGACGCGATCTTTCATCTGAATTTCAGGAAACCTCCATTCGGCGGCGGTTATGCGGTGGCGGCGGGGCTGAAGACGGCCGTTGATTATATGCTCAAATATGAGTTTCAGCCCGATGATATCGAATATCTTGAGGGGCTTCGCGCCGATGATGACGAGCCGCTTTTTGACCCTGAGTTTTTGAAGTTTTTGGGGGAGATGAAGTTCTCCTGCAGCGTGGACGCGATGCCCGAGGGGAGCATTGTCTTCGGGCATGAGCCGATGCTTCGCATCGAGGGGCCGCTGATCCAATGCCAATTATTGGAGACCGCGTTGCTCAATATCATCAACTTCCAGACGCTTATCGCGACCAAGGCCGCGCGGGTTTGCCTGGCCGCCGAGGGTGAGCCGGTGCTGGAGTTCGGGTTGCGCCGGGCGCAGGGGATCGACGGCGGCATGGCTGCCTCGCGCGCCGCGTTTATCGGTGGCTGCTCGGCCACCTCCAACGTGCTCGCCGGCAAGCTCTTTGGCATCCCGGTCAAGGGTACGCACGCGCATTCCTGGATTATGAGCTTCGACTCCGAGATCGAGGCGTTTCGGGCCTACGCCGAGGCGATGCCCAATAATGTCGTCTTTTTGGTCGACACCTACGACACGATTGAGGGCGTCAAGAACGCGATCATCGTGGGCGACGAGATGAAGAAGCTCGGCCATAAGGCCGCCGGCATTCGTCTGGACTCCGGAGACCTCGCCTGGCTCAGCATCCAGGCGCGCAAGATGCTCGATGAGGCGGGCTTTGAGGACACCGCGATCGTCGCGTCGAATAGCCTCAATGAGCGCACCATTCGCTCGCTTAAGGAGCAGGGTGCGACCATTGGGGTCTGGGGCGTGGGCACGCATCTGGCGACCGGGTGGGACCATCCGGCGCTGGGCGGTGTGTATAAATTGTCGGCGGTGCGCGCCGAGGGCGGCGAGTGGAAGCCGAAGATTAAGGTGAGCGAGCAGCGGGTGAAGATCTCGAACCCCGGCCGCATCCAGGTGCGCCGATTCTGGCGCAATGAGCCGAGCCGCTTCGGGGGCAAAGGCGAGTTTATCGGCGATATGATCTATGACGAATTTATGGGCGAGCCGCAGACCAATATCATCGTCGACCCGCTCGATAGCACGCGCCGAAAACAGCTCGAAGGCTCCGGCTCCGACTTGCTCAAACCGATCTTCCGCGACGGCGAGTTCGTGGGCGAGGAGCACGTCAAAGACGACCTCTACGAGATTCAGGAGCACGCGCGCTATATGCTGTCGTATTTCGATGACAGCATTAAGCGCTTCGAGTATCCGCATCAATATCCGGCCGGCCTGGAGAAGAGCCTGCACGACCTCAAGACGAAGCTTATCATTGAGGCGCGCGGGTTTGAGGATGATACCTCCACCACCTGGTGATAGGGTTCGCGTATAAATTTAAATGCCATATATCGATAATGTGACGGTCGTACGATGAGTCAATCGCATAGCGCAGACCAGGTCTCCCAGGCGCCGACGCGCCCGCCGAGCGCGGGGGCGTCTGACGCCGCTGAGTTCGACGTCGCCGACCTCTACCGGGACGCCTCGGCGGTAACTGCCTCCGAGGCGTCCACCAGCGCCCACGATGAGAAGCTGAGGCAGGCGTATTTTTGGGTCGTCAATCACGGCATAATCAGCCCGTTTTACGATATCGAGTATAACGACGCGCCGGCCCAGTCCTATAGCTTCGGGGACCAGAAGGTGCGGGTGACGCTGCCCAGCGAGCAGAGCTATTCGAGCTATGTGCTGCTGCCGCTGTTGAACCTCGCGCTTCGCCGGCGATGTTTGCTGGTGGGCGGGCCGGGGCGCGGCAAGACCGTCATCGCAAAATTGATGGGGATTTTGTCGGGTTATAGCCTGACCGAGATTCGCCAGGGCATCCAGCACGGCCAGCCGCAGATGACGGTCGCCGACCTGTTGGGTAACCCGATCCCCTCGACGCTGATGTCGGCCGAGACGATGGATGAGGTGCGCATCGCCTGGCGCAAATGGCTGAGCATGCGCATCAAGATTATCGACGAATATAACCGTATCCCGACGCGCACGCAGTCCGCGCTGCTCACGGTGATGGCCGATAATTACGCCGAGATTTACGACCAGGTCTATGAGTGCCCGGAGGCCGCCTGGTACCTGACCGCCAATGATGATGCAGGCGGCGGGACCTATCAGGTGATCGAGGCGCTCAGCGACCGCATCGACGTAGTCGTGAAGGCGCTTCATTTCAATACGCGCTTTCTCGATGACCTGGTGCTGCGCATCGAAGAGGGCGTGCGGCCGGAGACGATGGTCCCCGAGGAGATCATCTTCACGGAGGCCGAGTTTGAGGAGATGAGCCGCCAGATTCGCAAGGTGAAGTTGCCGCGAAAGCTAAGGCGTCGCTTTGAGTTTTTCGCCAGTCATTTCGAGTTCTTCGAGCCGGGGGCGCGCCAATTCGAGTATATGACCAAGGATACGGTAAAACTCACGGATATCGAGCTGCAGTCATTGGCCGGTGGCGACAGCGGCAAAGATGGTGTCGCGGATCTGGGGAGCCAGACGCGAAACGGCCTGTCGGTGCGTGCGCTGATGACCTGCATCGCGTTTATGAAGGGCATGGCTTATTTCCGCGGCGAAGACACGGTGTCCTACGAGGATATGCGCCAGATTCTGCCCTTCGTGCTGCATGATAAGCTCGTGCAGGAGCCCGATTCCCCGTATTTTGAGCAGACCAATCATGGGGCGCTTCGCACCGATAAGGTGAGCTGGATTCGCACGCTTTTGGACCTGTCGAGTCAGGAGTTTGAGCGCCTCAACCTGGACGCAGACGACCCGGTCGGCGCGTTCGAGATCGAGTTTGAGAAGGGCCTGGAAGATGTCAGCGCGCGCGAGGTTCGAAAGCGTATGGTGGCCATCGAGCGGGTGCTCAAGAAGTGGAGCGACGGGGGCAAGCTCTACGGTCATATGTTCGACGATATTCTTAAATTAAAATACCTGCACCAGCGCTATACGAATTATCTGAGGTGGCTTGAGTGGAAGACTTAAGCGGGGCCGACATCGATCGCGGCGCGCCGCGGGTTTGCGCGGCGCTGGCCGACGCCCTCAAGCGCGACCGGGATGCGTATAACGCGCGTTTTGCCCAGGCGCGCAGGCGCTGGCGTCACCTCGATGGCGGCGCGTTCGCCGAGCATCTGGCGGACAATCTGAGCCCGATTGTCGACGCGGTGGCGGCTGTGCAGCCGGCGCGTGTCGATGCGGTGGTGCAGGGTTTATATGGGCTCTCGCTTCAGTATGTGGCGCGTCATTGGCTGGGGCCGAAGAGTCGCCAGCCCTATCTAAATCGACTGTGGCGCGAGCAACTGCCGAAGCTGTCGAGCTTTGTGGCGCAGGAGCCGGTCGCAGTGGCCCGGGCGCTCACGGTCGCGGCGCGCAGCATCGGCGGGCGATCGGAGGGCGAGAGGGCGAGGGTTTGGATGAAACGCCTCGTTGAGATCGCCGCTGCTCATCCCAAAGATTGCGCCGCCTTCGACACCGTTTTGGATGTCGGTAAGGTCCTCGCCTGGCGCTGTGGCATGGCGCATTATCGCGCCAGCGCGCTCGCGGTATGGCGTGGGTTGAGCGACGAGTTGCGCTACCAATCACTTATATTATCGCCGCCAGATGATGGGGCGTTGCTCGATGTGGCGACGCGCCCCGGGCTTGATGCGCTCGACGCGGCGTTTGCCAACCCGTGGTTTCATCCTGCCAGGCATCGTCCCGGTGCGCTGCGCGTGAGCGAAGAAGTGCCTGATGCGTTGTCGATTCAATCGGTTGGGGGATTTGCGGGCTTTGGCTACGACTTCCACGCGCCGCCCCGGGTGATTGCGCTCGGCGAGGAGCTCTTCGCGGTGGATGGCGAGCGCTGGTTTCGCATCTTTGCCGACGCGTTTGGCACGAGCCTTCGGGCGGTCGAGCCTCGGGCAAACGATGCTCCGCGCTTAAGCGACGCCGAGCTCGCGCGCCTGGAGAAATGGAAGTCCGCGGCCTTGGCGCTGGAGCCGAATCTTGGCGATGCGACCTCGGCCGCGCTGCTGCCGTCGACCCTCGCGCTCACCGTACCCCACAGTCATCGCGTCTTTTTGGTGAGCTGAAATCCATGGCAAAAACAGACCTTTTAGGCATCCATAAACAGTGGGAAGAGGCGTGGCCAAAGGCGCTCGGCGCGTGGAGCGACTTCACCAAAATGCAGCGGCCGATCTGGTGTTTTTCGCCCGAAGAAGAGCGAGAGGTTGGGCTTAGGGGCTCGTTCGCGGCGATTCGCCTGCTCGACCATAAGGTGATGATCAGCTTGTCTCAGATCGCGGAATATCAGCTCGAAGACTACGGCGCGGAGATCCTCGCCCATGAGATCGGCCATCATGTCTACGCGCCGGCGAACCTCACCGACCATGCTCGGCTGTTGGCGCGTCTTCGCGCGGGGCTTGGGTCTAACGTGGAGTTTGCCGGTTTGATCGCCAATCTCTATACCGACCTGCTCATCAATGACCGATTACAGCGCGACGTCGGCATGGATATCGCGGGGGTCTATGCGAAGGTTGTCGCCCACAGCGGCCCACCCGAGCAGCCGCTGTGGCGGCTGTATTACCGCACCTACGAGGTGCTGTGGAACCTCGAGCCCGGGACCCTGGTCAGCGGCGAGGTTGAGCCGGGCATCAACCTCGACGCAACCCTGATGGCGCGGCTGATTCGGGTCTATAGCAAATATTGGCTCGAAGGGGCGGGGCGGTTTGCGCTGCTCTGCCTGGATTATTTGAAGGGGTTTCCCCCGGCGCCGGCGTCGCTCGAGGGTGTTTGGGTGACGCTCGACAGCCAGGATGCCGGCGAAGGCGGGGTGATCCCGGACGGCATCGCGCGCGAGGAGGAGGGCGAGGGTGGCGGGCTTGTGCACCCGCGCCTGGACCCCGAGCTCGGCGGGCTTGCGCCGCGCAGCTCAAAGGAGAAGTCGCCCGGCAGCCGCGACGGGCGCGAGGAGGACGGTGGGCAAAAAGGGCGATTTCGCGCCCCCGCTGAGTATATCGAGCTGATGAAGAGCATCGGCGTTGAGCGCGATTCCAGTGAGATCGTGATTCAATATTATAAAGAGCGAGCGCGCCCTCATTATATTAAATTTCCCACCGGAAGGATGCCCGTCGAGAACGAGCCGATTTTCGAGGGCGTCGAGCCCTGGGAGCTTGGCTCACCGGTGTCGCGCATCGATTGGGTGGAGAGCGCTGTGCGCAGCCCTTATATCATCCCCGGGGTCACGACCGTCGAGCGGACCTATCGTCAGGTGCGCAGTCCCGAGGCCGAGACGCGCCCGGTCGACCTCTATTTGGGCATTGATTGCTCGGGCTCGATGAATAACCCGAGCCGTCGCTGCTCTTATCCGGTGCTCGCCGGCGCGATTATGGTGAGCGCGGCGATGCGCGCGGGCGCGCGGGTGATGAGCGTGCTCTCCGGGGAGCCGGGCGAATATCTGTCGAGCGACGGGTTTAGCCGCGACGAGAAAGAACATTTGGGCGTGCTGACCTCGTATCTAGGAACCGGTTATTCTTTCGGCGCTGAGCGGCTTAAGGAGGTTTTCGTCGACAAGAAAGCACCCGAGCGCGCGTGTCATATTCTGCTCCTTACTGACGCTGATATCTTTCATATGTTCGACCAAACTCCGAACGGCTGGGAGATCGCAAGAATCGCCGCCGAGCGCGCAGGCGGTGGGGCGACTTGTGTCCTGGAGATTCGCTATCCGGACTCCTGCGCCGAGCCCCTCGCGCGCCTTCGTGAGATCGGTTGGACGCCGTATTTGGTGAACGATCAGGAGGGTGTGGTGGAGTTCGCGCGCCAATTTAGCAAGGCGCATTATGAGCGAAACGGGAGGCGACGATGAGGCAGGGACCGCCCATTCAAAAGTTGACGTATCGGTTGAGCGAATGCCCGCCCAAATTCCTTAAGGAGCCTGTGCTTAAGGGGCGAGGCGAGGTGCATGTGCGCGCGGTGGTCGCCGATTTGATGGCTGAGTTTGGCGCGCCCCTGTGGGCCGAAGATGCGTTCCGGAAGTTTCAGACCAAGAAGGTCGCCAAGCGAAATTGGCTGCGCGTGGTGTTGGTGGCGTCGTGGTTGCTTCACGACCCCTGGTTTCGTGATTATGCGCGGATTGAAGGCGACACATTCGCGCCACGGGTCTTGGCGTGGCTGCGCGATGACCTCAAGGAGTTCGCCCGGCTGATCGCGGTGGAGGCGTGTGTCGAAATGCCGGACCGGCGCGAGGAATTGGCACGCCGCTGCCTGGCGGGGCTGGGGCTGATGCCGGCCGGCGAATCGCCGGCGCAGGCGGAGAATCGCCTGGCGACCCTCGATAGCATCGCGCAGCACCGTATTCTCTTCGACACAAAAAAGCGTATGGAGCGGGCGGAGCGTTTGCGCCAGAAGATGAAAGTTCAAGAAGATGCCAGACGCGCAGCCGCGCGCGCTTCGCGGGAGTGAGCGATGCTACCAGGTTTTGAGGCTTTTCAATCGCTTAATCCGCTGATTACGCGGGATGGTTATGCGTTGCTCGAGCGCCTCTACACACATCCGTGCGCGCCGCGCTGGAACGAAGTCATCGGCGACCGTTTCGTCACCGAGGACCTCGCCGCGGTCGCGGCGTTTCGGCGGCGACTGCAGCAATGGCCCGGCGCCACCGCGGGGCAACCGGCGTATGCGAGCGCGCCGCCGCCGAGCATTCTCGAGTGGGTCCAGCAGATGCGCCAGCGCTCGCCCATCTTTCGCGCGCATATCCTGGAGGGCTTTCCGCTGGCGCGCGATTGGGCCTATCTGCCGACGATGAGCCGGCGTGATATCGCGGAGCGCCCTGTCGACATCACGCCGATGGACGCGGATCTTAAGCGACTCATCGTCTACGATACCACCGGGACCACCGGGCACGCGGTCATCGTCCCGCATCATCCGCGCACGCTCGCGTTTAGCCAGGCGCTGGGCGAATACGCGATGGGTCGCTACGGCGTGCAGCCGGTGTTTGGGGCTGGCCGGGTCGGGTGCTTCAATATCGGCGCGCAGGTGAATACCTATGTCTTCGCGGCGATCTTTTCGGTCTGGGAGCAATCCGGTTTTGCCAAGATTAACCTGCATCCCAAAGACTGGTCCGACGGCGCGACCTATGAGTTCGGCGAGTCGGTGGAGCGGGCCAGGGCGTATGTGGAGGCGTTTTCGCCGGAGTTTATTACCTCGGACCCGGTGGGCATCGCCGAGATGCTCCGCTGGGAGGTCGGCCACGGCGCCAAGGCCATCTTCTCGACAGCCGTGGAGCTCAGCGCGGGCCTCAAGGCACAGGCCGAGGCGCGCTTTGGCTGTCCGGTCATCGACTGGTATTCCATGACTGAGACGGGCCCGATCGCGTTCAGCGCGCCGGACGGCGACGGGCTTGAGATCATCAGCCCGGATATCTTTGTCGAGGCGATCGACGAAGATGGCTTTCCGGTAGGTCCCGATAAAATCGGCGAGCTCACCGTGACGGGCGGGCGAAACCCGTATCTGCCGCTGCTTCGCTACCGCACCGGCGACTTCGGGCGGGTGGCAAATGGACGCATCCACGACCTCCATGCGCGCAAGCTCGTCTTCTTTCGTGCGGCCGATGGTGCGTTGGTCAACCCGGTCGACATCGGTCGAATCATGCGACTTCATTGCGCGTTTGCGCAGCATCAATTCGTGCAGCAGGCCAACGGTGCGTGTCGAGTGCGCGTGCGGCCGGTGCCCGGAGTCGCGGTCGACCGTGAGGGGCTTCGGCGCGAACTTGCCACGCTATTCGGTGAGGAGGTAGACATAGAGGTCATTGTTGATGAGCAGCTTGGAGATGGGCAGCCGGGTGGGAAGGTCGAACCCTATATGCAGCATGGTGAGATTTGACTCACGATGGCGTGTCTGTTTTGGGCGCGTCGCCAACTTATATTGAGAAGAGGCCGAGCGTTATGTCGACCAAAATCGCAGAACTCCAGGAACGCTGGGAGGCCGCCTGGCCCGAGGCGCTGAAGATGTGGGGTTCACTTTTCGTATTGCCCAAGCCCACCTGGCAGCTCACGGAGCAGGATAAATTAGACGCCGGCTTTGAGCTCGCCATCTGGGGGAAGCCGACGTCTTCGTGGAGTCGCGAGCCATTGGCGGAGGCGTTTGAGGGGGCGCTCGGGGTGATTCGCCTGTCTGACGGTAGCGTCGCGATAAACCTTGGAAGAATCACCGACTACGGGCTCGAGGATAATGCTCCGGAGATCCTCGCCCACCTCATCGGCCATCATTTCTATGTGCCCGGGAATCGTGTCGATAACGCCAGGCTGATGGCGAATATTCTGGACGGGCTTCTGTCAACGAGGGGAGGGGCGCTGGCGGGGGTCACGGCGAATCTCTACGCCGACCTGCTGGTGAATGACCGGCTGGTGCGAAAATTTGGCATGAATATGGTGGGCGTTTTTGAGAAAATGATCGCCCGGGACGGCCCGCCGACGCAGCCAATTTGGAAGCTCTATTTTCGCGCCTACGAGGTGCTGTGGGATCTTTCGCCCGGCACCCTGGCCGGCGCCGATGTCTCGCCCGAGGTCAACGTCGACGCGATTCTTATCGCTCGCCTTATCCGCCACTATCATGAGAATTGGGTCGAGGGGGGCGGGGCGTTTGCGGCGCTTCTTTTCGAATATATCTTCGGCCTAAGCTCAAGCGAAATCGCGGGCGCGCCGAGCATAATGGCGATGTTTGACTGCCTGGACGCCGGGCGAGGGGCCGATATTCCGCAGGGTTTGGCGCGCCATACGCGCAGTGAAATAGCGGGCATCGCTCATCCGCGGCGTGACCCCAGGCTTGGGGGCTTCGCTCAACTTCCGACCCCGAATGCCTATGATGTGTGGGAGTCGGGCGTCGTCGACCCTGCAAATCCGCCGGTTGATTATGAAGGTGAGGGGAACACCGACGCCCGAGGCACCTACCGCTCACTCGAAGCCTATTTCGAGGTGATGAAGAGCGCGCTGGCCTACGATGAGATCTGGGGACATTGGGGTAATTTCGAGGCGAAACGAAGACTGATCGTTCAATATTATAAGGAGCGGGCGCGCCCTTATATTGTCCGCTTTGGGCAGGGCGATTCGGGCGAAGATCTGGCGCGAAGACGGTGCCCCGCAGATCTCTATTTGGGGATCGACTCCTCCCAGGCGATGCCGAGTCCGCAGCACCAGCTATCGCACCCGATCTTGGCGGGGATGGTCGTGCTCGACGCGGCGCTCGAGGCTGGCGCGAAGATCATGAGCGTGAGCTCAAGCGAGCCCAAGGTGCCCGGTTCCTCGAGCGAATATTGGATGAGCGATGGGTTTGGGCAGGATGAAGCGCAGCACCAAAGAGTGCTGAGCATCTTTGGGGGCGGTGGGTATGCCTTCGGGGTGTTGAGGCTCAAAGAGACTTTTGTCGACGGGCCGAGGCGCGAGGACCCCTGCCATATCTTGATATTTACGAATGAGCGCTTCTTCCAGATGCTCGATGAGACGCCGCAGGGCTGGGAGATCGCCCAGGCCGCAGCGCAGCGAGCTGGCGGCGGCGCGACCTGTGTGCTCACCGTATCCGAAGGCGCTGATTATGCCGCGGAGCTCGCGAGGCTTAGGAAGGTTGGTTGGGTGCCTCATCTTGCGGGCGAGACCAAAGAAATGATCGCCATTGCCCGCCAATTTAGCCGGACTCATTATCTAAACGCCTCGAGGTCGCGATGAGCCAGGGACCATCCATACAAAGTCTCACTCGCCGGCTTCGGGATTGCCCGCCGGAGCGCTTTTCTGAGCCCAAAAGCGCGCGCGCGAACGGCATCGCCGTCGAGGCGGTGGTCGCTGATCTGATGGCCGAACTCGGCGGTGGGCCCATCGATGCTGAAACGCGGGCCGTCTTGAGCGACGCAGCGCCCGAGGTGCGCAATTGGATGCGCGTTGTGCTGGTCGCGACCTGGCTGCTCTATGACCCGTGGTTTCGCGCGCAGGCCGACCTCGTCGGTGACCCCAGCTTCGCGGCGAGCGCGTTGCGCTGGATGCTCGAAGACCTTAGGGCGTTGGCCGGCGTCGTCGCGGCGGACCACTTGGTCGAGGAGCCCTTCGGCCGCGAAGAGTTGGCCCGGCGCTGCCTGATGGCGCTCGGGTTGCTGCCGCTTGACGAGTCCGCCGAGCAGGCAAAGATTCGTCTGGCCAATCTCGACTCCGTCGCGCGCTATCGGGTGCTTATGGGCTCAGAGGAGTATCAAAAGACCGCCGAGCGCCACCGCCAAAGAAAGGCCGAATATGAGCGTTCATTGAGGGCTCATGCGGCGCGTTGGACGCGTGAATAGGCTCGGGGCAAAGCTATATATTAGTGTTTTGATGCGCCCGCGGGTTTTGCCTGTGCTAAGCAGCGCTCAACGGCCGCCACCGCGCGCTCGAAGCGCTCTTCCCAAGTGCCGTGAATGTGCACATAGGGGCGGTCGTTCTCCTCAAGCGTGCGCTTGCATCGCTTGAAGAACGCGCGGCGTTTATCGTGCTCGGGGAAATAGCGCTGGTTGTCGTCGACCCAGTCCACGTCGACGTCGAGGAGCAGGGTGAGGTCGTAGGTGCGGCGCCTGGCCTGGGCGCTGACCCATTCGGGGCATTTTCCGAAGAGGACGTCGCTCCAGATCGTGGTGGTCAGGGCGTCGGTGTCGCTAAAGAGGACGCGGTTGGCGCGCGGGGCCAGGGCGTCTTCGGCGGCGGCCTGGCCGCGGGCGATGCGCTCGATATCCGGGTAGTCACAGTGGCCGTCTTTAAAGTTGAGCAGCGGGCGCGCGTATTCGTGGACGTAGACGGTGTCGAAGTGCCGGGCGAGGTCGGCGGTGAGGGTCGATTTGCCGGTGGACTCCGGGCCGAAGATGCACACGCGGCGCAAATAATAGGAGCGGACTTCGTCGGGGATAAAGCGCCAGTTTGCCATCGGGTTTTCGCGAATCGCGGTGCCGCTCACGGGCATAAGTTCGCGGGCCGGGTCGACCGGCACGAATTCGGCGTCTAGCACCTCGGCCAATTTGAAGCCGTAGTCTTCGGAGGCGAAGACCAGGTCGACGCCGTCGGGCATCGCGCTGAGCACGAGGTTGCGCCAGATGGGCCAGAAGTTGGGATCTTCGTCGGGGGTCTGCGGGACGTCGTCGGTGATATGGACGACCCGGCAATCCGGGAACATCCGCCGCATCCAATGGTAGCGAAGGGCGCCGTCGATGGGTTCGCGCTCGAGCGTACAGACTAGGATGGTGAGGTCGTCGCAGTAGTTGCGCGCGAAGTCGGCCAGGTAGCGATGGCCGGCGTGTGGGGGCAAAAATTTGCCCAGGATCATGCCCCTTGTGCGCTCAGGGGGCGCTGATTTTCGCGATGCGTTTTCATCCATTCCAATAGTCCTGCGATCGCCAATCCTAAGAAGACGAGATAGAGCCCGCTGGTGAGGTAGAGGCCTTTGGTCAGATACACGCCAATGGCAATGACGTCGACCACGATCCAGAAGACCCACGATTCGAGGATCTTTTTGCCCAAGAACCACTGGGCGATCAAGCTGAGCACGGTGGTCGCAGCGTCCCAATAGGGCAGGCTCGCGTCGGTATAGGTGCTCATCGCGAAGCCCAGGCCGGCGACGCCTACCGCGCCGACCGCCCAGGCCGCGCCGAATTGAGCTGTGCTCAGCCGGGTCACCTTCGCCTTGCCTCCGTCATCCTTATCTCGCCCGCCGTTGAGCCAATAATACCAGCCATAGATCTGCATGAAGATATAGACGATTTGAAGGCCCATATCGGAGTAGAGCTTCGCGTCGTAGAAGATGAAGATATAGAGGGTGACCATGACCAGGCCGGTCGGCCAGCACCAGATATTCTGGCGCGTGCTGAACCAGACCGAGGCCAGGCCGGTGATGGTGGCGGCGATTTCGATGGGGCTCATAAAGCTGAGCAGGGTTTCGAGCATGGTCTGTGAATCGAAGGCGTTGGGTTGCGCGGGTGTTTTGGGCGCGAGTTTGGTTGGCGTATTATGCCATGGAAAAGACGTGGGGGTAAGGGGTGGCCTTGGCGGTGAGTCTTGTTCACCGGCCAGGCGAGCTGGCCGGGGTCTTTGGCGGTGGGTCTTGTTCACCGGGCAGGCGAGCTGGCCGGGGCCTCAGTGAATCGGTACGGCCTTCGTCGTGCGAATGGTCATGGTGGAGCCGGCGGGGAGTTCGGCGTTGGTGGTGCCGGTGCCGAGGCTGATGGCGGTGCCGGCGCCTGCGCCGAGGATGCCGCCGACCACGGCGGAGCCGACGCTTCGGCCGATGATGGCGCCCAGGGCGATGCCGGTGACGCCGCCGACGGCTGCGCCGGTGCGCATTTCATCGCCATCCGCGTGGGCCTCGACGCCTGTTTGGGTGATGTCGGCCGACATCGGGTAGGATTGGCCGTCGAAGTTGATCTGCTGGACATCCAGGCGGATGGCGGCCTGTTCGTTTGCGCTGGTGGAGGGGGCGACGCCGGTGACGCGTCCGGTGACGGTCGCCTGGGCGGGGACGACGACTTCACCGGCGGGGGTGACCAGCGGGTTGAGCAGGGTGGCGCTGAAGCTGTCGCCTTCGCGGGTGTCCTGGGTGTCGAGCTTTTGATTGAGCGAAAGCCTTAGGTCGGTGCCCTCGGGGATCTGGTCGGTGGAGGCGATGGGCTGTTGGGTGGTCTGGACGCCCTGGGAGCTGGTGGCGGTTGCGGTGCGGCAGCCCGGGGCGAGCAGGGCGAGGGCGGCGAGTAGGGCGGTGAGATGGGAGAGGCGGCGAAGGATATGTTTGGGGTTGCGGTTCATGGCGAGGACTCCGGTCTAGGGGAATGCGCTCAAGCTGAATCTTCCTCCTCTTTGATCTAAGCAACAAAAAGCCCGAAGCAACGCGTGATGCTCGCGTGGCTTTGGGCTAAGTGTTTGAGTTTGTTTGGTTTTTGTGGGCGGTCGCCGCTCAGACTGAGATGGAGCCCTCGCGGAAGTCGCTGGGGGCCAGGTGCACGTTGATGAGCACCGGGATTCCCTTTTTAGCGAGTTTCTGGGCCTTTCTGATGGCGGCGTCGACCTTGGTCGGGTCGTTGACCAGGATTCCCTTGCCGCCGTAGCCCTCGGCGACCTTATGATAGTCGGTATAGCGCAGGCCGGTGCCGACCTCGTCGCCCAGGATGACGACCTGGTCGCGGGCAATCTGGGCCCAGGAGGCGTCCATTCCGACCACGGCGATGGGGGCCAGGCCGTGGCGCACGTAGGTGTCGAACTCGGCCAGGCTATAGGCGCTGGAGCCGTCGCCCCACAAGAGCCAGATCTCGGAGTCGGGGCGGCAAAGCGCGCCGCCCAGGGCGAAGCCGCCGCCGACGCCGAGCGTGCCGAACACGCCCGGGTCGAGCCAGTTGAGGGGCTGTCGGGGGCGAAGCACATACGCCCCGGTGGCGACGAAGTCCCCGCCGTCCACGGCGATGACGGCGTTGTCGCCCATGAGTTCTTCGAGGCGCTGGAAGAAATAGATCGGGTGGACGAATTCCTCGGCGTCATTGGCGCGTGCGGCGATGTCGGCGTTGCGCGCGTCTTCGCGCTTCTGGCAATCGGCGAACCAGGACTTAGATGCGCCCGGCACATTGCCCATATAATTGGCCAATTCGATGAGGAAGTCGCCCGGGTGCATCTGGAGGCCGATGTCCGGGTTGCGGTTCTTGCGCAGGTCGGACTCGCTGAGGTTCGCCGCGATAAGCGTGGCCTTGGAGCTGATCTTTCGGCCGTAACCCAGGCGGAAGTCGAAGGGAAAACCGGTGACGATGGCGCAGTCGGTCTTTTTGAGGGCGGCGGTGCGTTTGTGGAAGAATTGCAGGTCGCTATGGCGCCCGAGCAGGCCGCGCGCGGTGCCGCCCAGCCACACCGGGATGCCCAGGCTCTCGATGGCACGCGCGATCTCGCGCGCCTGTGCCTGAGTGCGGTTGACCAGGGTTTGGCCGCCGACGACCAGGGTGGGGCGCTCGGCGCGCACCAGGGCGTCGGCCGCGGCCTCGATTTGGGAGTGAAGGCTGGCCCGAAACGGCAGCTTTACCTCGGGGGGCGACAGGTCCAGGGAGATATGCGGCTGGTGGAATTGGCGCTGCAAATACGCCTTCATGCCAAGGGCCATGCCCTTGGCGATCAGGGTTTTGGGGTTGCCGAGACCGGCTTCTTCTAAATACCAACCTTTGACGACCTCTTCGGGGTAGAGCAGGTCGATGGGGACCTCGACAAAGACCGGTCCGGGGACGCCTTCGGTGGCGACCTTGAGGGCTTTACGGATGGTGGGGCCGAGCGCGCGCACCGTGGTGACCCGGGTGCACCATTTGGTCACCGGGGTCATAAAGGCCATCTGGTCGATGTCCTGGAGTGCGCCGCGCCCGCGCAGGATGGTGGCGGTGGCGCCGCCGAGGATCAGCAGCGGGGTCTGGGCCATCTGGGCGTTTTTTACGGCGGTCACCGTGTTGGTGACGCCCGGGCCCGCGGTCACCGCCGCCACGCCGGGTTTGCCCGACATGCGCGCGGCGGCGTCGGCCGCGAAGACCGCGGTGGCCTCATCGCGCACGTCGATGACCTTGATATCGAGTTGTTTGGCGCCCACCAGAATCGGCGAGATATGTCCGCCGCAGAGGGTGAAGAGGTATTCGATGCCGCCGTTTTGAAGTTGCTCGGCGATAATCTGTCCACCATCACGCTTCGGCATATAAAGGCTCCGTGCTCTCGGTATAAAGGATCAACTTAATTAAGGGGGTAATCGGTCCAGCCTTCGGTCCAGGGAATCTCGCCGGGGCGGAACGCGCCCAGGTAGACGCCGGTTGGGTCGAAGCCCTCGGCGACCGGTGGCGGGGTGATCGCGGCGCCGGTGGTATGGGTCGCGCTGGGGACCCAGCTCGGGTTGGTGAGGTCGAAGGGGCGCTCGATGCCTGGGTCTTCGCCGAAGATATTATTAAACCCGGGTTGGGTGAAATATGCGACCTGGTCGAAATACTCGCCTTCTTCGGAGCCGCCCGGGTCGGAGTTCGTGTCGGCATCGGTTCCGCCGGCGTCCTCGCTACCTGCGTCGAGGCCCGCGTCGCCGCTGCCTGGGTCTGCGGGGACCGAGGCGCCGGCGTGAAAATAGCTGTCGCCGTTGAGGCCAACTTCATAAAAGAGGGTGTGTTGGACCACGGTGTGGCCGTCACGTGCGCCCTGAATGGATGCTTCGTCGGAGACCTCAACGCCGACGGTGTGGTGTCCCATGATGATGCCATGGGACATGAAGGCGCGCGCGCCTTCTTTAATGTGGGCGCCGCGTTGGATATCGCCGCCGCCCTGACCGCCGATAAGCGTATAGTTATAGATCTTGATGTCGGTCAGCGGCTCTGCGGTGTGGTCTTCTTTGAGGCCGCCGATTTCCAAGGAGTTATTGCCCACCGGGTCCTGTTGGATGGCGAGGAATTGGGCGGTGCCATGCCAGCCGGTGTCGATATCGAAGGGGTCGTCGCCCGCGCGCGTCAGCAGGATATGGCGGATGTCGACAGAGCCGCCGAAGATCTCGAGGTTGTCGTCGTCGCCCTTGTGGATGTGGACGTAATCGACCGTGGTTTCTTTGCCGCAGCCGGCCAGCGTGAGGCCGTTGAGCGCGTTGTCACCCTCGACAAAGCCGCCGCCGAATTCGATGCGGGTGTATTTGATGGTGCCGCAATTCCAGTTGTCGTCGGTGCCGCCGACGATGGGCTGTTGCTCATCGGCGTTGATGCGCAGGTTGAAGTCTTCGCGACTGACCTTGGCCTTGCCGATCAGCGCGACGCCGCCCCAATCGCCCGCGCGGCGACGGCCAACCGGCTCGGCGCTGCTGAAGACGATGGGCGCCTGGCGGGTGCCGACGGCCTCAATGCGGGCGCCGGGCAGGGCAACCAGCGCCGCGCCTTTCTCGGCCAGGACTTTGGTCCCCGGCTCGATGGTCAGCACGGCGGGACTGGTGATCGTGATGACGTCCTTGAGCAGATAGACCTTGTCTGCGGTCCAGGTCGTGTCCTCGGCGATGATATTGATCACCGCTTCGGTGGGCGGCGGCTTGCAGATTCCCTCGGTGCAAACCCCGGCGCCGGCGCAATCCGAATCCGTGGCGCACTCGTCGAAGTCGAGGAGTAGCGAGCAGCTCTGGAGCAGCAGCAACGCCGACATTCCCAGCAGGGTGGGGAGCAAGCGGCGGCCGCGCGCGTGAAGAGTCGACAGCAGGCCTGGAGAGCAATACGGAAATTCAGAATTATACATCATAATCTCGTCGAGAGATTGGTATCGGGACATTCTGGCTTAAACTACCTTGCGTGGGCGTTGTCGGCAAGTGCTTTGGGGGGAAAGGTCGTTGGGGGCAGAAACGGTTGAAATCCGAAGATAGGAGGCTGGGGTTGGAGGGGATTCAGTAGCGCAGGGTAAGTGGTGCAGCGCGACCGCTCGGGGGAGAGGAGAGGTCGCGCTGCGCCGAAGTGAGGGAAGGCTTAGTTGGACGTGCCGAAGGCTTTGACATTCTCCTTCACGCCGTCGCGGCCGTCGGGGGCGTCGAGGGCTGCGACGCCGACTCGCCTCGCGCCGGCACCACCCGCACCGAATGCTGCGTTGCTGCTGTCGAAGGTGATGCCGGTCGAGTCGACGGTGGCGCCGTAGGTTGCCAGGCCAATGGCGTTGCCGCCCTGGCCGCCGGCGCCGTTTCCGCCGTGGCCCCCGTCGCCGCCATAGCCCCCGTCGCCGCCTTTGCCAGCCTTGGGGGAATCGGGGGCATCGCTTGAGGTCGGGGTACTGCTGCCATTTTCTTGTCCGAGGGCTCCGTAGCCCCCATCTCCGCCGTTACCACCCTTGCCCAAAATCACCCTGGATTGCTCAATATTGATCGCTGCGTCGAGCACAACAATCGCGAAAGAGCTACCGCCAGGGCTACCGTTTGTGCCCGCGCCCCCGGCGTATCCGCCATCGCCGCCGTCTCCCCCGGCGGTCCCTGCATAGAAGCAGGGAGGAAGCACAGTACAGGAGGAGAGGGTATCGGTGTGGTGATTGCCGCCCGCACCACCGCCGCCACCGCCGCCGCCGCTGGTCCCGTCGGTTGGGGGCGTGGCCAGCGCCGGAATCCAGGTACCCGTGGCGTCGAAATTGCCGAGCACACCGTCTGCCGGCAGGATGCCGGGTACGCCAGGGGTTCCCGGCGCGCCTTTTTTGCCCGGCAAACCGGACGCTGCATTCTCGTTACATTTATGCTGACCTCCAGAACCGCCAGTGCCGGCGTCTGTGGTGAAATTTTGGCCATGGGAGCCGGGATTCGCACTGCTAGCACCGGCGCCACACTGCCGGAAGTCGCTGGCCACACCACCGCCACCGCCTTCAGGGGCGGGGGCGCTCGTGAGCTGCGAGCCATCTGCGCCGTCGCTTCCTGCAGTCGCGACGCCGCCGCGTACCGTGGTACTCTGGAGCGTTAAGCCCGGTGCGTTGAGGGCATAGACCGAGAAGGTCGAAGCGCCGTCATTGGTGGCGTCGAAGCCCTCAATCGTGAGGTTATCGAGGGTGGTCGGGTTGGTGATGGCCTCGGCTTTGACGGTGATATAGGCCGTGGTCGTTGTGTCGAAATCACTGGCCGCCGCGACAATGGTGGTGGTCTCATTGGCGATGTCGCGCGCGAAACCACTGGCTTTATATCCGCCGTAGATGCTGATGCCATCTTTCAGGACGAGCGCGCCTTGGTAGGTGCCGCCGGCGACCTGAATATGATGGCGTCCGTTATCCGCCGCGGCCTGCAGCGCTGCGCTTAAAGTGGCGAGCGGGGCGTCGGGGGTGAAGCCGTCATTTGCCGTGTCGTCGCCGCTCGGGGCGACGAAGACGATGTCTTCGAGGATGCCGTCGACGCCGTCACAGTTGCCGTCGAGGCCGTCGGCGTCGATGGGGTCGTTCGGATTGGTGATCTCACATTCGCAGCCATCGCTTGTGTCGCCGTTGAGGTCAACGAAGCCCTCGAGGCAAAGATTGGAGTCGACCTTGCAAACCCCGCCCGTGTCGGGGTCCGGCGCGCAAAGGGGCAAATAATTCAGGTTCGTCGCCGTGCAAACGGTCCCGCAGGCGCCGCAGTTTTCGAGGTCGGCGCTGAGGTCGACCTCGCAGCCGTTGGCCGAGTCGGCGTCGCAGTCGGCGAAGCCGTCGTCGCAGGTCAGGACGCAGGTGTTGGTCGTAGTGTCGCATTCGGCGTTTTGATTTGCGTTCGATTCACAATCGTCGTCGACCTGGCACGCGGGGTCATCCGGCGTGGTGTCAGCGTCTTCACCGATCGCGTCTGCGTCCTCATTTGTGGTGTCTGGGTCTTCACCCGCGGTGTCTGGGTCTTCACCTGCGGTGTCGGCGTCTTGGTGGCCTGCATCGGAAACACCAGAGTCGAGCGTGCGGTCGTTTCGCGACGCCGGCGCGTCGCTGCAACCTGAGAGGGCAAGAAGAGAGATGAGTATCGACAGAGTTAGATGACGACCAGTAATTGTATACATGATTTGGTTTGCTCCCGCAGAATTGGACGAAATATGAGATTGTATCTTATCCTTAGCACTGCTTTAAATGGAAATTAAAGTTTCATAAAAAACACCCCCGACCGCGTCGCGGTTCGGGGGTGTGGGGCGGGGAGCTCCGTGAGGCTTAGTTTGATGTGCCGAAGGCTTTGATATTCTCCATCACGCCGTCGCGGCCGTCGGGGGCATCAGCGACGCCGACTTGCGTGGCGCCGGTGCCTCCTGCGCCAGCTGCGGCGTTGCTGTCGTCGAAGGTGACGCCCTCAGTGCTGACCGTTGCGCCGCTGGTTGCCAGGCCAATGGCGTTGCCGCCCTGGCCGCCGGCGCCGTTTCCGCCGTGGCCACCGTCACCGCCGTAGCCACCGTCGCCGCCTTTGCCTGCCTTGGGGGAATTGGGGGCAGTGCCCGAGGAGGGGGGGCGGCTGCCATTTTCTTGTCCGAGGGCTCCGAGGCCACCATCTCCGCCGTCCCCACCGTTGCCCAAAATCACGGTGGATTGGTCGATATTGATCGCTGCATCGAGCACAACAATCGCGAAGGAGCTACCGCCAGGGATGCCGTTTGTGCCCGCGCCCCCGGGGTATCCGCCATTGCCGCCGTTGCCCCCCGCGGTGCCTGCATAGAAGCAGGGAGGGGAGAAAGTGCAGTTAAGTACCGTATTCGTTTCGTAATTGCCGCCGGCACCGCCACCGCCGCCGCCGCCGCCGCTGGTTCCGTCGGTTGGAGGCGTGGCCAGCGCCGGAATCCAGGTGCCTGTGGCGTCGAAATTGCCGAGCAGACCGTCCGCCGGCAGGATGCCGGGGACGCCAGGGGTTCCCGGCGCGCCTTTGTTGCCCGCCACTCCGCCCGCGGCATTTGCGTTGCATTTATGGCTACCTCCAGCACCGCCGGTGCCGGCGCTCTGGGTGAAGTTATCTCCATGGTGGCCGGGGTTTGCATCGCTGGCCCCGGCGCCACATGGCTGAAATCCACTGGTGGCACCGCCGTCGCCTCCTTCCGGGACGGGGAGGGTCTTGAGCCGCGTGCCATCTGCGCCGTCGTTACCTTTGGCCGCGACGCCGCCGCGGACCGTGGTATTCTGGATCGTCAACCCCGGTGCGTTGAGGGCATAGACCGAGAAGGTCGAAGCGCCCTTATTGGTGGCGTCGAACCCCTCAATCACCAGGTTATCAAGGGTGGTCGGGTTGGTGAGGGCGTCAGCTTTGACGGTGATATAGGCCGTGGTCGTTGCGTCGAAATCACTGGCCGCCGCGGCGATGGTGGTCGTCTCATTGGCCAGGTCGCGCGCGAATCCATCGGCTTTAAATCCGCCGTAGATGCTGATGCCATCGTGCAGGTTGAGCGCGCCTTCGTAGGTGCCGCCCGCGACGAGGATGTGGTGGCGATCGTTGTCGGCCGCGGCCTGCAGCGCAGCGCTTAAGCTGGCGAGCGGGGCGTCGGGGCTAAACCCGTCATTTGCGGTGTCGTCGCCGGTCGCGGCGACGAAGACCGAGTCGGCGAGCACGCCGTCGACGCCGTCGCAGTTCGTGTCGGTGCCGTCGGCGTCAATAAGGTCGTTGGGATCCTCGATTTCGCATTCGCAGCCATCGTTTGCGTCGCCGTTGAGGTCGGCGAAGCCCTCGGCGCAAAGATTGGAGTCGACCTTGCAAACCCCGACCTCGTCGGGGTCCGGTGCGCAAAGGGGCAAATAATTCAGGTTCGTCGCAGAGCAAATGGTGCCGCAGGTGCCACAGTTTGCGGCGTCGCTGCTGAGATCAACCTCGCATCCGTTGCTTGGGTCGCCATCACAATCGGCAAAGCCGTTGTCACAGGCAAATTCGCAAAATTGGGTCTCCGGGTTGCAGAACCCGCCCTGGTTGGCCCCGGCGGCGCAGTCGTTTGGGCTCTCACACGGGATGCCGGTGGAGGCATCCGCGTCGTCTGAGGTATCATCGGCGTCGGCGTCCTCCGCGTCGGCATCGTTTGCGTCGGCGTCCGGTGTTTGGGTATCTTGGTCGCCGGCGTCCTGAATATCAGAATCACCCGTGTCTTGGACGATATCGGTTGCCTTTTGGGAGGGCGAATCGTCACTGCAACCCGCGAGTGCCGCGCAAAGGCAGATAAAGGTAAGGATCAAAGATGTTTTTCTAAAAGACATCATAAACTCCAGTTCGATTAATGATGGGGTCAATCCAAATCAGCCAGGATCCTCGCTGGGAACACAATCCGCGTCCGCGCTATCGCCCGCGTCGGTATCGGCGCGCTCGTAGCCCGGCTGGCACTCGTTATATGCACACCGATATGTGGGGGTAGTCGTGTTGTTTTCGTTCGGGGTGTTCTCCTCGCAGGCGGGGATGCGATTGGAGTTGTCCTCGGGGCACGAGGTGGCGCAGTCGCCGCAGTGGGTGACCGTATTTAGCGCAAAGCACTTATCGGGCTGCGCGGGGTCGCAAGCTTTATAATTATCCTTGCAAGAAAATGCACAGGTATTTGTACTGGTTAAGCAGGTAAATCGCTGCCCCTCAGTCGCATGCGGTTCACAATCGCTGACATCCGAGCAGGTGACTCTTCCGGCGTCGGCGGTCGTATCCACGCCATCCTGAATAGCGTCGCTTGCATCGGTATCAGGGGTTGTCGAACTCGCGTCTGTTGGGGAAGCATTATTCGAGTCAGCGCGGGCATCCATCGCGGCGTTCGCGTCATTGCGCGCCTGCGGCGCATCCTCGCCCAAGATGCAGCCCGAGAGCAGCGTGAGCACCGTAAGTAGAAGGGTGTATTTTTTTATATTTTTATATCGCATTGGGGCATCTCTAAACGAACAGATTAAGTCAGCTTTTCAAGCAGAAGACTATCGCGCTGCTACAGACAGGTCAAACTTCTCAATATAAAGTAGCGCATGGCTAGACAAGATGGAACTTTCGCGCGAAACGCTTAAGATCTGATCACCCACACGATACCTCATTTGGAATCACGATGCCCGAGAAGATGAGCGCCGAAGAGCAGGAGCTAGAACGCAAGCAATTATCAGTGCTGCTCTGGTGGTATTGGTTCGGAATCGTGGCGGCGACCGCGGGGGAGTTGGCCTTCGTGTTTTGGTCGAGCGCCGGGGCGAGCGGGCCTACCGGCGGGTTGTCGAATACGACGCTGGTGGTCGGGGTGATGGTCGCTTTTATGTGGCTGGGGGTCGCGGTGATCTATAAGACCCGCTTTGGCGGCAACGGCGTTCCGACCGCGTTTTTCTGCTGGATGCTGGCCAAGGGCGGGGCGATCTTGGGGTTGGTGACGTATTTTTTGGACCCGAATTGGCAATTTACCTTCGCGCTGGTGGGCGGGTTTTTGGTCATCATGGGGCTCCTGCAACCGCCGGTATTTTTACCGGAGCCCCTCGATGACTAGTCGCGCTTAGGCGGCGAGGCTTATTCGGCCTGAGCCAGGGCGTCGAGCTCCTTTTCGAGCATGCCGACCAGGGTGTCGAGCTGGGTGACGACCGCCTCTACCGTGGAGGGTTCGCTCAGATCGACGCCTGCGGCTTTGAGCAGCTCCATGGGGTGGTCGCTGCCGCCGGCGCGCAGCAAATTCAGGTAGCGCTCAACCGCTTCGGCCTGGCCTTGGCCCTCGTCGAGGACCTCGCGCACAAGCTTGGCCGAAGACGCGTAGCAGGTCGCGTATTGATAGACATAAAAGGGCGAGTTGAAGAAATGCGGAATCCTCGCCCAGGTCGCGGCGTAGAGCGGGTCAAGCTCGGCGACGTCCCCCAGATAATGCTTCAGCCGGCTATAATAAACCTCGTTTAAGACCTCCGCGGTGATCGGCTGGTCTTCCTCGGCGAGTTGGTGGGCGCGAAGTTCGTAGTCGGCAAAGAGCGCCTGCATATAAAAGGTGCCGACGATGCCGTCGATGGCGTGCTGCAAGAGCACCGCGCGCTCCACGGGGTCTTCGGTTTGGCCGAGCATATACTCGAGCAGCAGCGCTTCGTTGAGCGTCGAGGCGACCTCGGCCACAAAGATCGTATAGTCCGAGGTTGCAAAGGGCTGGGTCTGGTTCGCGAGCAGGGTGTGCATCGTGTGGCCAAGCTCGTGGGCCAGGGTGAACACGTCCGACAGGGTGCCATTATAATTGAGCAGCATATAGGGGTGGACGCCGTAGACGCCGGCAGAATACGCGCCTGAGCGCTTGCCCTTGGTCTCATAGACATCGATCCAGCCGCCCTCGAGCGCCTCGCGGATCTGACGTTGATAGTCCTCGCCCAGCGGGGCGACCGAGGCGATGATGGTCTCGGCGACCGCGTCGTATTCGTATTCCAGGTCGAAATCGACCAGCGGGATCGAGCCGTCGTATTGGTCGTATTTCTCCAGCCCGAGCACTTTTTTGCGCAACGCATGATAGCGCTGCAGCGGGGCGACGCCGGCGGCGGCGGTCTCGACCAGGGTCTCAAGCACGCTCACCGGGACGTTATTTCCGTCGAGCGCGGCGTGCACGGCGCTGTCGAAATTTCGCGCTCGCGCGCTGGCGGCGCCGCGCTGGCAGATGCCGTTATAGAGGGAGGCGTAGGTGTTGGCCTTGTCCTGGTAGATGCCGTACATCGCCTCGAATGCTTTTTTGCGATCCTCCTGGTTGCGGCAGGTGCGCAGCAGGCGGGAGTAGGCGGCGTGGCTGACCTCGACCTCGCTGCCGTCGCTGAGCTCGACGGTGTTGAACTTCACGTCGGCGGTCGACAGCGCCCGGTAGGTCTCGCCGGGGTTGCCGTTAAAGCGGCTAAAATAGGACAGCAGGCGCTCGCCTTCCTCGTCGAGCACATGCTCTCGCTGGCGAAAGACCTCGCCGATCGGGAAGCGATAGTCCTTGAGCGCGTCCTCGGCGTCGACCCAGCCGCGCACCGTGTCTTCGTCGAGGGAGACCAACTCGGGCTCAAACCAGGCCGCTTTGGTGCCAAACTCGGCGAATAAATTCTGCACATTTTGGATGCGCGCGAGCAGCTCATTATTGCGCTGGTCGGTGTCGTAGCTAAGCTGAGGGTAGCGGAAGATCTTATAGGCCATCATCCCAATCTGGTCGTTGAGTTGATAGGCCTCGAGCATGCGCTCGGCGCCGTCGCCGAGCGTTCCCTTCATTGCGACGAATTTGTCCATCAGCGCACGGCAGCGCGTGATGTCTTCGTCCCATGCCTCCCAATTGGGGTAGATGTCGCCAAGGTTCCATTTGTGGCGCTCGGCGATGTCGGCGCGCTCGGGGACGGCGTTGGCGGTGGATTTCTGCGTGGCTTCGCTCATCTATTTGCTCTCATTTTAGGTGGACCGCGGAGTCTCAAACATCGGGTATTACGGATGGAAATTCTTAGCAAGCAAGCCCGAAATAGACAAACGAGAAAGCCCCGGGCCGGCAGAGCAGAAAACCCCGCCGGCTCGCCAAATAAGTTGGCGAGCCGGCGGGGTTTTTAGCGGAGCAATGCCAGGGGGCATTGCTTCAGCGCCTTGAGCTTAGTCGAGGCAAAGAGCGTTGCCGTCCAGGGTGACGGCGGCGGTCTTCACCTGCTGAGTGCCGGTGCGCGTCTGCCAAACGGTGACCGCGTTGGTGTCGGTGATGGCCACCTCTGCGTTGTCGAGGTTGCTCTGGTTCGAGGCGACGGTGGACATATCGGCGATCAGGGCCGGGTTCTGGGCGTCGAAGGAGGACGCGACCAGGTTGGTCTCGGTGTTGGACTTGGACACCCAGGCGATGGTGGTCTGGTCGACATAGCCGTCGCTGTCGGTGTCACGTCCGGCGAGGGCCGGCGCCACGCTGTCGTTGATGGCGTCGGTCAGCACGACCTTGGTGCCGATGGTGTTCGTGGCCAGGTTGATCGTGCTGGCGACCAGCACGCGGTTGCTGAAGCGCTTCTCGGGGAAGACCGCAAGGACTTCGTTGGCGCCGGTCTGCACGATGTCGAAGTCGCCGGTGAGCTGGTCCGCGTTGCTGGTGGTGAAGGAGCCGGTGGCGACGCCTGCCGAGTCGTAGAGGTTGCCGGCAAAACGCGTGGTCGTGGCGCCACTGGAGTTGGGCACCAGGTTCCAGGTGAGCAGCAGGCCGTTATCCAGCGCGAATGCGCGCACGGTGGCGTTAGTGCGGGGCTCGCCGACGTCGAGATTCAAGATATTAATCGAGTTAGGACGATCGTTTACGCGATAGTGGATGCCGGCGACTTTGGGCTTGGTGACCAATCCACCGACCTTGTCGACGATGCCAACGAGCACCGCGCCGTCCTGATAGGCCGCGGTAATCTGGTTGAGCTTGTCCGATGAGAGGCCGCTTCGGAAGAGTTGGACCGACGCGCCGACCGGGCTCAGCGTCGGGCTCACCGGCTGAACATAGACGTGTCTTCTGATCGTGCCCAGGGGCCCCGCGTTATCTCCCCAGATGATCTCATATCCCTGGGGGGTGGTCACCGCGGTGATAGGAGCGGCGGTGTCAGCCTCACGGGTATATTTATCGCCAACGGGTTTGCCATCGCGGTCGATATGCTGGGCCGCGAGCGTGCTCTCGTCCTCTTCGAGCCACACGACGAGCGAGGTGGCTCCGGCGGGTGCGCCAGCGGCCGCGTCAATGACGGTGGGGCTGTGGGGGCCGATATTTTGGTAGGCAACACGGTTGCTGGCGTTACCGAGGGTTTCGGCGGTCGGCTCGGCGTCATTCGCGCCCACGCCACAGCAGGCGTTGTCGACGATGCCGTCGCAATTGTTGTCCAGCCCGTCGCAGACGCGGCCTTCTTCCGGGTCGCTATTATAGTCGGAACCGTATTCAACTTCGGTGCAAGCCGCGTAATCTACGCCGTCGCAGGTCGTGGTTTGGGTACCGGCACACACGCCTTCTTGAAGGGCGCAATCCTGGCCGATCTCGGAGCCGGATTCATAGCACTCGTCGCCGCCGCTGCCGTCGGAGTCGCCACCGCTGCCGTCAGAGTCGCCGCCGCTGCCGTCGGAGTCACCGCCGCTGCCGTCGGAGTCGCCGCCGCTGCCGTCGGAGTCGCCGCCGCTGCCGTCGGAGTCACCGCCGCTGCCGTCGGAGTCGCCGCCGCTGCCGTCGAGGTCACCGCCGCTGCCGTCGGAGTCGCCACCGCTGCCGTCGAGGTCACCGCCGCTGCCGTCGGAGTCACCGCCGCTGCCGTCGGAGTCGCCACCGCTGCCGTCGGAGTCGCCACCGCTGCCGTCGGAGTCGCCGCCGCTGCCGTCGGAATCACCTGCATCGGCTTGATGGCCGGTGTCGAAATGTGACTTCAGGGCGACATCGTCGCCACTGCATGCGCTAAGCGCCAGGCTGGCGGCTAAGAAGAGTGCTGCTAATTTGGGTGAGGCTTTGAGCCACGTCGCGGTGTTCATTTGCTTTTACTCCATTGTTCGAGTTGGTGCTCGCAAGAACTTATTATAATGCGCGAGATTAACGTTTGGTTCGACAAGCAATAAGAGGCCCCCAGCGGGCATCGTTGCGCGATCGATATCCCGACATCAATATTGAATGTCAAATATTCAATAGGGTTTTATCCTGTCTTTTGCGCCCGCCCTGATAACCGTGTGATCAAGAGTGCCGCTGTAATATTTCAGAAATGGCGGATTTTCGCAACCCTGGCGGATCGGTTCCCGCTAAATTTCCCCGCGGAGCGTGCCCGGTAGTCCGCCGAATACTCGAGTTGATTGAGGAGGCGGCATGAAAAATGCTGGGTTTGCAGTTTTTGATATGCCGAGGGCGTGGTGAGGAGGGGAAGCTAAAGTGAAGAATAACTTTCGTGGCTCGGTGTTTTAGCTTTGACATGAGGTCGGTTCGGGTGTAGGCTGCTTCTCCTAAATTCGTTTCCCTCGTCCTGAGGGCCCGGGTTTAGGTCCTATTTCCTGCCACGCTACGAGTGGCCCCAGACACAACCTATTGTCCCACAAAGATGCGCTATCTGAGGATTGCTGATCCCAAAGACAGAAGGGCGTTGTCTCCGCATTAACACGAGGAGGACCCTGAGGATGCAAACATACGGTCGGCATTTGCTGATGGAGTACCAGGGCTGTGATCGCGAGATTTTGAATAATCCCGAGCAGCTAAAAGAATGGATGTTTCGTGCGGCCCAAGCTTCGGGAGCGACAGTGGTCGCCGATGTCTTTCACTCTTTTTCACCCTGTGGGATGAGCGGAGTGCTCGTCTTGCAGGAATCGCATTTGTCGATTCATACATGGCCGGAGAATGGATACGCGGCCATGGATTTCTATACTTGTGGGGATTGCGATCCCTTCGAGGGGCATCTTGTTTTATGTCAGGGTTTGAAACCTGCGCATTTCGAGATCATGGACGTGAGCCGCGGCGCGATTGAAGACGCCAACAGCCTCCAGGTCCAGGATCACACCGTTGACGCCGGCAATTTTGCCGCCAAGTTGGCCGCGGGAGGACAGCGATGATTTTCACACAACCTACGCATTATTTTATCGTGTCGGGTCACGCCGAGGGGTATTCCTCGCTTAACGCTTTCGACCAGGCGTTGCTTGAGTCGGGTGTCGGTGACACCAACCTGGTGCGCATGAGCTCGATTCTGCCGCCGTCCTGCCAGCGCATTGAGCGCATCGCGCTTCCCTACGGCGCGCTGGTGCCGGTGGCCTATGCCGATATGACGTCGAGCGTGCCGGGCGAAGTGATCGCCTCGGCGGTGGCCGTCGGGATTCCCGCCGACCCCGAATTGCCCGGGCTCATCATGGAGCACCACGGCGTCGGGACGCTGGAAGAGATCGAAGCGCAGGTGCGCGAAATGGCCGTGCAGGGCATGGCCTACCGCAACCGCGAAATTCGCGAGGTCGTCTCGATCGGCGCCGAGCATGTCGTCGAGAAACACGGTGCTGCGTTCGCCGGCATCGTCCTGTGGAAATTATAATTCAGTCGAAATAATCACGATCGCGGGGCGTCTCAGCACGCCCCCTTCGTCCGGATATGGTGCGCCTTCTTAATGAAAGGAGAGGGCGCGCTCTGTCTGGGCTTTCGGCATCTTTTTGCCTCGATTTGGCAGAGTCTGGAGGGTTTATTATGGCGCTTTGGTACGACGAAGTTTTTGAAAATTCCCTGCGTTGCGGCCTCAAGGTCAAGCGTACTTTATTTAGCGACCAGAGCGCGTTTCAACGCGTCGAGATCGTCGAAACCGAGTTGCTCGGGAAGGCGCTGGCCTTGGACGGCCTCTGGATGACCGCGCAGGGCGATGAGAAGACCTATCACGAGATGTTGGTGCACCCGGTGATGACCACCTCGCCGAGTATCCGCCGCGTATTGATCATCGGCGGCGGCGACGGCGGCACTGCCCGCGAAGTGCTTCGCTACCCGGAAGTCGAGCATGTTGACCTGGTCGAGATCGACGGCATGGTCGTCGATGCCTGTAAGGAGTTTTTGCCCGAGATCGGCAGCGCCTGGGACGATGCGCGTCTCCATGTTCACATCGATGACGGCATCAAATGGTCGCGCCGCACCGATGTCGCGCCCTATGATGTCATCATCATCGACGGCTCCGACCCGGTTGGCCCGGCGCAAGGTCTCTTTGACCTTGAGTTCTATCAAGGCTGTGAGAATCTGCTGGCCGACGACGGCGTCTTCGTCACTCAGAGTGAGAGCCCGGTGCTCTTTCGCGACGTCCACCTCGATATGATCCGCGTAATGAAGGGTACCTTCAAAAACGTGCACCCCTATTATGGGACCGTAACGATCTATCCGGGCGGTAGCTGGAGCTGGACCTACGCGTCGAAATCGGTCTCGCCGCGTGATATTATCCGCGAGCGTGTAGATTTCATCTCGGAGTTCACCGAGATCTATAACGAGGATATTCACCACGGTGCGTTTGCGATCCCCAACCACATTCGGCGTGCGCTATGAATCGACTTTCATTTGCTGATCTGAGTTTTGGAGACGACAGCGCGCCGCTCTATATCTCGGCGGCGCGCGCGGTGGAGTTCGAGCCCGGCACGGCGGTGGTTTTTGGTGCCGCCTATGACGGAACGACCTCCTTTCGCCCGGGCACCCGCTTCGGGCCGGACGCGATTCGTCGGGTGAGCGACGGTCTTGAGACCTATTCGCCCACCCAGCACGCGGACCTCGAGGACGCCGCGATCCTCGACGCGGGCAACCTCGACCTGCCGTTCGGCTCGCCGGAGCCGGCGGTTGATAGGGTGGCCGAAGCCGTGAGCGAAATCCTGAGCCGGGGCGGGCGACCGGTGATGCTCGGCGGCGAGCATTCGCTGACCGCCGGCGCGGTGCGCGGCGCGCTTGAGCAGCACCCCGACCTGGTCGTCGTGCAGCTCGACGCCCACGCCGACTTGCGCGCGGATTATCTTGGCGAGAAGTTCAGCCACGCGTGCGCGATGCGCCGCTGCCTGGACCTTTTGGGCGGAGCCGACGCGCCGGGCGAACACCGGCTTTTACAGGTTGGCATCCGCTCGGGAACGCGCGAGGAATTCACCGAATTGCGCGAATCCGGCCGCTATACGTCGCCCGAGGGCGTCGTGTTGGCCGAGCGGGTCGCCGAGTTCGGTCAGCGTCCGGTTTATTTGACGGTCGACCTGGACGTCTTCGACCCCGCGTATTTCCCCGGCACCGGCACCCCGGAGCCCGGTGGCATCGATTGGGCGGACTTCGAGCAATTGCTCGCAGCGCTGTCCAACCTCAATATCATCGGCTGCGACGTCATGGAGCTTGCTCCCCAGCTTGACCCCACCGACGTCTCGGCGGTGCTCGCCGCGAAGGTCGTGCGCGAGTTATTGTTGGCGATGCGCTGAGTGTGCTTAGAATAGCCCCGCGAGAGCGGGGCTATTTTTTTGCCTAAAAATAGGCCGTCGAGAGCCATCGGTCAGGGCGCGCGTGCCCGGGGAAGATATCCTGCGAGGTTGCGCGTTGAGCGCGCGAAGCTGTATTGGAAGGGGGAGCTTGTTTGGCGCGCTTGGCCGCGATTCAATCTGTAACGGGATCTTTATGAAACGCCACACCCAGAGTCTACTCAACGCCCGCGCCGCCCGCGAGGTCGCAAAGATCTGTGAGCGCGCCGGCGATGCGATCATGGAGCTCTACCAGAAACGCAATATTGGCCTGCGCTTTAAGGCGGATGATACCCCGGTGACGAAGGCGGATTTCGCGGCGCATCGGGTGGTGGTAGACGGGTTGCGCGCCTTTGCTCCGGGCATCCCGGTGCTCTCGGAGGAGTCGGTGCGAATCCCCTGGCGCACGCGCCAGGCCTGGGATGTCTATTGGTTGGTCGACCCGCTGGATGGGACCAAGGAATTCGTCAAAAAGAACGACGACTTTACCGTGAATGTGGCGCTGATTCGCGACGGAAAGCCGATCATGGGCGTTATCTATGCGCCGGTCTACGGGCTTACCTATTGGGGCGTGCAGGGGATGGGCGCCTTTAAAGAGACCGCCCAGGGTTTTGCGCCCATTGGTGTGTCCAGGCGCGCCATTCCGCGGATCGATGCCCCGGCGTCGGATAAGACGAGCCCCCTGTCGATCATCGTGAGTCGCTCCCATATTCGCGGGGCGAACGCGCAATTTATGACCGATATGGAGCAGATCTATCGGGCGCCGCGGTTGCTGCGCGTGGGCAGCTCCCTGAAGCTGTGCATGATCGCCGAGGGCAAGGCCGACGTTTATCCGCGGATGGGGCCGACCTCCGAGTGGGATATCGCCGCCGGCCAATGCATTTTAGAGCAGGCCGGCGGGGTCGTTCACAGGCTTGATGGCGAGCCATTAAGCTATAATAAGGCGAACCTTTTGAACCCGCATTTTATCGCGCGCGCCCCGCAGGTTGCGCTGCCAGCGGCGCTCCAAATGGGCTGAAATTTCCGGGTGCATCCCACCCAAAATATGTTAGACAGTTGCGTCGGTTTGAGGGCGCTATCTTGCGATAGGTTTTCGAAATCGTAGCAACGGTGAAGTCGTCAAATAAAACATTTTCAAAGAAAAGAAATATGTCTTCAGAGAAAACAGAAGAAGGGCGCACCAACTTTATCCGTACGATCATCGACGCGGACCTGGACGCCGGTAAACATCAAGAGATCGTGACGCGCTTTCCGCCGGAGCCCAACGGGTACCTGCATATCGGGCACTCGAAGTCGATTTTACTAAACTTCGGCATCGCCCGGGACTACGCGGCGCGCGGCATCCCGGCGCGCTGTCATCTGCGCTTTGACGACACCAACCCGGTGGCCGAAGACATTGAATATGTCGAGTCGATTAAGGAAGACGTGGCCTGGCTTGGCGGGGAGTGGGGCGAGCATATCTACTTCGCCTCCGACTATTTCGAGCAGATGTATAATATCGCGGTCGACCTGATTCGAGAGGGCCGCGCCTATGTCGACAGCCTGTCGCTTGAGGAGATTCGCGAGTACCGCGGCTCGCTGAGCGAGCCGGGCAAGCCGAGCCCGTATCGGGACCGCTCGGTCGAGGAGAACCTCGACCTCTTCGCGCGCATGCGCGCCGGGGAGTTCAAGGACGGCGAGCATGTGTTGCGCGCCAAGATTGACCTGGCCAACCCGAATATGCTGATGCGCGACCCGCTGCTGTATCGCATCCGTCACGCCACGCACCACCGAACCGGCGACGATTGGTGTATCTACCCGATGTACGACTTCGCCCACGCGCTCGAAGACGCGTTTGAGCACGTCACCCACTCGCTTTGCTCGCTGGAATTCGAGAATAACCGCGAGCTCTACGATTGGATGGTCGAGAACTCGGACGTGCCGTCGCGTCCGCATCAATACGAGTTCGCGCGCCTCAATATCAATTATACGGTGATGAGTAAGCGCAAGCTGCGCCAGCTCGTCGAGAAAGACCTGGTGCACGGTTGGGACGACCCGCGCCTGCCGACCATCGCCGGGCTTCGCCGCCGCGGCGTGCCGCCCAGCGCGATTCATAGCTTTATCGATATGGTGGGGGTGGCGCGCGCCAACTCCACGGTCGACGTGCAGATGCTTGAGTACGCCATCCGCGACGACCTCAATATGAAGGCGCCGCGGGTGATGAGCGTGCTGGACCCGCTTAAGGTCGTGCTCACCAATTACCCCGAAGCCGAAGACGGCGAGGCGGCGGTGGAGTGGCTCGACGCGGATTATTTCCCCCGCGACGTGCCGATGGACGGCAGCCGCAAGGTTCCGTTTAGCCGCGAGCTTTATATCGACCGCGCCGACTTCATGGAGAACCCGCCCAAGAGCTTCTGGCGCCTGGCGCCGGGGCGCGAAGTGCGGCTTCGCTACGGCTATTTCATCACCTGCGATGAGGTCATCAAGAACGAGGCCGGCGAGGTCGTCGAACTTCGCTGCAGCTACGACCCCGAAACCCGCGGGGGCGAGGCGCCCGACGGGCGAAACCCGAAGGGCACGATTCACTGGGTGTCGGCGTCGCATTCGCGGGAGGCCGAGGTGCGCATCTACGACCGGCTCTTCTCGGTCGAGTTCCCCGAGGCGGACCCGGAGCGTGACTTCCTTGAGTTTGTGAACCCGGAGTCGCTGCGCATCATCAAAAACGCGCGCGTTGAGCCGAGCGTCGTCGACGACCCGGCCGACACCCGCTATCAATTCGAGCGTGAGGGTTATTTCTGGCAGGACCCGAAGGACTCCTCGACCGAGAAGCTCGTCTTCAACCGCATCGCGGCGCTGCGCGATACCTGGGCGAAGAAGCAAAAGACGCCTGAGAAACCGGCGAAGGTGGTCGAGAAAAAGGCGAAGTCCGCAAATGATGACGCGGACTCGAAATCGAGCCGCCGTCGCCCGAGCAAGAAGCCCGCGTCCTATGAGCGCGACCAGGCGCGCGCGCAGGATGCGTCGCTGGCCGCCCGATTCGAGAGCTACCAGCAGGATTATGAGCTGTCGCATGACGACGCTGATTTGCTCAGCGGCGATCTGGCGGTGGCCGAATTCTATGAAACAGCGCTTGAGACTTATAATGAGCCGCAGACCGTGGCGACCTGGTTCGTCAACGAGCTGCTCCCGGAGCTGTCCGAGCGCGAGCTCGAACTCGGCGGCATCTCCAAAGAGTTGCTGACGCCCGAAGGCGTCGCCCAGCTTATCAAGGCTTTCGCCGACGAGCGGGTGACCAATCAGATCAGCCGGCAGGTTCTCGGCATGATGCTCGACACGGGGGATATGCCCGAGGATATCATCCGCGAAGAGGGCCTTGAGCGGATCACCGATACCGGTGAACTCGGCGCGCTGATCGACGGAATTCTGGCCGAGAACGAAGACGCGGTGACCCGCTACGCGGCGGGTAAACGCAAGCTTCTCGGCTTCTTCGTCGGCCAGGTGATGAAGGCCAGCGGCGGCACCGCCGACGCCGGACTCGCCCGGGAATTGTTGCAGCAGAAGCTGCCCGAGCCGGCCGAGTAATAGATGCCGCTAAATTGGGAAGACGATGATGCGAAATTATCTGCTGCGTGGGTTCATCTTGTGTGGGCTCGCGCTTGCGGGTTGTTCCGAGGGTTCGAATCAGCGTCTTCCCAATCATGACACACCTCATAGCGACGCCGGTCGTGACGCGTCGTCCTCGCCCGAGGGCGACGCGCAGCTGAGCCTCGACGCAGGCCCAACGTCCGACGCGGACGCCAGCAACCCCGATATAGATCTCGCCCCTGACCCGCTCGTGGGCGACCCCGATATCCGGGCGCAGCTTCGCCGCCCGGTGAAGGTGATGACCGACGCATTCGGCATGCACCATATCTTCGCCGAATCCCTCGAAGACCTCTTTTTTATCAACGGATATACCTACGCGAGCGACCGTTTCGCGCAGATGGAGTTCTACCGGCGCCTCGCGACCGGGACGCTCGCGGAGATCTGGGGCGATGCCTCAGTGGATGCGCGGCGCAGCGACGTGATGATGCGCTCGCTCGGGTTGAAGCGTAGCGCTGAGCGCTATCTGCGGGCCGAATATGACCCGGATTCGCAGTCCTCTCAGGCGTTGATGGCCTATTGCGCCGGGGTGAACGCGTTTCTGGCCAAATACCGGGCGGGGGAAGTGGCGCTCCCCGGGGGGATGGCCGAGGCGATGCCGCCCCATGCGCTGCCAGACTGGCAGCCCGCCGATGTGATGGCGGTGTCGAAATTGCTCGCCCTTTACTTGAGCTATTCGGCGCCGACCTGGATTGAGTGGCACGGGTTGCGCCAGAAGGTCCTCGACACCTTTGCCCCCGACGCCCCCAGCGGCGACTTCGCCGCGCGCCACGGGTTCCTCGCCGATGTCCTGCGCCTGGCCCCGGCTGCCCACACGACCCATATCGACGGGCTTCCCGCCGGAAATAGCAGCGCGATAATTTTGCCTAATACCTCCAGCGCGCAGGCGCCCGATGTCAGCCCCAAATTGATCGAGCGGGCGTTGGCGCTCCACGAGGGTTTGGACGATTTAGAGGGCATGGGCGAGCTGGATATTTTCGGTCGCCGGGGCGCGTTGAAGGTGGGTGGAAATAGTTGGGTGCTTGGTGGAGAGCTCACGGAGTCGGGCAATCCGACGGTGGCAAATGACCCGCATCTTGGGCTCGGGTTGCCCACGATATTCTATCCGATTCATATGGAGCTCAATGATGATATAGACGGGCGCGCGCCGCTGAAGTTGGTCGGCGCGGCGCTGATGGGGCTGCCTGGCGTGGCGCTTGGGCGAAGCGATGCGGTCGCCTGGGGCGCGTCTGCGAGTCAATACGATTATAGCGATGTCTACGCAGAAGAGGTCCGTGGAGACTCAGACGCAGCTGAGATTCCCACCGTGCTATTTGAGGGGCTGCAGGTTCCGGTTGAGCGAATCACCGAAACCATCAAAGTGGGGAGCGCCGGGGAGGTGAGCGAGACGCTCGACCTGGTGGTGGAGGTGGTGCCGCACCACGGGCCGATTCTTCCGACGCTTGAAGATGGTCGGCCGCTCGTGCGTCGAAGCGGCCAGGCGCTGTCGGTCAAATGGGCGGGGCTTCGGGCAAATAATGAGATGGATTTTTTGATGGGGTTGTGGCGCGCGAAGACGCCGCTTGAAGCCGAAGCCGCGCTGAATCAGCACGGCGTTGGATTTGGGAACTTCGTATTTGGCTTTAGCTCCGGGCAGATCTTTTATTCGGGGCAATCCGATATCGCCCGGCGCCAGGTGGACGCGCTCAATTATCATCCGCGCAACAACCCTCGGGGCAACGCGCCCATCTTCATTCTGCCTGGGAGCGGCGGGGCGGAGTGGAGTGGTCTGCTCGACGACCGGCGCATCCCCCACGCTTATAACCCCCAAAAACGCTTCATCGTCATCGCCGACAATGACCCGACGGGCGGCGCGCTCAATAATAATCCCTTCGACGAACTCTATTATATTGGGGCGTTTTTCGACGTCGGATTTCGCGCCGAGCGCATCACTTCCCTGATCGAGAGCGCGACGGCCTTCGAGCAGACCCTGAGCGTCGACGCGCAGATGGCGATTCAACATGACGCGGTCGACCCGCTGGCCGAGCGCGTCGCGCAACGGATGGTCAACGCCATCGACGTGGTCACGACGGCGAGTCTTCACGGTTCGGATGATGAGGAAGTTAATGTATTGCTTGACCTTTACGCCGGTCGAATTGACGTATTGGTTGAGTACCGCGACCTCCTCGACGCCTGGGATTATGCGGCGCCGGCGACACGATCGCCCACCGGCCCGGATCGCGGGCGCAGCGCGGCCGCGAGCCTATTTAACGCGGCGATGGTGGAGCTGCTCAAAGCCGTCTATGCCGATGAATTTGATAAGCTCGGCTATTTTGCGGCGGGCGAGTTTCGGTTTGCGGGCGCAAGCCAACTTCTGATTCGCTCGCTCGTTTATCTATTGGAGCAGCCAGAAGCTGCGCAGACCTACGACCCGAGCCTTCGCGACTCCCGAATTTTTGACGACCTACGGACGCCAAATTTGGACGAAACGCGACTCAGCGCGTTGGTGCATTCGGTGGTTCGTGCGGCGGATAGATTTGCGCGTAGCGCAGCGCTTGGCGAGGCGCTCGGGCGCGCGATTCCGTCGCCTGGATCAGCGAGTTATTCGGACTGGGTTTGGGGGCGAATGCACGGCGTCGCGCTGGCGGCGAGTCTGCCGACGCCTTCGGACACCTACGCGCGGCCGGGCGCGAGCGCGCGCCAGCCGTTCTTTGGGCACGGGGGCGCCGAGTTTTCGATAAAACGGTGCCCTCATGGCTTTAATGACTTCAACTTTAGCTGCGACACCGGCGCAGCGGTACGGATGCTTCACGTGATGAATGCAGGTGATTCCGTGAGCTATATCGCGATCCCCGGAGGCTATTCCGGGGACCCGGCAAGTCCGTTCTATATGAGCGAATTCGACGGTTGGCGCGGCGCTCCGGCGCGGAAGGTTGAGATAAATGAGAATCTTCTTGACGCGAATGGAGCGGGGACGATAGTTTACGCCCCGTACTGAATTTTTGTGTAGCTGTGAGCCGCCAACATCTGTTGAATACTTCCTCATTCATTAAAATGGAGCGCTGATGACGACCGCCGATCTGACCCTTTATTATGCCCCGCGAACCCGCGCCTTCACCGCTCTTTGGCTGCTCGAAGAACTCGGCGAAGACTACGTGTTGGAGAGTTTTGACCTGTCGACGGGCCGGCATAAGCAGCCGGATTATCTCGCGCTTAATCCGATGGGAAAGGTTCCGATGGTGGTCGACCGGGGCAGGGCGGTGCCCGAGATCGGCGCTATCGCGATCTACCTGGCCGACCTCTATGCGGAGGGCGGGTTGGCGCCTGGGGCGGATGACCCGAAGCGCCCGGATTATTTGCGCTGGATCTTCTTTGCGAGCGCGATAATTGAGCCAGCGCTCGGCGAAAAACTATTCGGTTGGACACCGGCACCTTCGAGCCTCGCCTGGGGATCGTTTGATGAGATGGTGCGCGTCGCGACCGACGGTGTTTCGCAGGGAGATTGGCTGCTCGGCGAGACGTTCAGCGCGGCGGATATCCTGGTCGGCGCGGGCCTTCGCTTTGGGATGATGTTCGGGGCGCTGCCCACGGACGGACCTATCGCCGATTATGTCGCGCGTTGCACGAGTCGCGAGGCGTTCAAGAGGGCGTTGGCGATTGACGAGCGCGAGGGGGAGCGATTCTCGCCACAGGCGTCGTCGGAGGTTGAGGCGGGCGAGGATGACGGCGGGAATTCGTAACACCGCACGCCTACAATCGCGCCGCCACTTTTCGAATTCCTAGGGCGGCGCGGCGCTTTCATTGCGTCGAAGCGGATGGCTACGAGTGGGCAGTTTGGTCGGCGCGATGCGCTTGGCCCGGGCGGGCTGATTTGCGTTTTCTGTGGTGAGTTGTAGCGCGGCCGTGCTGATGTAGGTGCATGTAGCATAGGGTGTGACCTATGGGGACATTCCCCCCCATTAGGGTAATGGGTGTGACAAGATGTCGCTGGTCTGGGGTCTAAATGTTCTTCAAGTCGAGAAAGTCCCCTATTTTATTGGCCCACTCAGCCGTTCTTGTCGAGATGAAGAGATGAGTGAGATTGATGTGGCACTCTACTTGCATTATTTTATAGCTGGATGGGTAATTTTTGGTCAGCAATACTTCAGCTGAGAACACATATGACAGCTCAGAATATGAAAAGATGGCGATATCTGGTTTTTTTGCTCGTCGGATTCGTCGCCGTTGGCTGCGGGATGGCCGACGACGACTTGCCACTGCTCAACGAGGAAGGCCCTGAGTGGGAGATGCGTCGTGGAGAACTGACCGACTTTTGCTCGGTGAGGGTCGACGGATATGGCACGCTGAATGTCGAGGATGAATACCTGGCGAAAGTCGTGACCTGTGAGAACGAGGGGGCGCCAATGGAGGCCCTGAAGGCGCAGGCGATTGCGGCGCGAGGATACGCAAAATACATTAACGAAGTTGAGGGACGACCGCTGTCGCCGACAGTTCGCGACCAGGACTATCGTTGCAATAAACCGGTGTCTGAGCGCGCTCGCCAGGCGGTCCGTGAGACGTCCGGCCAGGTCCTGACGCACAATGGCAAGTTAATCCTGCCGTTCTATGTCGCGGGTTCCAGGAACGTGAACTCGCGCACGTGCATGGCATCGGGGACCGCCGGCACCCAAAAACACGTGACGTATAATCAGGGGCGCATCGGTGGACGCGTCAAACCGTCGTCGCTGGGTTGGAGCAGAAGCCCCGCGAACCGCGGCGCGATGTCGCAAAACGGGGCCAATTGCCTGGGCAATAATAATTATAGCCACGAGCGCATCCTTCGCTTCTTCTACGGCGACGATATTCGTATCGCTCAATTGGGCGGTGCCTGCGTCGACACCAGCGGTGGCTCCAGCAGCAACCCCGGCGGCGAGAATAATCCGATTGGCGAAGTTGAGAGTGATAATACCTGTGACGTCAACAGCGCCGACCCGACCATCATCACCCGTTCTCAGTGGGGCGCGCTTCGTCCCAAATATAACCGCCCCAAGCATACGCCGAAGCAATTCACGATCCACCACACGGTGACCTCGAATAACGACTCGAATCCGAAGGCCACCATCCGCCAAGTTCAGCGTGACCATATGGCGCGCGAGGGCGGCACCTGGGCGGATATCGGGTACCACTACCTGGTTGACCAGCAGGGACGCATCTACGCTGGCAACCCCTCGGATCGCGTCGGCGCGCATGTCGCCGGGCAGAACACCGGCAAGCTCGGCATCTCGTTTTTGGGCAATTATAACTCGCGCCAGCCGACCGAAGAGCAATTGGCGGCCGCTGGGAAGTTGATCCGCTATCTTGGGAAAAAATATAATATTGATGTCAGCGGCAACGTGATTTCGGCGCACCGTGACCACGGCTCGACCGAATGCCCCGGCTCAAACCTCTATGCGCGTCTGGACCGCATCCTCAACTATGCCCGTGGCGAAGACGCGAGCTGCGATGATTCCTCGGGCGGCGGCACCTCGGGCGACACGCCTACATATCGTTATGTGCGCGTCCGCGCGATGAGCGACTGGCCCATCGGATATAACGACACCGTCCCTGGCTTCGAGCTCGACAGCGTCTCGGTCTCGACCGCTGATGGGGCTTCGCGCATGGCCAACGCGGTGCGCTCCTCCGAGAATGCGGTTCGCCCCAGCGCCGCCCTGGGACGTCCGGACAATACGACTTGTGACAACCGCTCCTCCACCGTCGCGGGAATCCGAACCTCAGGTGAGATCGTGCTGAGTATCGACGGGGGTTTCAGCCCCGGTGATACCATCAACGTCGTGCAGTCGAATTATGGCAGCATGAGCGATTGTGCGGTGAGCGGAACGGCACAGGTTGCCATCTCCGCCGACGGCGCGACCTGGACGGTTGTCTCCGAAGATGTCCGCGGCAACGCGGCGCTTCGAGTCTCGAATACCTTTGTGAAATTTGCCGAGCCCGCCCATGGCAGCACTCAGGAGCCGACGGTTCGCTTCTCGGTTAACGCCTCGGCGAACGTCTCGCGCGTTGAGTATATCGCAGACGGTAGCGTGACCATTGGGTCGAGCACCGCCAAGCCGAATTTCGCGATTGAGTATACCTTCAACTATATGCGCGTGCACCCGGTGGTCGCCAACGCCTACGACGCCAATGGCAACCTTATCGCCACCGACACGATTGAGATCATCACCGAGCAGGGCAGCGGGGGCAGTGGCTCCGAGTCGGCGTCGACGCTGGGACAAGAGAGCAGCGTGTGCTCCCCGGTCGGCAACGGCGGAGGCGCCGCACGCTGCAGCAACGGGCGGGGCGGCTATAGCACCGGCTCATGTTGGAAATTCGTCAAGGCCGCGATGATTCGTGCCCAGGTGGCGACCCGCGCTGATATTGACCGCCTGGCAAGCGCGGTTGGCATGAGCGGCTACAGTGTTCAGGTCTCCGCTGCCGGATTCAAGCGCGCGGCGGACCGCGCCTCGGCCAGCACGCTGGCTTCCACTGTTGGGCTGAAGAAAGTGAACACTCCGCCCACCCAGGCTCCTCGCGGCGCCGTGATTGCATGGGGCGCTGGCTGCATGGGAGCCCACGCGCGCTACGGGCATATCGAAGTTTCGCAGGGCGACGGTTATGCCTGCTCGGACTATTGCGGCCGCATCCGCGGCAACCCGAGCTGCGCGAGCGTCTACGTCCCGACCAACTGAGTCGGCCTGAACACGGGCGAAGAGCCCGAATAAGTTGTTTATAATTTGATCAACGATTGATAGAAGGCGAGACCATGAAAAACTCGACGATGCTCCGGATAGTCATCTTTGCCGCGGCGCTCACCCTGTCGCTGGGCGCGGCTGCGTGTGACACGAGCAATAAGAAGCTTACAGCCGGCAATAACACCAACACCGAGACCGCTAAGCCGGACACTGGCTCCGGAGATGAGGCCGACACCGGTGGCGTCTCGGACGAAGAGGGCGAAGGCCACGGCAAGGAGCCCGGTGAATACGAGCTGCTCGAGCCTGGATTTATGAACGGCTCTTGGCGAGTGGCTGAGCCCACTCAGGATGCGCCCGTCGCGTATTTCGATACCTTCCAGGACGAAGGCGACTCGGAGGTGACCGGTGATTTCGTTATGGGTAACGCTCTCTATGAGGGCGGCATTGACGGGCAGTCGGGCGAGATCGCCGTCGGAAGCTTCGACGGAACGACCCTCACGCTGAAGTGGAACCCCACCACCGACCCGGACGAGATGTTTACCCTCGTGGCGACCAAGACGACCGAGGACCACCTGCAAGGGAAGATCACCGCCGATCGTAATGTTGAGTTGGACTACGCAGTGAGCGTAACCCGTCAGATGGACGATGAATAAGTTTAGGCGATAGCGCCTGACGCAAAAAAACGCCCCGCTCAGACGCCGATATCGGCGCTTGAGCGGGGCGAATTCGTTAAGCGCTAACCGCTGTTTCAGTCGCGGCCCATCACCAGGCTCAGGATATACCAGAACATCATCGCGATGGAGGAGAACAGCGCAAGCGCCGCGGCGACATGCTGGTCGGTGCGATAATGATGTAGCACGTTCGAGGTATAGTAGACCACATAGCCAGCCGACAGGCCGACCATCAAGATCGAGAAGCCAAGCCCAAGGCTAAAGCCGAAGCGCACACCGGCGACGATGGCGGCCATCGCCAGGGCGCTCATCACCACGAGGCCAGTGCGAAGCGCCGAGAAGTCGCGTTTAGATACCAGGACAAAGCCGGTCAACACGCTAAACACCGACAGGGTAATCAGCGCCGCGGTCGGCAGCACATGCGCCGAAGAATAGAACGCGGCCATATACATCATCGGCACGAAGACCACCGCGTAGCTCACCACGCCCAGCGTCAGCCCGAGGTATTGCATGGGGCGCGAGTTCATATTGCGCGCCCACCAATCCGCGAGCATGCCGGTGCCGATAAAGAGCGCCATCACGATCAGCCAGGAGAAGCGCCCGCCGACCATCATCTTAATAAGTGGCTCGGCAATCGGTGAATTGATGAGCAGAGTGGTGAACGCGACGAAGAGCGCGATCGCCCCGCCCAGATGCAAATAGGTGCGCCGCATAAAGGCCAGGCGCTCGTCCAACACGGCGCTGGCCGCGTTGGCGACGCCGCCTCCGTAATACGCGCCGGGGTCGTGCTCGTTATGATATGGGTGCTGGGTCATGATTTGTTTCCTATCAAAAAGAAGTGAATGGGCTGTTTAGTCGCATCTTGTCCGACGCTTTTCGATTCGTTGGGAGCCGTCGAGCGCTCGCACAGGAGAACCAAATTGTGCGCGTTTCTATTCAAAGAAGATACGCTCTATCATTGGGCGATATTCGCACCGGTGTCCAGTCCTATCGACGCGCGTCTGAATCCTTCCCGAACAACACGTTTTGTGAGCGCATATTTTCGTGGGCTCCGCCGCTCGCCTAGGCGCTCTGGTAGGCCGGATAGTCGGTATATCCCTCGGTGCCGCCGCCGTAGATCGTCTCGGCGTTGGGCGTGGCGATCGGCCAGTTATTTTGCATGCGCGCGACCAGGTCGGGGTTTGCGATATAGGGAACCCCGAAGGCCGCTAGATCGATGAGTCCTTCGTTTAGCAGGGAGTCTGCGAGGGCGCGGTTGAGACCGCCCGCCATCATCAGCACGCCGTCATAGGCTGCGCGAAAGCGCCCCAAAAAGTCCGGCTTAATGCAGCGCTGGTCGCCGCTGAGCTGATTATTAAAATGCACAAACGCCAGCGTTCGCGCGTTGAGCTGCTCGGCCATATAGAGCCAGGTTTGCTCCTCGTCGGCGAAGGGGTGCATATCTGCAAAGCGCCCGAATGGGGCGAAGCGAATCGCGGTGCGCTCCCCGCCAATGCGCGCGACAACGGCGTCGAGCACCTCAAGGGCGAGGCGAGCGCGGTTTTCGATGGTCGCGCCGCCGTAGCGGTCGGCGCGGGTGTTGAGCGTGGCGTTGATAAATTGCTCGATCAGGTAGCCGTTGGCGGCGTGAATCTCGACGCCATCGAAGCCCGCGCGGATCGCGTTTTCGGCCGCCTGTGCGTAATCCTCGATGGTCTGCTGGATCTCGGCGATGCTCAGGGCGCGCGGCGTGGCCGGCGGGATGCGCCCGGGTGTGCCATCGTCGCGGTAGCCATAGCAGGTCGAGTTTTTCGCCTGCACCGCCACCGAGCTTACGGGCGCGCCGCCATCGGCGCGCGCCGACGGATGAGAGATGCGCCCGACATGCCAGAGCTGGGCGAAGATGCGACCGCCTGCCTGATGCACCGACTCGGTCACCGGGCGCCACGCCTCGACCTGTGCTTCGGTGTACAGGCCCGGCACAAAGAGATAGCCCTGACTCTGCTCAGAGATCGCGACGCCCTCACTGATGATGAGGCCGGCCGACGCGCGTTGGGTATAATAGAGCGCGGTTTGGGCGTCGGCTTTCCCCTCATCAACCGCGCGCGAGCGCGTCATCGGGGCCATTGCGACGCGATTCTTCAGGGTAATCGCCCCCAAGTTGAAAGGTTCGAAGAGGCTGGACATAATGCGTTCCTTTTAAGACCTTCGGCGTGCGAATGGATGCGCTGATTGGCATCGCTGCGCCGTATAAAATTCTCGCGGCGACTTATCGCGACGCGCCACTGATGCGAGATGAACATGAAGCAAAAAAACGCCCGGATTGGCAGCGAAGCGCCCGCGGTTTCGTATCTCCTGGGCGAATCCTCGCTCGATATGGTGTTGGTAGCGCAGACTCCCAGAGGCGTCTGCGCGATATTTATGGGGGAGGACAGCGACGCGCTTGAGCGCGCGCTGCAAAAACTCTATCCCAACGCCAGGCGCGCCGATACTAGACACGCATCGCCCAATGTGAAGGGCGTATTTGCAAAGATTATAGCCTTTATCGACGCGCCCGCCCACGAACTCGACATCGCGCTCGACCTTCACGGAACGGAGTTTCAGCAACAGGTCTGGCAGGCGTTGCGCCAAGTCCCGCTCGGGCACCGGGCGACCTACGCCGAGATTGCCCGGGCGATCGGCCGACCCACCGCCTCACGCGCAGTCGCGGGAGCTTGCGCCGCCAACCGTGTGTCGCTGGCCGTGCCGTGTCATCGCATCGTGCGAAGTGACGGCGGTTTGTCCGGGTATCGTTGGGGCGTCGCGCGAAAGCGCGCCTTGCTCGAGCGCGAGGCTGCCGCCCGGGGGCAGCAATTGATCTTCGAGACTTCGTCCCTGAGTGGCAAATCATGACCCTGGAATTATTCAATGACCCCGGCATGGCCGGGCCCGACCGCCAGGAATTGGCCGCCGGCGCGCTGGTGCTTCGCCGCTTCGCCCAGCCCAGCATGGACGCGCTGATCCGCGGCCTGAGCCGCATTATCCGCCAGTCGCCGTTTCGCCATTGGCAGACCCCGGGCGGCCACCGCATGTCGGTCGCGATGAGCAATTGCGGGGCACTGGGTTGGGTGAGCGACCATCGCGGTTACCGCTACCAGCAGATTGATCCCAACAGCGGCCAACCCTGGCCCGAGATGCCCCAGGCCTTCAAAGCACTCGCCAAAAGCGCCGCGGCCGAGGCTGGCTTCGATGGGTTCGTCCCCGATAGCTGTCTTATCAATCAATATGAGCCCGGCGCGCGCATGTCGCTGCATCAGGACAAAAACGAGCGCGACTTCGGCCAGCCGATCGTCTCGGTCTCCCTGGGCATCGCGGCGGTTTTCGAGTTCGGCGGCATATCCCGGGGCGACCGGGTTCAGGCTGTCCCGCTGCAGCACGCCGATGTCATGGTCTGGGGCGGTCCGGCGCGCCTTCGCTTCCACGGCGTGCGAAAACTCAGCGACGCCGAACACCCCGTGCTTGGCAGACGCCGCATCAACCTGACCTTTCGCCACGCCGGCTAAGCATACCCAATGAGGCAAATTGTGAAGTTAGTTAGCGCAACCCAGCTATCCGAAGGTCCCGGAGCCAGCGCCCCCACGCTCGTCTTCTTACACGGGTTTATGGGCGGACCGGCCGACTATGCGCCGATGATTGAGCGCCTGGGGAGGCGCTATCGGTGCATCGGCGTGGAGCTCGCCGGCCACGGCAAAACCCCGCTGCCGGACACCTCCATCTCACTGCGCCAGCTCGCCAGACCCTTGCGAGAAGACGTGCTCGCGCCGTTGGGGAGGCCGACGCTCGTCGGCTATTCGATGGGTGGTCGCCTGGCCCTCCAATGCGCCCTCGACTACCCGGAGAGCGTCGCGAACCTCGTCCTAATTTCGACCTCACCGGGCATCGAGGACACCGCGCAACGCGAACTTCGTCGCGCCCAGGACGCCCTGCGCGCCACCCGTATTCGCCAGGAATTCGACGCCTTCCTCGCCGATTGGTACCGGCTGCCCATCTTCGGCGGCCTGCGCAACACCTCCGGCTTCGAGGCGATGCTCGCCCGTCGAAAGGCTCAAAACCCCGCGGCCATCGCCCGGGTCATCACCGAGCTTAGCCCCGGGCTCCAGCCTTCAAATTGGCCGCGCCTCGACGCGCTGCGGGGCGACGCGCCCAAGACCACCTGGCTCGTCGGCGCAGACGATCCCAAATACCACCAACTCGGCCAAAAACTCGCCGCCCTCGACCACCAGGTTCGCACCGCCGCCCACGCCGCCCACGCCCTGCATATCGAGCGCCCCGAGTGGTGCGCGCAGCAGATTGAGATGCTGGTCGAAAGTTGACTCGGAGGCTTAGGCGCGCGCGCGGAGACCATCGAAGTCGCTGCGTACGCTACAAACTCAAGGGCTCAGCGGCTCTACCGACGCCTCGCAGCTATCATCCTCCGCCTGCTGCAGGCGCCACATATTCGTATAGACGCCGTTCAGGACCATGAGTTCGGCGTGGGTGCCGCGCTCGCTGATGCGGCCGCCGTCCATCACCAGGATCTCGTCGCTGTCGGTGATGGTCGACAGGCGATGCGCGATGGAGATGGTGGTGTGCTCGGCGGCGACGTCGCGCAGCGCGCTCAAGATGGACTGCTCGCTGGCGGAGTCGAGCGAGGAGGTCGCCTCGTCGAAGATCAATATGCGCGGGTTTTTGAGCACCGCGCGGGCGATGGCCACGCGCTGCTTCTCGCCGCCCGACAGCTTCAGCCCGCGCTCGCCGACCACGGTGTCGTAGCCGTCGGGGAGGGATTCGATAAAGTCGTGGATCGCCGCCACGCGCGCGGCCTCGACGACCTCCTCGCGGGTCGCGTCGAGGTTGGCGTAGTGGATATTATAGAAGATCGTGTCGTTAAAGAGGACCGTGTCCTGGGGGACGATGGCGATGGCGTCGCGCACGCTTCGCTGGGTTGCCTTCGCGATGTCCTGCCCGTCGAGGGTGATGGTGCCGGCGTCGACGTCGTAGAATCGGTAGAGCAGGCGAGCGAGGGTGGACTTTCCGGCGCCGCTGGGGCCGACGATGGCGAGTTTTTTGCCGGCGGGGACCCGAAAGCTCAGGCCGTGGATAATCTGGCGCTCGGCGTCATAGCCAAACTCGACCTCCTCGAAGCGCACCTCACCAAGCTCGACCTTCAGGTCCTGGGCGTCGGGGATATCCTGGACCTCGGGCTCCCGGTCGAGCAGCTCAAACATGCGCTCCATATCGCTCAGCGCGTGCTTGATGACGCTATAGATCGTGCCGAGAAACCCGAGCGGCAAGAAGACCTGGAGCAGGTACGCGTTAACCGCGACCAGGTCGCCCACGCTCATCTCGCCGGCGACCACGCCCTTTGCGGCGAGGACCATGATGAGGGTGACGCCGACCGCGATGACCAGGCCCTGCGTCAGGTTGAGCAGCGACAGCGAGCTTTGGGAGCGCACCGCGGCCGCCTCCCATTTGATAAGATCCTCGTCGTAGCGGGCGACCTCGAACGCCTCGTTGCCGAAATATTTAACCGTCTCATAGTTGATGAGCGCGTCGATGGCGTGGGCGTTTGCGCGCGATTCGGCCTTATTCATGGCGACGCGGTGGCGCAGCCGCCACTCGGTGACCACCAGCGTCAGCGCGACATAGATCGTGAAGGTGACGACCACCACCAACGCGAACCAGGCGTCGTAGGTTTTGAGCAAAACCGCGGCGACCAGCCCGATCTCGACCAGCGTCGGAACGATGCGAAAAAGCAGGTAATTCAACAGGTTACTGATGCTGCTCGCCCCGCGGTTGATGTCGCGGGTGATGGCGCCGGTCTGGCGTTCAAGGTGGAAGCGCAGCGACAAATCGTGCAGGTGACTGATGACCTGCAAGGAGATCTTGCGCATGATCCCGTAGCGCATGCGCGCGAAGAGGGCCGCTCGCAATTCCTCAAAAGCCGACGCGGTAAAGCGCAGCGCCCCGTAGCCGAGCAAGAGGCCCAGCGGCAGGGCGAGTATGGCGCCCGAGGAGGCGTCGAGCACATCGACCATGCGCTTGAGCACCAGCGGCACGCTGACCGTGGCGACCTTCGCCAGCAGCAGCAGCACCATCGCGATGATCGAGCGCCCCCGATACTCCCAAATATAGGGCAGCAGGGTGCGAAAAATCTCCCAATCTAATTTGGGTGCGGAGGGGGTCTCGGTGCGTCGTGCGCGCATGGAATATCTGTCGGAGGAGAGGTCGCCAGAGTAAAGAACTCGGCCAAGACGTTGTCTTTGGCCGAGTTATAAAACAGCCGAGTTAAGCCGTTTCTTCGATGGATTGTTCGGCTTTTGCCGCGGCCGCTTTGGGCGCCTCAGCGGCATCCTCGGCGGCTTCGTCTTCGACCCGAAGCCTCGGAGGTGTGTATTGGTCGTGGTTTCGGCCTTCTTTGCCCGCGTAGAACTCGCGGACCTGCTCCATCACGACCTCGACCGGCTGGGACGAGTCGATGATGGGTCCCAGGCCGCCGCGCCTGGTCTTATAGTCGAGGTAGCCCAGCACGATCGGCACATCGGCCGCGCGCGCGATATAATAGAAGCCGGACTTCCAATATTTGCGCTTGGAGCGGGTGCCCTCCGGGGCGATCCCCAAGGCCATGCGGTCGGCTTGGGCGAAGGCGTCGGCGATCTGGTCGACGAAGTTGCGGCTCTTCGATCGATCGACCGGGATGCCGCCGAGTTTTTTGAAGAGGCCGCCGACCGGCGGGCGAAACATCGTATGTTTGCCGACAAAAAAGAATTTCATGTCGATCATCGCCGCCACCGCCAGCGTGATCGGGAAGTCCCAATTGCTGGTATGCGGCGCGGCGATGATTACAAATTTGTCGACGCCTTCGGGCAGCTCGGAGTCCACGCTCCAGCCCACGAGTTTGAGGTAAATCTTGGCGAAAAATTTAAGCACGGCGTCTCGTTGGGCTGTGGTGGATTTATGTCGAAATCGACTTAGCTAGCTTTGGCCTCTTGTTTGGAGGCGTTCTTCTTGATGACGGCAGACCAGGCCGACAATAGCGTAATCACCGCGCCGCCGGCCAGCATGCTCACTAGAACGAGGGTATTATCGGTGGGGCTGATGACCAGGGGGGTCAGGATGGCGATGACGCCGGTGGCCGCCGCGGCCCAGGAGAAGGCCGGGACTTTGCTGGTAAACCCGGCCGAGGCGAACATCGCCGCACAGCAACCCGCGACATAGGTGAGCCAACCTTCGGCGATGGTCAAAGAGCTAATCTCGAGGCCCAAAACAAGCGCCAACCAAACACCGGCGAGCATGGCGACGGCGTCCTGCCAATAGATATCAAAGTCTTTCATGATTGGGTTCCTAAGGGGTTTTAGGGGCGGTTTTTACGGACTACTACCTTAACTCGGCAAGCCCTTAGCCCATCCTCGCACCGAATTAAAGCCAAGATTGTCTGTCCGCAAGGTTTGCGCGCTGGCGGGCCTCCTCAAACCTTAAGTTAGACCCGAGCCTAGCGTCTCAAAGAGCGCCCGGGGCACAAAGAAGTGGTTGACGCTGATGGACGGGTTGGGCCGTCCAGGGCGCGCGTAGGGATAGATGGTGCGGGTGCGCGTGGCGTAGGCGTCCATGCGCACATAGCCTGCGCGGGTCGCGCATTCGCTCCACGCCGCCCGCAGCGGCGCCCCCAGCCGCGGGGTCGGGCGAGGGGAGGCCGGGCGCAGGCATTGTCCCGACTTCTCGTGCACATATTTAAAGCCCGCGTGGTAGGTATTCCAGGCGGTCGCGCGCAGGTCGTCGATCGACAGGGCGTTCTCCTCGGTGAAGAGCAAAACGATGCCCGCATCCTGATATTCCTTAAAGATCTCGACCATGCTCGCGTCGGTCTGGTCGCGCGCTTCATGAAAGCCGTTGCCCACCAGCATCACCGCGCCCTGGGTGGATACGCCGGCGGCGCGCAGCGCGTCGAGCAGGCGCCCGGGTTTTCCGATATCGGCCTGGCGCACAAACTCCATATTTTTGGGCAGTCGCCCGGCCTGTTGTTCGAGCACCGCCGCGTCGATGGCGGCGTCTTCCAGGTCGGCGCCAAAGTAGCGAATTGTGTCTTCGCCAGAGCGCTCAAATCGCTGGCGCGTCGCCTCCCCGCGCCCAATCGCGTGTTCGATAAAAACGTCATACGCAAAGCCGGTGTCGGCGGCGAAGCGGTCGAGCGCGTCGTTGGCCAGCCGGAAGGTCTTGCGGTTGGCGTCCTGGCTCGCCCCGACATTCTCGCCGCGGCGCACCCAGACGTTGCTGCGCCCGTGCAGAAGAATCTCGCGGGCCTGGGCCATATAGGGGTGGTAGGTTTGGATGATGCCAAAGGGGCCGGGGCCGCGCGCGAAACCGCGCGCGCCCAACGCGTTGACGCTCCACCGGGCGTCGTCGACCCGGGTGACCCAACCCGCTGACTCCAGGATATTGAGCGCCGCGCGGGCGCCTTCCTTATTGTCGGCGCTGAGGTCGCCCGGGCGAAGCGCCACGCCTTCGCGCAACTCCTTGGTTCGCCTGGCTGCGCGCAATCCCAGCACAACCGGCACGAGCAGATAGCCCAATTGGACTTCGTCCAGGGTCGGAATCCAGTGGTTTTGCGCGACCTCGACGCGCCGCGGCGGGGCGCTCGCGCCCAGGGTTTCCAGCGCGCGCGCTTCTTCGGGGGTCAGCGTTTTTTGCGCATCGAAGAGCTTCGCCCAGACCATCGCCGCCGGGATCGGGTGGGACCCGGGAATGGGGTTCAATTGCTCAAGCAGCGCGGCGACGCGTGGGTGGCCGGCGATGCGAAACGTCTCGTCATATTGCTCGACGATCCCGCGGGCTAGCAGAAAGTCGAGGTCGATGGCCAATTGTTCGGCGTCGAGCAAGACCTCCTCGCCGTCGACCCTGACCCGGCAATCCTGCGGGTCGATCGCCTCGCCTGCCAGCAATCGCGCGCCGAGGCCAAGCTCCTGGTGCACGCCCAGGATGTGGCGCATCAGCCATAGGTCCGGGGGCGCGGTGATCGCCGCGGTCTGCACCGCCCGCCGGACCACCTCACACGCGCGCCGCACATTCTCGGCGCCCTCAACCCCCAGCAAGTCCTCGTGTTCGGCCGCCGCCGATTTCAAGGTCTCGCAGGCGGTGAGCACCCGCGTGCCCATGGAAAATAGGTGCGCGATGGTGTCGCGAAATATCTCGAAGGCGCGCCGGTCTAGGTAGGCAAATCCCGCGCTGCTCATGCCAGTGGGGAGACTCACAACCGGCAATAATCTCAGGGCGACTGGGTCCTCGCTGAGCGCTGGATATTTTGCGAGGGTCTCTCTGATCTGTCGGGAGCTAAACTTACGATTCATGGATTCACCGGGGACAATGGATATGAATCAACCCACCGCCGGGCGCGCGGCGGCGCGGGCTTGGTGGTGGTCGTCTTTGTGCGAGAAATACCGGGGGATTTAACATCATTGTCGCCGCAGATGTCCAGCCCCTCGCCGCGCGCCGGGCCGCCTGATTTCGATCATATTGGTTGCCCTGTGCCTTGCTTTCCTTCTATATTGGTGAACTCACGATTACAGATTGAGTTCTGGTGAAGGCTGTGTGCAGGGGGGCTGGTTAGTCCGTCAAAACGTCAACGAGATGGCGTTTCTGGCCCGCGCCTCAATCTGTCAAAAACTCGCGTCGAGACGTATTATGAGCGCTGCATTTATCGACTATTTTATCCCCGAGAGTTCGGCGGATGTGACCGGGGTTGACGTAAAGCATGCCCGCATCGGCATCACCGTCGTCTTTGTGATCATCTTCTGGGCCTTTCTGGGCGGACTCCTCGCGATCGCGACCGGGCTGTACGGGTCGTCCATCGCCATGTTTCTGGGGATTGTTGTGGTCGGCAGCGCGCCGTTTGTGCTGCGCTCAACCGGCAACCTGAGCCTGACCGGGCATCTGGTGTTGGGGCCGGTTTTCGCGGTTCTATTGTGGACGATCTATGAGGGCGGGGGATTGTATAGCTCGTCGACCGTGTGGTTGCCGGTGCTGCCCCTGCTCGCGTCGTTATTTCAGGGCAACCGGACCGCGCGAGTGTGGCTGGCCATCGTCGTCTTCAGCTTTCTGGGAATCCTTGGCGCGACCTTGGCAGGCGTTCCCTTCCCCGAAATTAGCTCGCAGCGCGAAGCCGATATCCAATTCGGGCTGGGGCTGGTCGGGGTGGGCGTGACCTCCTTTGTGCTCTTGCAGCTCAAGGACAATATTCAGAGCTGGCTGGCCGGGACGTTGCGCCAGAAGGAAGCCGAAACCCGCGCGGTGCTCGAGACCGCCCCCGACGGGATTCTGACCGTTCATATTGGCGGCGAAATACTCAACGCCAACCCCGCCGCCGGGTGCATCTTCGAGCGCGACCCGCAGCAAATAATCGGGCGAAATATCGCTGAGCTTGTCACCTCGCTGGACGCCGGCGCCCTGAGCCGCATCGTGGAGGGCCAGACCTTTGGCGACACCCTCGAGCATTGCGGCCAACGCGAGTCCACCGGAGAGTTCCCCCTCGAGATCGCCTTTGGCCGCCACGAGGACCGCCTCGTCCTGGTATTTCGCGACATCACCGAGCGAAAAGTGGTGAATGAGCAACTTCGTAGCGCCCGCGACGCCGCCATCGAGGCGAGTCAGGCCAAGAGCGAGTTCCTCGCCCGGATGAGCCATGAACTGCGCACGCCGCTGAACGCGGTGATTGGCTATTCGGAGATGATTCAGGAAGACATCGGCCTCATGCAGGAAGATGAGGTCGACAATGTCGCGGCCGTCACCGGTTTTTTGCCCGATGTCGAGCGCATCCGCTCAGCCGGCAAGCATCTGCTGGCGCTGGTCAGTGACATCCTCGAGTTGTCCAAAGTCGAGGCCGGTCAAATGGACGTATATATCGAGGAATTCGACGTCGTGGAATTAGTCCAAGATATCGAGAATACCCTGGCGCCGCTGGCCATAAAGTCGGGCGATACCTTTCGCGTACAGACCGCGGAGGGCCTGGGAACGATGCGCTCTGATGCGACCAAGGTTCGCCAGATCTTATATAATTTATTGAGCAATGCCTTTAAGTTTACCAAAGACGGCGAAGTTTCCCTGCGGGTATTCGCCCCGGCGACGACGCCGCGGGCGATCCATTTTGAGATCAAGGATACCGGCGTCGGCATGAGCAGCGAGGAGATCGGGCGGGTCTTCGAGGCCTTCGCCCAGGCGGACTCCTCCACCACGCGCCAATACGGCGGCACCGGGCTGGGGCTGACGATCACGCGCCATTTCTGCGCGCTCCTGGGCGGCAGCATCGACGTTGAGTCGACCCCGGGAAATGGCAGCCTATTTCGCATTCGCCTGGCCGCGGACATGCGCCCCGCGCCCGCGACGCCAGCGGTGCTCCCGGCGGAGGTTTAGCCACGGCGGATGGCTGTCTACCCTTGTAAATTAGACCGTAGTTCGGGATGCTACCGGCCTCACGATTCCAATTTAGTATTCTTAATTTTGAGAGTGGATTATGCGAAGAGTTATTCTGTGTTTCGTATGCGCTGCGGCTTTGGTTGGATTTTCAAGTGGCTGCGGAGATGACGAGGGAAGCAAGGCCGCGCCGGTTAGTTTGGAGTCCATGCCCCAAGCGTATTCAAGCGCCGTTTGTGAGCGTATTTTCTCCTGCTGCTCGGCGCAGGAAATCACCGAGGAGCTAAACGACGCCGCATTTAGTACAGAAGAAGAGTGTCTCAACACATTTGGCGCCCAGCTGGAAAAATCACTCCAAGGAGTGCAGGACGCGGTCGCCCAGGGGCGCAGCAGCTACGACTCAAATAGGGCCGGCGAGTGTATTAGCGACATGCGGGCGGCGGCCTGCTCCGAGGGGCTTTGGCCCGGCGTCAATCCGGCGCCCCCCTCATGCGACCTTGTATTCGTTGGGCTGGTTGATATGGGCGGAGACTGCGCAACCACTGAGGAGTGTCGTGAGGGCCAGTGTGTCGGCGCTGAGCGCGACGAAACAACCGGTATGGCATCGAAAATGGGCGTGTGTTCGCCGCTGGGCGGGCTCGACGACCCGTGCGATTGGAAGGATGACTGCCAGGACGGGTATTTTTGCTCCTACCGCTATGATCCTGTCACTCAGGAGAGCGCCTCGAGCTGCCAGGTCATCGCTGAAGTTGGCGAGGAATGTCTGCAATTTGGCTGCGTCGACGGCGCGTATTGCGATGTGGATGCTTTCGACTCTTCGGCCTCCGAGACCTGTAAGGCGTATAAAACCATGGGCGACACATGCGCGCCGGGCCGAGGCCAGTGCGACCCCCAGACCTCCTATTGCCCCAATTCTAGCTCGGGCGATAGCGAGTGCACCGCGCTGAAATCTATCGACGAGGCATGTGAGAGTGGCCTGGAGTGCGAGAGCAACCGCTGTGAGTCAGCCGACTCGGACAGCAGTGGTAATTTGGTGTGCGTGCCGTACGCACCTCAAGTCTGCATGGGGGCCTGATGCGTTTGCGTCCTGGTGTGTCCGGAGAAAGTTGGCGAGCCCGCCCTTGGGGCCGGCTCGCCATTGAATCTAATTCTTTGGAAGATGAAATGCGTCCAATATTTAAACCGTTTTTACTCCTTAGCGTCATATTCACCATGTCTGTAGCCTGTGGCGACCCGGATGATGGATCCATAACAAGAGAAGGCGAAGACTCCGATGATGCCTCAATAGCGGTAGAGCAATGGTCGAGCGCTTACGCGGCAGCGATTTGTGAACAGGCATTCTCCTGTTGCTCGACCGAAGAGATCCTATTGGCTTTCGGCCGCTATTATTCGGATTATCAGAGCGAGGCTCAATGCCGCGTTGAATTCGGCTCGATTATGTCTCTCAATAATCAATTGAGGGTCAATGCGGTTGCAGCCGGGCGCATGGAATACAACGCTGATACAGCAGCGGAATGCCTTCGTGAACTCCAGCGGAGGTCATGTGCCGAGACAATCATTCCGCTAGACGGTTCGATCGACGCGTGCGAGCACGTTTTCCGAGCAAAGGTCGCTGATGGCGGCGAATGTAGCGCATCGGAGGAATGTGTCGAGGGCCATTATTGCGTCGGTCTTGAGTTTGGAAATACTGACAAGTTAGGTCTATGTCGCCCGCGGACTGGCGCTGGTGACGATTGCGGAGACGCTGCTGGAGCCTGCATGGAGGGGTATGAGTGTATCCGAACATGGAGTCCCGATACAGACAACGAATGGGTCAACCACTGCGAGAAAATCGGCGAAATCGGCGAGGAGTGCGCATTTAATTGTGTTGAAGGGGCCTATTGTGATGCGGACGGTATGTGTCGTGCGAGCAAAGGGGGGGGCCAACTCTGCTCGACGAGCGAGGAGTGTGATGCGGACACCTATTGCGACCCCGATGCTGCCGTGGGTGAGCGCACGTGTATTACAGGCTTAATCGACGATTGGGAGCCTTGCGACAATAGCGACCAATGTAGGAGCGGGAGTTGTGGAATCCACCAAGATCCAAACGCTCCAGTCTGCATTAGTGAAGCGCCTGCCGTGTGCACCAACGGGTGACGGCGAGGAGCCTGAGGGGCTTCGTTGACCGTATAATTTTCGAGGCCCCCGACTTCGCCCGGCGAAGTTGGGGGCCTCGTTTTATTTCGCGCGCCTCAATAGGCCAGGGTGAAGTGGCGCCGCCGACTCTTAATGACTCAATCAGTCATCGTCGCATTTAGCGCATCCGCCGCCCGATGTGGGGCCGTCGGCCGGCGCCGCTTTGAATACCAATCTTGAAACCCAGCCGGTGATACCAAAGCGCCAGAGCAGCCAATAGAAGGCGAGCAGGGCGATGCCGGCGGCGATCCAATCTTGAGTAGTCATAGCAGTAGGTTTCCTATCTTCGTGGTGAGGAACGCGCCGATATAGGCCAGCAGCGTCATATAACTAAACGCGATAGCGGGCCATTTCCAGGAGCCGGTGACTCGGCGCATGATCGCGAGGGTCGCGAAGCATTGCATGCACAGCGCGAAGAACACCATGATCGACATGGCCACCGGGATCGTAAAGACCTTGGAGCCGTCGGGGTGGCGGCTGTCCTGCAGCGCGCTCCTTAAGCCCTGGGACTCCTCGTCGGCGTCGGAGCCCACGCTATAGATGGTGCCCAGGGTCGCCACGATAATCTCACGCGCCGGGAAGCTCGCCAGCACGCTCATGCTCAACTTCCAATCCCAACCAAGCGGCGCGAATACGGGCTCAATCGTCTTCCCCATGCTCGCCAGATAGCTATGGTTGATATTGGCCGATTCCTCCTGGTGGTCGATCTCGACCAGGGCGGCGGCTTGTTTTTCCTCGTCGAATCCCTGGACCATGACCTCCTGGCGCGCCTCTTCGAATTCGAGATTTCGCACCTCGGAGCGCGGGAAATACGTCAGCGCCCAGACGACGATAGAGACGGCCAAGATGACCGTGCCCGCGTCGACGAGGAACGCCTTTGCCTGCCCGCCCGCGGTCGCCAGTACGGTCTTCCAGGCCGGCCATTTATAGCTCGGAAGCTCCATCACGAAGCTCGGCGACGGGCCCTTGAGCACGGTCCGCTTCAGGATAAACGCCACCGGCACGGCCACGATGATGCCCAGCGAATACATCGCCATGAGCACCAGGCTTTGCAGATTGATAAAGCCGGCGACGTAGACCGCCGGCACAAAGGCCGCGATGATCAGGATATACACCGGCAGGCGCGCCGAGCAGCTCATCAGGGGGATCACGAGGATGGTCGCCATGCGGTCCTTATGGTCCGCGATGGTGCGCGCCGACATGATCGACGGGATGGCGCAGGCGAAGCCCGAGAGCATCGGGATAAACGAGGTGCCCGACAGGCCCACCTTGCTCATCACCTTATCCATCAGCACCGCCGCGCGCGCCAGGTAGCCGCAATCCTCGAGGATGGCGATAAACAGGAAGAGGATGAAAATCTGGGGCACGAAGACGATGACCCCGCCGACCCCGCCGATGATGCCATCGGCGACCAGGCTTTGCAGCGCGCCGGGCGGCATCATCTCGCGCACCACGTCGCCCAGGCTGCCAAAGACGCCCTCGATAAGGTCCATGGCGGGCGCCGCCCAGGCAAAGATCGCCTGGAAGATGGTCACCATGATGACCACAAAGAGCGCGGTGCCCCAGACCTTATGGGTGATGATCGCGTCAATTTTATCGCTGGAGGTGGCGACCCGCACGTCGGGTTTGGTGACGACTCCGTCGAGCAGCTCGGCGACCCAGCTATAGCGCGCGTGCGCCTCAAGGGCGGGCAGCACGCGCTGGGTGGTAATATCTTTTCTGATCTTCTCCAGGGTCGGGCGCAGCGCCTTGGCGGTCTTATCGTCGAGCAATTGCAGCAGATACCCGTCGACGTCGAAGATCATGCGCAGGCGCACGAAATCCGGCGGCACGGGCGCGCCGGCGGCTTCAAAGGCCGCGCCAAGCTCGGCCAATCCGTCGAGCACGGGCTGGGCGTGGACCTGATGTTCGGGCGGCAGGACGGCCTCGTGGCCCTCCTGGTCGATGCGCGCGATTTGCGCCGACACCGCGGCCTTCAGCTCTTCGATTCCCTCAGATTTTTGGGCGTGAACCGGCACCACGGGAACGCCAAGGCGCTCGGTGAGCAGGTCGATATCGATGGTGATGTTATTCTTTCGGGCGACGTCGACCATGGTCAACGCGACCACCACCGGGCGTTTGCTCTCGAGAATCTGGGAGTAGAGGTAGAGGTTTCGCCGCAGGTTTGAGGCGTCCAGGATCACCAGCAGCAGGTCGGCCGGGTGGTCGGCGAACTCGTGGGCCCACGCGATCATATCGACCGCGACCATCTCGTCGGGCGAGTGCGCGGCCAGGGAATAGATCCCCGGCAGGTCGATGAGGTCGGCCTTTTGCTCCCCGAGAGCCACCGTGCCGACCTTGCGGTCGACCGTCACGCCAGCGTAGTTGCCGACTTTGTGTCGCAGCCCCGTGAGCGCGTTGAAGAGGGTCGTTTTACCGGTGTTGGGGTTTCCAACCAGCGCGATTTGTGGGGTGCGATCTAAGCTCATTGAATTTCGACCAAGTCGGCTTCGTTGCGGCGCAGCGAGAGATGGTAATCAAAGACACAGATCTCGACGGGGCCGCCGAAGGGCGCATAGCGCACGACTTCGATCTCATTCCCCTCAAGCAATCCCATCTCATAGAGGCGCTGAACCGTGCGTCCTTTTCCGCAAAGGCGGCAGATCTTAGCCGTCTCACCGGGTTTCAAATCACTGAGTTTACGGCCGATGAAGTTCGGTTGAGTAATTTGGAGTGCCGCAGACATGATGGACCTCGAGGGTTGAGATTAAGCGTAGATATTGAAAGCCAATATCAATACAGCGCCACCATAGTTGAAAATCGTTTTCATTATCAAGGGTGAACTGGCGATTGGGGCGTGGAATTTGCCGGAATCGGAGGGGAATCTGCGATTTTCTTGGGATTTGCGGCCGGGAGCGGGGCACTTTAGCGGTATTTGGCGCTATTTTTCAATAAAAAACACCCAGACCAATCGCCGAGACGGCGTGATCTGGGTGGATTTATCTCAAGTCGTCTCCCAAGGCGGAGGTCGACTCAAGCTTGGCTTAACACAGGCGGGGTTACTCCGCCGGTGCCGGCGCCGGCATTTCATTGAAGTCGAAGCTATCGACGCACCAGCCGCTATTCTCGTCGTCGACGTTGACGAATTGCGCGCCGGTGAGGGTTGCCTTGAAGACGCCTGCCTCGGTGTCCATCTCGGTGATGGTGAACTCACCGGCGACCGCCGCGTAGTTCACTTCGCAGGAGCCCGTGCTCGCCGTGCCAACGGGGCAATTGACGCCGATGGTCAGGCACTCCATGCACGAGACGGGATCGGGATCGTCGACCGGGTAGGGCACGCCGACTTCATAGGTGAAGTCCTGGGAGAACATCTCTCCGTAGAGCTCGAGCACCATCTGGTCCTGCGGATACGCTTCGCCGCTGGTTTCGCGCACGACGATGACGCCCTGGTCGGCCATCAGCTCGCTATGCATGGAGACGAAACCGTTGGTGTCGCAGGCGTCTTCGGTGGTGTCGCCTTCTTCGGTGGTGTCACCTTCTTCGGTGGTGTCACCTTCTTCGGTGGTGTCGCCTTCTTCGGTGGTGTCGCCTTCTTCGGTGGTGTCACCTTCTTCGGTGGTGTCACCTTCTTCGGTGGTGTCGCCTTCTTGGGTCACATCACTTTCGTCGATGACGTCGGCGGAGGTGTTATTGTCTTTGGACTTGTCGTCATCGTCGCCACAAGCCGTGAGGCCCAGGCTGAACGCGGCGGCCAGGCAAAGCATCGTCAACATTTTCTTGCTTTCAATCATCTTTCGCATCGGGGTTCGCTCCGTATGAATCGGGGTATCGCTCAAAAATTATGTGTTTCTACAGTCCAGCAGTGTGAGCTATCACGCCGGAGGAGCAGCTCAAAGGGGCGCATTTCTGTTTTGCGCAGAGGTAAAGGGCCGTCGGTGCGCGCGCAAGGTAGAATGAAATAAAAACCGGTCTTCGCGGTGTCGCAAAGACCGGGTTTATTTATCCATCCTTAGGCGGTTTCGCTGCTGCGTTTTGACCGACTTGCCGCGCGATTACTCGGGATCGGGAAACGCTTCGACGGCGATGTCGAAGGCGAGCGAGTCGATGCAATAGCCTGCGCCGTTGGCGACGGGGGTGGTCTCCAGGGTGTCGAAGTTAATCGTGACTTCGGCCAACTCCAGACCGGTGAAGGTCGCGGTGAATTGCCCGCCGGGCGCGCCGAAGCTCGTGATATCGAGCGTGCCGCTTTGCGCCATATAGGTGCGGGTCGGGTTGCCGGCCTCATCAAATGTATTGATCATCACGCAATTGCTGCAGGTGGCGTAATCACCGTCGTCGATCTGGTATTGCCCGGGGCCCGAGGCGCCGCCCAGGTCGCCGTAGAGCTCGATAAGCATCTCGTCGAGCGGGAGCTCTTCGGAGTTGGTGAGGTACGCCTTTAAGACAGAGTCTTCGGCGGAGGCGAACGCTTGCGACATTTCGGCGGCTTCGACGAAGCCGTTGGTGTCGCAGGTCGCGCCTTCGCCGGTGGTGTCGCTTTCGCCGGTGGTGTCGCTTTCGCCGGTGGTGTCGCTTTCGCCAGTGGTGTCGCCTTCGCCAGTGGTATCGCCTTCGCCAGTGGCATCGCTTTCGTCGACGACGTCAGCTTGGGTATTATTGTCATCCTTCTTTGCGTCGTCTCCGCAAGCCGTCGTCAGGCTGAACGCGGCGGCCAGGCAGAGGAGCGTAAGAAGTCGTTTGCTTTCGATTATTTTGGTCATTGCATCTGCTCCGAGACATTTATGGGTGAGCCAGGAAGTCCGGCTCTCTTTTCTGATAGCAAGGGCTGCGGCTCAGATCAAATTATTGGAAGGGATTGTGCGGCGGCGTTGGCAGCAAAAAGCCCGGGCCGCCTCATCGCGAAGATTGGGCGGCCCGGGCGCTCGCGCTGCGTCGCGCATCGATGAGGAGCAATGCGGTGACGCGTGGCGCACGGATTAATCGCCAACAGGGGCAAATCCGCTGATCGTGATCGAGTCAACGCACCAGCCGGCGGCGTTGTCGACGTTGATGGTGTGCAGCCCCTCCTGGTCTACTTCGATGAATTGCGCGTTCTCGATCAGGCCGACGAACTCACCGGTGGTCTCGTCGAGCGTGGTGATCGTAAGCGTACCGGCGCCTGCGTTATAGCGCGTGTCGCAGGTGCCGCCGCTGATGTCGGCGCTCTCTTCGGTGCAGTTGGTCTGAATCGACAGGCAGGTCTCGCAGGTATTGTAGTTGAGGTCGTCAATCTGGTAGACGCCGCCGGCCTCATAGTCGCCGTAGAGCTCCAGGCGCATCTCGTCACGCGGGAACGCCTCGGTGGTCGTCGCGGTCGCCAGGATCGCGCCGAAAGACGAGAAGAAGATGTTATTGTAGGTGGCGGTGAAGCCTTCGGTGCCGTCCGCGCACACCGGGGCGGTCCAGACCGGCGCGCCCGGCAGCGGCTTGGTCGACATGCTCAGCGCGGTGTCGTCGAGGCAGGTGACTTCGCCGTTGACCACGAAGTCGTTCGCGTCTGCGTCAAACTCCTCCAGGACAATATCGTTGAGCGTGGCCTCGAAGGCGCCGCCTTCGGTCGGCTCGAAGACCGTGATCGTCATCGTGCCCTCGGTGGCCAGGAAGTATTTAGCGCAGCCTTCTTCGGTGCAGCCCTCGCCAGTGAAGATGGAGAGCGTCGGCTCGGTCTCAAGGTCGAGCGTTCCAAGCGTGGCGACCGACGGATCCCGGCCGAATCCAATCTGGAAATAGGTGTCGTCAACCAGGGCGAAGACCGACCAATCATCGTAAAAATCGTCTTCTTCCAGGACGAGGTCGCCCGGAATCGTCGGATTCTGGCAGGTGCCTTCGCCGGTGGTGTCGCCTTCGTCGGTCACATCTCCTTCGCCGGTGGTGTCGCCTTCGTCGGTGGTGTCGCCTTCGCCGGTGGTGTCGCCTTCGCCGGTGGTGTCGCCTTCGCCGGTGGTGTCGCCTTCGTCGGTGGTGTCGCCTTCGTCGGTTACATCACCTTCATCGACGACGTCGGCCGCGGTGTTTTTGTCTTTGGCGTTATCATCGTCGTCGCCACAGGCCGTGGTCGTGAGACCGAGGGCCGCGGCCAGGCATAGGAGGGTCAACAGGCGTTTGCTTTCCAATAGCGTCTTCATAATCTTGCTCAATATAGTTGAAGTAAAATAGCAGTTGCTCGCCGCTCGGCGAGCGCAATATCCCGCACTGCATAGTTGATTTTGGCGTGGCGGGGAAGGGGGGCATGCGAGGGGACGCCGATGGAGCGAGCCCCGAAAACGCGACAAACCCGCGCTTCGCAGAGTCGCGAAGCGCGGGTTTGTCTATGCCAGGCTGGGGTGCCCTCGACGCATCAACTCAGCGTCGTGTCACCCGCCGGATTATGCTTCTTCGTCGAGGTAGTCGCCGGTGAACACGACTTCGTCGATGCAGAAACCAGCGCCGTTCTCCACGATATTGCCGGTCGCGTCGATTTCGACGAATTTGGCGCCCGTGACTTTAAGCACGAGCTCGCCGGTGGTCTCGTCATGCGTCTGGACGAGGACGGTCCCGTCACCCGCGGCGTAGTTCGTCTCGCAGTTGAAGTCAGCCACGGTGCAGTTGGTGCCCAGGTTCAACTGGAACTCACCTTCTGCGTAGGGCTCTTCGAGGTTGTGAGTGCTGCCTTCGGCGTAGGTGGCGATGTCACCGTTGACGATGAGCGAGAGGTGGTCACGGCCGTCGGTGTCCGAGGTGAAGGCGTCTGCGAAGAAGACGAATCCCCAGAGCTCGAAATACTCGGTGAGCGCGGCGTCGGGGGTGAAGCCGCTGCCGATGCCGGCGTCGCCACAGGTCGGGGCAACGTAATCAGCGGGGAGGTTGAACGTTCCCTCGATCTCGATCGAGTCGATGCACCAGCCGGCGCCGCCTTCGACGATCTCGGTGCTAAAGCCGCTGTCGTCCACTTCGACCAGGCGCGCGTCGGTCAGCGTGGCTTTGAACGCGCCGGTGGTGTCGTCCAGGGTGTTGATCGTGACCGTACCTTCACCTGCGCGGTACTCGGTGGCGCATGTTCCGGCGGTGTCGTCACATTCGGTCTCGATGATGACGCAGTTGACGCAGTTGAACGAGTCGAACTCGTCGACGGCATAGTCTTGGCCGACCACATACGGATCGGGGGAGGTCAGCTCGAGGGTCAGACGGTCGTATTTACCGTCGACGTCGGCTTCGGTTTTGCTAACAGCGACGATTTCGCCGTTATAGACGAAGGTACCGGTGGTGCTGCCAGCTTCGGCTGCGAAGCCGTTGGAGACGCCTGCGTCGGTGCACACCGGCGCTTCAAAGACCGGGCCTTCTTCGCCGTCATCGCCTTCGATGGTGAGGTCGAAGTCGATGCTGTCGATGCAATAGCCAGCGCCGTCGACGACCGGGACGGTGGTCGCGTCTTCTTCGTTGGCGAACTCAACTTCGACCATCACCGCGTTGGTGATCGAGGCGGTGAATTGCTCACCGATGGCGCCGAAGTTGGTGATCTCGAGCGTGCCGCTCTCGGGCAGATACATCTTGGTGGCGTTGCCTTCGGCGTCGACGCTGTTGATGATCAAGCAGTTGCCGCAAGCCTCGTAGTCGGTCCCGGCGAGGTCGAAGGTGCCGGCCTCGGTGGTTCCGCCGTAGTCGGCCCACAGCTCGAGCGTGAGCTGATCCAGGGGCGTGGTGTCGGCGTTCTGAGCGGTCAAGCGCAGCAGCCCGCCATCGTTGAGGCTCTCGGCGATCGCCGCGGTGGCCACGTAGCCGTCGGTGTCACAGGTGCCCTCGTCGGTGGTGTCGCCCTCGTCGGTGGTGTCGCCCTCGTCGGTGGTGTCGCCTTCGTCGGTGGTGTCACCTTCGTCGGTGGTGTCACCTTCGTCGGTGGTGTCACCTTCGTCGGTCACATCACTGTCGTCGATGACGTCAGCGGAGGTGTTATTGTCTTTGGACTTGTCATCATCGTCGCCACAAGCCGTCGTCGTAAGGCTGATTGCCGCTGCCAGGCAGAGCATCGAGAGCCATTTTTTGCTGCTAAAAATCTTCGTCATTGAAGCTTCTCCATGAAATTAAAATATGAATATGTTATGCGATCTCGACTACTATCAAGAGCAATTGGGCGCCATTATTAAGGGAAATCGGTTTTTGAAGCAAGCTGGGAGGCCCGAGGCCGCCCGCACCGTGATCGTCATTGGATGAATCGTCGGTGAGGGGCTGGCCAAAACGCGCAAAACCCGCCCGACGCGCTTATCGCGTCGGGCGGGTTTATTTGTGACGGGCGAGCCCAGGGTTTTAGCGGGCTTCGGTCACATCCAAGACGACATCGATGATATAGGAGTCGATGCACCATCCACCGCCATTGGGGACGATGGTCGACTCCAGGTTTGCGTCGCCGCCCTGGGTCACTTCGACGAACTCCGCGTTGCGAAGCGTTGCTTTGAACTCACCACTCTGCGCATCGAAGGCATCGATGGTGAGCTCGCCGGCCCGCGCGTTATAGTTGGTCTCGCAGTCACCTTCGACGTCACACCCGGTTTGGATGATGACGCATTGCAGGCAGCTTGCGTAGTTATAGTCGTCGACGGGGTAGGTGCTGCCGGCGACGTATGGGGTAGGGGAGGGGGCGATGACGGTATCGCCATAGAGCTCGACGCGCAGCCGCGTGTAGAGCTGGGTGGTCTCGTCGGCGCTGGTTCCCGCGAGCACCCCGATAGCCCCGCTGCCGTCTAGGTCGCCGAATTGCGCGCTGGTCACCAGGCCAACTTCGACCCCGGCGTCGACGTCATCGCAGAACGCTCCTTCGTCGACGGTATCCCCCTCATCGGTGACATCGCCCGCATCGGTGACATCGCCCGCATCGGTGACATCGCCCGCATCGGTGACATCGCCCGCATCGGTGACATCGCCCGCATCGGTGACATCGCCCGCATCGGTGACATCGCCGTCGGTCGCAGTGTCCGGTTCGCCGGAGGCATCTTCCTCGTCGCGGGTATCACCTTCCTGGGTAATATCCGCGTTGTCCTGGACATCGGCGAGCGTGTTGTTGTCGTTGGTGCTGGGGTCATCGTCGCTGCAGGCGGTGCTGCTCAGGCTCAGCGCGGCGACCAGGCACAAGACCATCATGTATTTCTGGCGCGTCAAAAACTTCATCATATGTATATCTCCACGAAAGTCCGACCGGTAAAATATCAGGTATCAACAGCCTATTCGGGCACCCGAATAGGCAGGCCGCCTACTAGATGAGATTGGGGTGGCAGGCAAGTCCCGCGGCTTGGTGGGGCGGGCGCCGGGGGCGGATCGCGACTCCTCGGCCCGCCCGAGCGGTTAAACATCAAAAAGCCGGCCTGCGCACGAGGGCGCAGGCCGGCTTTTTAGTCGCTAAGCGGACTCACCGGAGTGAGTCAGCTTTAAGCGTTTATGCTCAGGGAGCGCTCGGCGGAACATAGGTTCCTTCCATGGAGACCGAGCTGATGCACCAGCCGGAGCCGTCATCGCCGACCAGGACCGCGTCCTGGACCGTGAGCTTGAGCACGCCGGTGGTGGCGTCATGCTCGTCGATGAGGATATTACCCTCGGTGGCGGTGTAGACCGTGCCGACACAGTCGCCCATGTCGCCGGTGCACTCCGTCTGGAGCGCCACACAGTTGTCGCAGAGCTGGTCGTCGGTGATCGGGTAGGTTTGGCCGGCCACATAGTCAGCTTCATAGAGGCTAAGCTCAAGCTGATCGTGCGGGTCCGTGGTGGAGGACCAGCCGTTAACAGCGATGAATCCGCCAAAGCCAACATATTCCATGGTCGTTTGCTCGACCGTGTATCCGTTTTGGACGCCGGCGTCGGTGCACTCAAAGGTCTCGACGACTTCGGGGACCTCGAAGGTTCCTTCGATCGCCAGCGTGTCGATGCACCAGCCGCCGCCGTCGGCGACGATGGAGGTGTCGAGGCCGCTCTGCGTGACTTCCACGAGCTCGGCGCCGGTAAGCGTGGCTTTGAACTCGCCGGTGACTTCGTCCATCTCGGTGATGGTGATCTCACCGGCTCCCGCGTTATAACGGCTGGTGCAGGTTTCGGCGGCCAGGTCGCAACCGGTCAGGATCGAGACACAGTTAACACAGGTTGCGTAGTTCACGTCGTCGATCGCGTAGGGCGTGTTGAGCTCATACGCTTCCGGGGTCGAGACGACGCCCGGGGTGTTGGCGTAAAGCTCGACCTGCATGATGTCGACCAGGCCGCTACCGGTGGTCTCGGTGGTCGTGAGGGTCGCCAGGATGGCACCGCTATCGGAGAGCTGACCTTCGGTCGTCGCGGCTTCGAAGCCACTGGCGACGTTCGGGTCGCCGCAGACGGGCGATTCAAAGACCGGCGGCACGGGGCCGCTGCCGCCGAAGGCTTGCAGGGGCAGGTCGAAGTTCATGCTGTCGATGCAATAGCCCGCGCCGTCCGGTACGGGGATCGTGGTGAGCCCATCGCTCTCGTCGAAGGTGACCTCGACCATCTCGACGCCGGTGATCGACGCCGTGAATTGCTCGCCAACAGCGCCGTAATTGGTGATTTCGAGCGTACCAGCCTGGGCGATGAAGGTTTTGGTGACGTTGCCTTCAACGTCCGCGCGGTTGATGAGCAGGCAGTTCGAGCAGGTGGCGTAGTTGCCGTCGTCGAGCTGATAGGTGCCCGCGGCGGTTGCGCCGCCGTCGGCGCCATAAAGCTCGAGGCTGAGCCGGTCGAAGGGCAGCTCCGCCGAGGTATAGGCGAAGACCTTCAGCGTGCCGCCGTCTTCGGGGGCGCGGAAGGCTTCTTGTTCGGCCGCGTTGAATCCGTTCTCGTCGCAGGTCTCTTCGGTGGTGTCACCTTCTTCGGTGGTGTCACCTTCTTCGGTGGCGTCACCTTCTTCGGTGGCGTCACCTTCTTCGGTGGCGTCACCTTCTTCGGTGGTGTCACCTTCTTCGGTGACATCACCTTCTTCGGTGACATCACTCTCGTCGATTACGTCGGCGCCTTTGTTGTTTTCGTTGGCGTCGTCATCGCCGCCGCATGCGGTGGTAAGGCTGAACGCTGCCGCCAGGCACAGCAGGGTCAACCACTTTTTGCTCTCCAAAACGCTTCTCATTTCAATTTCCTTTATAGGGGGAGTTAATTGATTCACCAGTCACAGGGTCGATTTCTAGCGATAAAAGAGGGTTAAATCAAGCGCTCCGCGCGAAATCTGGGTGAAGAGTATGTAGATAAGGCGATTTTTCGGGTGGATTTTGCGACATCCTCGACCCCGCGTCGCTATTGTTCCGATGCAGTGGCTCTGGCATCATGGCCTGGCGAGATTCCTAGAAAATGAAGGCAAGATGGCTGAAGAATCCGGAAAATGTCCATCATGCGATGAAGTTGGTGTGGTGGGGGCGGCGTGTGGGGGAGTCGCGTGTCGAAAGCGCGGGTATCATTTTATCCCGCAGGATTTTTGGGCGCGCGCGCACCAGGGCGACGGTCAGCCGAGCCCGCTGATCGGGCTATTTATCGGTGATTTTTTGCTCGTCGACACCGTGGGCGCGGGCGGCTTCGGCAGGGTGTGCCTGGGGCTGCAGACGCCGCTTTTTCGGCTGCGCGGCGCCCTAAAGCTCATCGAGTTTCCCAACGATGACCCGAACTTCCAGCGCGTTCTCCTGGAGAAATTTCAGGGCGAGGCCGAGGTCCTGGCCGGGCTGAGCCACCCGAATATTGTGCGCCTGATCAAATACGGCATTCATGAGAATCGCCCCTATTTGGTCATGGAATACCTGGAGAACGGCCTGACGCTGCGCGACGAGATGCTGCGGCGCGCGCGCCTCAACCGGGGTTTTAATCGCGACGACCTTCGGCTGATCTTTGGCCAGATGCTCAACGGCCTGGCCGCCGCCCACGCCCAGCAGATTATCCACCGTGACCTCAAACCCGAAAATATCATGCTGCAGCGGGTCGTCGGGAACCCGGCGCACCTGCGAATCCTCGACTTCGGGATCGCCAAATTCGTCGAGGGCCAGACCGACACCAAGTGGCCGCTGGGCTCGCCAAGTTATATGGCGCCCGAGCAGGTGAGCCTGCAGAACCTGGGGACCTGGACCGACCTCTACGCGGTCGGGGTGATGTTCTTTGAGATGGTCACCGGTCGGCGCCCGTTCCCCGGCGACAGCGACGAAGCCATCATGTCCAAGAAGCTCAAGGGGGATTTCGATATCTTTGAGCAGGTCGCAGACCTGAATTTGCCCGAGGAGGCGGTGGTGTTTATGCGTCGGGCGATGTCGCGCGACCCGGCCGCGCGCCAGCAGACCATCGCTGAGTTTCGACGCGAGCTCAACGTCGCGCTCGAGGCGCTCACGCGTGACGCGGAGGTCATTGGCCCGCAGGGGCGCGAGATGACCTTTTTGCTCCAATCCAAAGACGTCGTTCACTTCGATGATCTCGCCGAAGATGGCGGCAGCGCGCACGAGGCACCCACGCGCGCGGCTGATTGCGCGACCGGTCGCCAAGAAGCACCGGCCTCCCGAGCACAAACCGACCACTCCAGGCCCGGGCGTCGCTGGATTGGCGCGGGCTTGCTGGGCGTCATATTGCTTGTGGGGGCAGTCCTCGCCGGCGATAGCCTGCGCGGGTTCTTCGGGGATAGTGGCCCGGCGCCTGCCCAGGACGAAGTCGCGCGCCAGGCGGGGGAGGGCGTGGCTGAGGCGACGCCGATGAAGCCGGATGCGGGCCAGGATATCGAGCGTCCTGATGTTGTCGCCGCGCCGGATACTTACGCACGGGATGACGCGGCGGCGCTCGCCGAGAGCATTGCGTCGCGGATTTCGCTGCGCGGCGGCGATGTCGCGGCGAGCATTGCGGTGTTTGAGGCGCTGCCGAAGCTGCCGGCCTGGGCGATCACACAGATCAGCGCAGGCAAATTTCACACCTGCGCGCTGCGCGTCGACGGCGGCTTTCGCTGCTGGGGCGCCAATCAGTACGGGGAGTTGGGCGCGGGTAATACGCAGGCGATCGGCGACGATGAGCCGGCCGACGCGATCGACGTGCTCACCTTCGATGCGCCTGCGACCCAGATTTTGGCCGTCGGGGACCACCGGGCGTCATTTAGCTGCGCGCTGCTCAAAGATGGCAGCGTGCGTTGTTGGGGCAACAACACCCACGGGCAGCTTGGCTACGGCCACACGCGAACGCTCGGCGACGATGAGACGATCGATGGGCTCGGGCCGATTGAGATCGGCGGCGTCGCCACGCAGATTGTGGGCGGAGCATCGGAATTCGGCTCGCACGTCTGCGCGCTGCTCAAGGACCAGACGATGCGCTGCTGGGGCAATGGGAAGTTCGGAAAGCTCGGCCTGGGGCATACCAATACCATCGGCGACGACGAGCTGCCGACCAGCGCCGCGACGGTCAGCGTGGGCGCAAAGATCGCGGCGATCGCCGCCGGGAAATACAACACCTGCGCGATACTTGAGGACCGCTCACTTCGCTGCTGGGGGTGGAACGCCCACGGGCAACTCGGCCTTGGGCACACCCGCGACATCGGCGATAATGAGGTGCCTTCGAGCGTCGACCCCATCGAACTGGGCGCTGCGGTGATGCAGGTTGCAGTCGGTCGGCGCCACCTGTGCGCGCTGCTCGAAGGCGGCGCTGTGCGCTGCTGGGGGTGGAATAACCGGGGACAATTGGGGCTCGGCAATACCGCGGATTTGGGCGGCGACGAACTCCCCATGACCGTCGATCCGGTCGCCCTCGGCGGCCCGGCGATTCAGGTCGTCACCGGCGAATTGCATAGCTGTGCCTTGATCCTTGAAGAAGACGCCGAAGATATCGATGAGACGATTTTGGCGCGCAACGCGCAGGGTTGGCGGCCGGCTGGCGGCGTGACCGCGGGTGGGAAGGTGCAATGCTGGGGCGATAATAAATTCGGGCAACTTGGCTACGGGCACAAACGCAGCGTGGGTGATGAAAACTCGCCGCGGTCGGCCGGCACGGTCTATCTTGGCGAGCCTGCGGTGGCGCTGAGCGCCGGGAATTATCACACCTGCGCGCTGCTCGCGGACGGGAATATGCGCTGCTGGGGCTATAACGACCAGGGGCAACTTGGCTACGGCCACGTCAACCTGATCGGCGATAACGAGACGCCGGCGAGTGTCGGGAATGTGCCGGTAGGGGCGTTGAAATAGGCGGGTATAATCGGCGAATCTATCGAGCCTTAGGAGAACTATATGAAGTCTGAAGAGAGTCTTAATCACGAATCACTGCTGCGCAATTTCTATGAAGCATTCGCCCGCGGCGACGCGGATGCGATGGCGGCGAGTTATCACGACCAGGCGAGCTTCTCGGACCCGGTGTTTCCGGGGCTGGACGCGCCGCAGGTTCGCGCGATGTGGAAGATGCTCACCTCACAGGCCACCGACCTGAAGCTTGAGTTTTCACAAATAACCGCCGACGAGCAGGGTGGCAGCGCCCATTGGGATGCCTATTATACGTTCTCAGTGAGTGGAAATATGGTGCATAATTCCATCGACGCCACCTTTGAGTTTCGCGACGGGCTGATCTATCGGCACGTCGACACCTTTGGTTTTTGGCGATGGAGTAAGCAAGCGTTGGGCGTGCCCGGCCTGCTGATGGGGTGGAGCCCGATGCTCCGTGGCGTGGTGCGAAAGCAAGCCGCCAAGAGCCTGGCCAAATGGCAGGCGAAAGAGGCCGCCGCCCAATAGGGTGGCGGCCTTCAACGCTCGCTTCCATGCTATAATGCTCAGCCGCCCACCCGTTCCCGCAGGGTGGCGAGCGCCGCCTCGACATCGGCCGGGTGGCCATTTTCGACCAGGGTCTCGCCCACGGCGCGCACTGTTTTGGCCAATAGGCTGGGGCGCTCGATGACGTGTCCCATATGTCCCACCCGGAAATATTCGTCCTGTCGACCCGGATAAAGTCCGCCCGCGACGACGACTCCCCGGGCTTTGATGCCGGCGAGTAGTCGCGCTCCATCGACGCCGTCGGGGTAGCGCAGCGCGCTCATGGTATTTGCGCTGAGATCGGGCTCGCAGAAGAGCTCCAGGCCAAGCGCCGCCCAGGCCGCGCGCATGCCGTCGGCGCAGCGCTGATGGGCTGCGATCCGCGGGCCGATGCCGCGTTGGCCGCTCGCTTCGAAGGCGGTGATCTCACTGAGACTGGCGAATAGGGCGCAGACCAGGCTGGTCGCTGGCGTTGAGAAGTAGCTTCCTTTGCGCGCCTCGTAGGCCTGCATGATCGGCGACCATTGCTCGATATCGACCGACATGGGCGGCGGCTCCGACAGCGATTTTCGGGCCTCAAGTGCTCGCTCGCTGAAGACCATCAGCGCCAGCCCGGGAGGCGCGCCGATGGCCTTTTGAGAGGCCGTTAAATAGATATCGGCGCCCCAACTCTGCATCTCAAACGCCTCGCCGGCGGTCGCACAGACGCCGTCGAAGACCGAGAGCAAGCCGCGCCTGTCGGCCGCGCGAGCGATGGCCTGGGCGTCAACGCGAACGCCGGTGGAGGTGTCAACGTGGGTCGCGAAGAGGGCGTCATAGGCCCGGCCATCCTGCTGCGCGCTGTCGAGCGCGGTTTCGATCTCTTCGAGGCTCGGCGCCTTGCCGGCAGGTGCGCCCACCTCGCCGACCTCCACGCCGCGGCGGCGAAGCATCTCGGCCATGCGCGCCGAGAAATAGCCCGTATTCACCACCAGCGCCCGCTGCCCGCGCGCGACCACATTCGCCACCGCCATCTCCATCGCGATGGTGCCGCTGCCCGCGATGATGAACGGCTGACTCTTCGGGCCCGCCCCCCACACCTGGCGCATCAATTCGAGCGATGCGCCAAAAATCTCGATAAAATCGGGGGCGACGTGGCTCGGCGGCGCCGCCTTTAGCGCGGTGAGCACGGCGGGCGATAATTCAATGGGTCCGGGGATCATCAATAACTTTCGATCGCTCATGCCTGGGTACCTCCGATTTTATAGGTTCCGGTCGATTCGACCCGAATTTGTTGTTTGGCCTATTTCCTCTGGAGTGTTTCACAACTTCGAGGTTGTGCAAAGAAGGCTTCGGTAGATTCCAGAAGAGGGCGATGGGAGCGGCTGTGGCGCCCGGAAGCGAAAGGGCGGGAAGTTGGCGATTCGAGGCCGGCGGGAATTCGCTTATCGCGACAGGTGTTGTAGGATGCAGACGCTCCTATTCACATTCCCCCCTATTTATCTATTCGAGCACCACCGTGTCTCGAGTCATTTCACATGTTTACCGGGTCCTATATTGAACACCACGAGTGAGAGCACGCAGAATCTTAAATTCGGCCGTCAGAGCGAATTAAGACGGACGTTGCGCACACGAGTTAACGAGTATTTTACAGAGAACGGTCTGCAGAAGCGCGACCAGGGTGCGATGTACCTGAAGACTGCGACTATCTTTCTGTGGCTGGCTGCATCTTATGGGGTCTTGGTCTTTGCGCCGGTGCCTGCGTGGGTTCGCGCCGTGGCGGCGGTTTCCCTGGGGCTGGCGGCGGCGGGGGTGGGCTTTAGCGTGATGCATGACGCGGGACACCGCGCGTATTCGAAAAGCAAGAGAGTCAATTCCTTACTTTTTCTCTCCATCGATCTGCTCGGTGCGAGTTCCTATGTGTGGAATATTAAACATAATATTATCCACCATTCCTTCGCGAATATCGACGAGCACGACGACGACATTGACGTTGGGTGGCTGGCGAGGCTCTCGCCGGAGCAAGACCGCCACAGCTTCCACCGTTTTCAGCATTTTTATATCTGGCCCCTCTACGGGTTCCTGATGTTCAAATGGCACTTCTTCGATGATTTCTATAGCTGGGGGACCGGTCGGATTGGGCAGCGCAAGATGCAGCGGCCCAAGGGACGCGACGCGCTGACGCTTATTTTAGGCAAGCTGGTGTGGTTTACGCTGGCGTTCGTGGTGCCCTCGTTCTTCTTTCCGATCCCCTGGGTTATCGCGACCTATTTCCTCTTCTCCATCGTCCTGGGCCTGGTGATGGCCGTGGTCTTCCAACTCGCCCACTGCGTCGAGGAGGCGCACTTTCCGCCGGTTCCCCAAGACATGAAAATGGAGACCGATTGGGCGACACATCAGTTGATGACGACGGTCGATTTCGGCCGCGATAACCGCCTTTTGAGCTGGTATATCGGCGGACTAAATTTCCAGGTGGAGCACCACCTCTTCCCCGGGATTTCTCATATTCATTACCCGGCGATTTCCAAAATCGTCGAGCAAACCTGCGTTGAATACGGGATTCCGTACCTGTCACAGCCGACGTTTTTGGGCGGCATTCGCTCGCATTATCGCCATCTTCGCGCGATGGGCCGCGCGCCGGAGTTGGCGGCGCCCGCCGCAGCCTGAAGGGCATCGGGCCCGTGAGCGCCGCGTCCTTGGCGCGCGCTTACGGGCGGTCCGATTCGGCTTCTCCGCTGGAGTCCGGCTTCTGCATATCCTGCTGCAGGTCGCGCGGCATGATTTCATAGCGGGCGCGTTTGTGCTCTTCGAGGGCGAGTCGAATCTCCTCGCGCACCGTCTCGCTATCGCGCACCGGCCGCTCGTCGCGCTCCCCCGGCACAAAGCGCTCGGGCTCTCGGGATACCGAGACCGGTTGAATTGCCAGCTCGCTGAGCCAGAGTTCGTCGTCGCGAAGCTCGACATTCTCGGTGAGCACGTGGCTGTCGTCCTGCATCACCACGCTGGTCACCAGCCCCAACTCGGTGTCCACCACCATATCGATCACCGTGCCGATGACCTCGCCATTTTGCGCCCTCAAGACCCTGCCGCACAGATTCTGTTCGCGGTCCTTGAGTTTCCAATCGCTCAGCCTTGATAGCCGTTGAATGGTCATAATTGCTCCCCCTTGTGGGCGCTCATAGCCGCCCTTTAACGCGATATTAGACGAGTTCGATCACCGCCCAAATCACCATCGCTAACAACAAGAACAGCAGCGCCCAACTCCAGAACGCAGTCGTCGACGTCGGTCTCTTCTCTACCTCGATACGCACCATCGCCCCCTTATATTATCTTAGATCTATCCAGCCGCCCCGAGTGTATCTTCCTACTTCTTCGAAGGTAGGCAGGCGCCCCGATCGGTCAAGATGCGGCGGGCCCGCGTGCGTTTGCCTGCGCGCCGATTCTTGGCGACAATACCTGCTGAGAATATCGGCGCGCCCTCAACGGTTGGCAGGGCGCCTGTTGTGCCCCAAACCTGGCCCCTCAAAAATGATGCACGATCAGGATGCCCCAATGCCCGCGGAGCTGGCCCAGATTATCGCCGACTTCGAGGCGGCGCGCACCGACGCCGAGCAACTCGGCGACGCGCTGGTGGACTTCTGCGCGCGCTTCGGGCAACAGGAGAACCCCCCGGACACCGCCGGGGACTTCCTGGCGCGCGTCGAGCAATTGGCCGCCCGCGTCGAGATGATGCACTTTAACCTCTGTCGGGCCGCTCGCCGCGGCGCCGTGCTGGAGCTTGTCGCAGACTTTCGCGCCCGGGCGTGCGACGCGTCTTAACTTCTTCTTAATCCGTACTGAGGCAGCAGCGTATGGCTTGGATTTATCTGATTATTGGCGGGCTTTTTGAGTGCGGGTGGGCCATCGGGCTTAAATATACCGAGGGCTTCACCCGGCTTTGGCCCACGGTCTTCTCGGTGGTCGCGATGCTCATCAGCCTGGGACTTCTGGGGCTGTCGATGCGCGAGATTCCGGTCGGCACCGCCTACGCGGTCTGGACCGGCATTGGCGCGGTGGGCGTGGCTCTTTTGGGGATGCTGCTCTTCGGAGACTCCCGCGATGTCGCCCGCCTGGTTTGCCTGGGGCTGATTGTCTCGGGTGTGGTCGGACTGCAGATTTTCTCGGGCACCGCCGATGCCTGAAGGATGTGTGCGCCGAGGTTTAGAAATAACCCGCTTCTTTTGAAATCATGGGATACAAAATGAAACGATCACCGCGCGCGTTAATTCTTCTGTTGGTTCTGATGCTCGGTGCGTCCGCGTGTGACAACCAGGCTGGCCCTCAACTCGACGCCAATCGGCCCGCTAAAAACGAAGACGGGGTTGTCTCAAAGAGCGCCGAGCCGGCAGCCAAGGAGACGCCTGAGAAGAAGGTCGAGGCTGCGAAGACGCCCGCCGACAAGCTCGCCGAGCGCGTGATCGCGGCCAGCGGCGACCCTGAATCGCTCTCGCGCCTCGAGTTTAGCTTTGTGCCCAGGCGCGACGGCGAGGAGGTCTCTCGCCGCCATCATAATTGGCAGCCGAAGGCCGGTGAGGTCACGATCACCGCGGGTGAGAAGGACTATCGACTGACGCATCTTCGCGACTATGACCTGACGAAGTTAAGCGCCGAGCCCGACCAACACGCCGAGGCGTGGGAGGCCATCGCGCCGGACCTGACGCCCGAGGAAGCAGCCAAGGCCTGGGGTTGGTTTATCAATGATAGCTATTGGCTATTGGTGCCGTCGAAGTTGATGGACGAGGGCGTCAACCGGCAGCTCGACGACCAGGGCCGTCTGGTGCTGACCTTCGGCGAGGTTGGCCTGACGCCGGGCGATCGTTATGTGTTGACGGTGGACCCGGAGACGCATCGGGTGACGCGTTGGGAGTTTAAATTGCAGGGCGGCAATGAAGGCGACTTCGCCTGGAGCGATTACCAGCAGGTTGGGCCGCTGACGCTCTCAGGGGTGCGCAGTGCGAAGGACTCGGAGATGGCGATCACCTTCGATAACCTGCGCGCGCAGCCCTGAGAGGCGAAGTCGTGTGGGGCGGGGCGGATTCGGCGCCAGGCCTTAGAGGCTGACGTCTCGGCCGTAGAGCTTTTTGCGGCGCTCAATGACGCGCTCACTGACCAGGTATTGGTCGAAGGTCATCAACTGGTCGATCAGCCCGTTCGGGGTGATCTCGATGATGCGGTTGGCGACCGTGTTGACCAACTCGCGGTCATGCGAGGCGAAAAGGATGACCGAATCTTTGACCTTGGCCAGCGCGTTGTTGAGCGCGGTGATGCTCTCAAGGTCAAGGTGGTTGGTGGGGTCGTCAAAGATCAGCGCGTTCGCGCCCGACTGCATCATGCGGCTGAGCATGCAGCGCACCCGCTCGCCACCCGAGAGTACGTTGACCGGCTTGAGCGTATCTTCGCCGCTAAAGAGCATCTTTCCGAGGAATCCGCGCACGAACTCTTCGTCCTTTTGCTCGGTGAACTGGCGCATCCAGTCGATGATATTGAGCTCAACCCCGTTGAAGAACTCCTCGTTATCCTTGGGGAAATAGGCCTTGGTCATTGTCTGGCCCCACTCGATGCTCCCGCTGTCGGGCTCAGTGACGCCGGCCAAGATATCGAAGAGGGCGCTGGTGGCGCGGCCGTCCAACCCAACAAACGCGATGCGGTCGTCGGGCTGGAGCGTGAAGCTCACGTCCTTGAGCAATTGCTCGCCGTCGATGGTCTTGGAGACCGAGTCGACGCTCAGGATCATGCGGCCCTGCGGGCGCTCGGGCTTGAAGACAATATGCGGGTATTTGCGCGTCGAGATCGGCATATCGTCGAGGGTCAACTCGTCGAGCAATTTCTTGCGCGCGGTGGCCTGCTTCGCCTTCGAGGCGTTGCTGCTGAAGCGCTGGATGAACGCTTTAAGGTCTTTGGCTTTGTCGGACGCTTTCTTCTGGGCGTCGCGGCTCTGGCGAAGCATCAGCTCGCTGGCCTGAATCCAGAAGTCGTAGTTGCCCGCGTAAATGCGCACCTTGCGATAGTCGATATCGGCAATATGGGTGCAGACGTTATTGAGGAAATGACGGTCATGGCTGACCACGATGACCAGGGCGCTGAGCCGAGAGATATAATCCTCCAGCCAGGCGACCGTGTGCACATCGAGGTTGTTCGTGGGCTCGTCGAGCAGCAGGATATCGGGCTTGCCAAAGAGCGCTTGGGCGAGCAACACGCGGACCTTATCGCCGCTCTCAAGCTCGCCCATGCGTTTGGTGTGCAGAGACTGGTCGACGCCGAGGCCCGACAGAAGAATCGAGACTTCCGACTCCGCCTCGTAGCCGTTGAGATCGGCGTAGGCCATCTCGAGTTCGCCGGCGCGCACGCCGTCTTCTTCGTTGAAGTCGGGCTTTGCGTAGAGCTTTTCGCGCTCGCGATGCACCTCGTAAAGTTTCGGGTGTCCGCTCAGGACCGTATTGATGACCTGCATCTCATCGAATTTAAATTGGTCCTGCTCCAGCTTCGCCAGGCGAAGGTTCCCCGGGATGTTGATCTCACCGGAGGTTGGCTCGAGCTCGCCGCTCAAGACCTTGAGGAAGGTCGATTTTCCCGCGCCGTTAGCGCCAATAAGCCCGTAGCAGTTGCCGGGCACGAATTTAACGGAAACATCCTCGAAGAGGGGTTTGCCGCTAAAGCGGACCATCAAGTTCGATGTTGTAATCATAGTTCAGTCTCTCGCAAAAGTCGGCTGCCCACTACTACGCGCGCGCGTTTCGGTCAAACGAATTCGCGTCGTAGAGGCAGCCGACTTTTATGCTTAAACCCCGGGGTGTCCCCGAAGGGTCAGGAGGTGGGGGTTTCGCGGCGTCCATCGGCGTGGATGGCGAAGCGGCCTTCGTCGGCCGGGTGCACCGGGGAGTCCTGGTCCCAGGGCCATCCGCCGAATCCGGTGTGGTGATAATCGAGCATCGTCTGGCGGATTTCGCCGGGCGTATTCATGACGAATGGCCCCTGTTTAACCACAGGCTCGCCGATCGGTCGGCCTTGCAAAATAAGGAACTCGCCGGGCGTATCGCCGTTTTGGATCACACACGCCGCGTCGGCGCGCACCTGGACCGCGTGGCGCGCCGGGATGGACTCGCCGCCGACGGTGCAGGCGTCGCCCTCGAAGAAATAGATGATCCGAGTCGACTCGGGGTGCGCCGGCGGCACGCTCCACTCGGCGCCGGCCTCCATCTTCAGCGTCCACACCGCGACATCGGAGTCATCGCGCGCAGCCCAACTGCTCGGCGGCGGCGTCAGCGGCGTTAGCTCGTCGAGCACCCCTGCGACCACGCTGATCTCGCTGCGTTTTCCGGCCGCGTCGGTCACGGTCTTATTCGGAATCTGCTCGTGCCAGAACATGGTGAAATAGGCGTCTTCTTTCTTATTCGCCCGCGGCAGGTTCAGCCAGACCTGGAAGAGCTCGGTCGGGTTGGGTTTGTCGCGGTTGACCAGCGGGAAGGTCTCCGAGTGAACGACGCCGTTGCCGGCGGTCATCCATTGGACGTCGCCCTGACCAAAGCGTGCGGTCGCTCCCAGGGAGTCCGCGTGGTCGATAAAGCCGTTTCGGGCGATGGTAATCGTCTCGAAACCGCGGTGAGGATGGCGCGGGAACCCCGGCACTTCCTCGCCGTGGTACATGCTCCAGCCGTCTTTATTCGAGAAGTCCTGGCCAATCTGGCGGCCCTCCAAAGAGGCCGCCGGGCCCATCTTCTCGTTGCCGGCCGGGTATTGGTCGTTGTGGTGCATGCAGAAAAGAAACGGGTCGAGCGTCTGCCAGGGCGTGCTCAGCGGAACTTTGGCGAGGACGACGGGTTGGGTGTTTTTTGCGCTCATTCATTACCTCCAATTTGGGTTTCGCGGGCTACTTGGGCGAAAATTTGGCGAGGCCTGGGCCTCGTGTCTGGTATTTGATGCAATGAATGCGCAAAAGGGTTCATAGCGACGCTCGGGGGCATGATTTATCGGTATTTCGGGCGGCGCTTCTCCAAGAATGCGGCCATGCCTTCGCGAGCCTCGTCGGTGACGACCGCCTCGCTGATGGCTTTGCGCTCCAGGTCGAGCTGTTCGCTCAGCGAGTTGTCAAAGGACGCCGACAGCAAACGCTTGGCCCGCGCCAGCGCGCCGGTGGGCATCTCGGCCAGGCGGTTGGCCAGGGTGAGGGTGGCCTTGGGGAGCTCGTCGGCGGGCACGATTCTACTGACCAGGCCGAGCTCAAGCGCGCGCACGGCGCTGATCTTTTCATCCAAGAAGGCAATTTCAATCGCCCGGGAGAGCCCGATCAGGCGCGGCAGGCTAAAGGATCCGCCGCCGTCGATGCTCAGCGCGTTCTCGATATAGCCGATCTTCAAAAACGCGTTGTCGGCCATGATGCGCATATCGCAGGCCAGCGCTAAGGACAGGCCGCCGCCTGCGGCCGGGCCGTTGATGGCCGCGATGACCGGCTTGCCCATCGCGCGGATTTCGCGAATCCCCTCGTGGAACTTCCCGGCGAGGTGCCACAGGCCGCGGTCGACGCGCTCGCTGTCGGAGCTTTGGATCGCGGCCAGGTCGCCCCCGCCGCAGAAGGCGCGCCCCTCGCCGGTCACGATGACCACGCGGATCGCGTCGTCGAAGCCCAGCCGGTACATCGCGTCGTGGAGCTCAGTGAACATCGGTCCATCGAGGGCGTTGAATTTTTTGGGACGGTTCAGGCGCACGGTGGCGATGTCGCCGTTGATTTCGACATGAATGGGGTTTTCGGCCATGGGGTTCTCCGGGATGAGGTCGGGACAATTTAAGTATATATCATCTAAATGATCGATTCTTAGCGAAGGCAGTGCTAGCGTCGTGCTAGCATAGGGTGGGGCGCTCTCGGAAGGGAGTGGTTGCGCTGCGGCGCGGATGCGCTAGCATATTCGGGACTTCACTGAATTATGAGCGGGGCTGCGCGTCCAATCGCATGTCGTCCACCGGCGCGTCGCCGCTGACATCGCGACGGCGACCCCAAAAATAGCCAACGCTAAATACCTCGAAGAATAGTAGACGCCATGAATGATAAGTTAAGCTCTCGGCATATTTTGATCGTATTGCTCCTCGCCGTCCCCGCGATGGCGCTGCTGGTGGGCGGGTGTGAGGAGTTCTGCTCGAGCACGGAGCGCTCGTACCAGCAGGCGCTGGCGGCCGAGCAGACCGAGCTGGCGGAGCCAGAAAGTTTGAGCGCCGAGAGCCCGGCGCAATTTGGCCTGTCGATGAAGACCTCTTTGATCGGCGATATCCTGGATATCGTCCTGGAGCCGACGCTTAAAGCGGCGCTCCGAGCGGTCTCGAGTGTTGAGATCGGTGGCGAGCGAATCGAGTTGACGAGCGCGGGAAATTTGGTGTCGCTCAACGTTGAGTCGAGCTCGGCCTGTGAGCATTGCTTTAGCGTGGGTGGCAGCCTGGGCGGCCGAATTCGGGCGAGCGTGCCGGGCTTTGGGCAGCATACGGCGAATCTCGGCGGGTCGCTTAACCTGGTCGCGCCGCTGATCTTGGGCAAGGGCGATGGCTCGGACGCCGCGCTCAAGCTGGACCTGCCGGCCTACGCCGCCATCGGGCAATCGTCGCTGTCGGCGCGCCTCAGCGGCATCGACTCCGACCTTGTCGACCTCTTGCAGGGGCCGCTGTCGAATCTACTATTCAATACGGTCGCCCAGCGCCTCAAACCGGTGACGCTCTTTGAGTTTAACGCCCCAAGCTTCGGCATCCCCGGGTTTGAAATCCTGCCGGTCCAGCTTGTCACGAAGGGTGACACCGGCACCGTCTTCGCCGGGTTCGCCACCAATATCGACGCCCTCAACGCCCCGGGCTCCCCGAGCGTCGCTCCGATCACCGACCTGAGCGCGAATGAGAACTTCGCCTTCGCGTTCCAGCCGGCGATTATCCCGCACGCGCTGTCGCTATTGATCGAGGATAATAAGGTCTCGCGCACCTATGACCTGTCGGGTAACGCCGACCGAAGCGGCAACGCGCACGTCACGATGGGCAAATTCCGCGTCGGCCCCGAGGTCCTGGATGGCAGCGGTGGTGATGACGCCGGATACACCGAAGACGTCGGTTATTCTCAAGACACCGGCGTCTCAGAGTCCACGCTCACCCGGCAATCTGGCCTCAACGGCAATGACCCGGATATCCCCTTCGCCCTCGGGTTCGACGTGTTCAACCTGGCGAGCAACGCCAACTTCTGCTTCGGCTTCGGCGCCGAGGCCGTCGGCGGCGTGTCGGTGCGCGAGAATGCCCTGCAGGTCGATCTTATCAGCATGCGTTTTACCAATGAGACCCTGCAGGAAAATCTGGTGCAGCTGTCGAACTGGGCTGGCGCCGACTTCGTCACCGAGAGTCATAATCTGGTGAGTCAGTCACTGTCTCGGACCAGCGTCGCGGTCCCGGGCACCAACCTCGAATTTGCGGGGCTTGGGCTGGGCATGCGACCAAACGCGGTGGTGTTGCGCGCGAATTCAACGCCCAGGGCGATTGAGGCGGAGTGAGGGGGGGCAAAAACACCATCGCACGTCCCGTTTTAGCGGCTCGCTGGGTCCCAAATGCCGCGAGGTGTGACATTTTTACACGGTCGGGGGTTCCAAATGCCATCGAGCGTGTGATTGGAGGGGTTATATCACTCGGGACGGGCGCTTCTGGTCGTGGCGTCTAGCCAACGCGGCTCCCCCTTCTGACGCACTTTGCTGATCCGCAATTTCAAGAACCGACTCCTTTGCCGATCCGCAACGGGCCCCCGGCCGCTGAACGCGGCCAGCCCCCAGGCTTCGCCCAGGGGCTTAGATGGTTGCTCTTGCAGCCACTTTGCAGGACCCAAGCTGCGCGAACCGACCACTTTGCCGATCCGCAACTTCAAGAACCGACCCTTCCTAATAAACCGACCATTTAGCCCCCCAAGCGCAGCTGGGGGGGCAGGCGCGCATGCGCCGGGGGGCCTCACCGCGAACCGACCACCTCGCCGATCCGCAACTTCAAAAACCGACCCCTTTGCCGATCCGCAACTTCAAGAACCGACCCCTTTGCCAATCCGCAACCCCTCAAATAAACGGGTTCAACCCGAATAATCCGCCACGATCGCTCGCCCCACATGCAACCCCATGGCGTAAATCGAGACCTGCGGCGGCACCCCGATCGACGTCGGAAACAGCGACCCATCGGCCACCCACAACCCCGTCGCGGCGTGGAATTTACCGCGGCTGTCGACCGCGGCGCGCGCCGGGTCGTCGTCCACCGGGACCGAGCCCATTGGGTGCACGGCGGTCATATCGATAAGTCCGGGCTTCATCTCGAGCGCGTCGATCCAGTCGAGTGAGTCGCCGGGTTTTAAGATGCGCGGGGGGCGCATCGGGACGATGACTTCGGCGGCGCCGGAGGCGAATAAGAGTTCGACCGTGCGGGCGAGCCCGAATAATAACTCGCGCCGGTCGGCCTCATTGGGCCACCAGTCGATGTCGACGCCGAGCTTTCCGGACGGGCGAACCTTTCCGACGCTCAGGTCGTGGATCATGGCGCTTAAGACCGCGAAATGATCATAGGATTCCATGAGTTCGCGGTGCGTCTTGCCCCAGCCTGGGAGCATCTTCGCGGTGGCGACCGGGTGGGCAAATGAGTTGATGATCCAGGTTCGGTTTCCAGGGATGTCCTCGGCGTGTGCCGCCTCGAAATTCAGAAATTCGGTGCATTCATAGGATTGGGGGATGCCTTTCCATGCCTGCACTTTTTCATCGAAGCGCCCCGCGGCGACGAGCGCCGGGTGGATGCGCAGCGTGTTCCTCGCCCGTAGAAGCGGACAAAATCCGAATCTATCGAGACCGTGCAATAACCAGCAATAATGATCCAGATAATGATGGTCTGAGCACCGAACTTGAAAATGCGATCGGTCTTATGCCTTTTGGTCTTGACCCGAATAGTGCCGACACATCCCAAGATGGCATTATAGACGGCCTGGCTGTTTATGGCTCGGACGATCTTCCACTCCCCAATCTTGGGGTCATCGCCGAGCAAAAAAATATCGTCGTTGAAGTTGACCATATTGTTGGCATGGAACTTAATTCAAACCGGCGGGCCGCAATACAAGCTACAGGATATGCACTTGACGAAGTCAGCCTAAATTTTATCGGTTTGACAGGCGAGTACGCGACATACCCGGTGACATCCTGCGAACAGGAATGCCATTTTATTGCTGGTCGTGGATGGATATGCGGGTCCGTTTGTGAAGATATAGAAGTGCCAGTCGTGCCGCCCAGCAACGTCACGTCAACCATTCCTGACTCAGAGATTGGTCCGGAAGAAAGTTGTGGCGCAACTTGTCTCGAGCAAGCTAGTCCAGGTTCAAGCTTCAATCTCAATAAGTTTCCATTTGTGCGGCGAATAGCTTGGGCTTATATTTATGATGCTTGCGGCAGTGCAAAAGGTCCTGAAACCAGCGGCATTGGTCGGTATGGCATCGTTAAGTGTGATGGCACAACTTTCGCCCATGAACTCGGTCATATGTTGGGGCTCGGTCATGGTGGACGCAATGATGTTCGGCCTTATAAACCAAATTATTGGTCGGTCATGAGTAATGGCATGACATTACCGATGCCAGAGGGGGGCTATATGCTTTTAGAAACGGAAGAAAGCGCCAGTCTAGGTTTTACAAAGGGTCGTCCTGCTCGTTTCTCAAATTCAAACTTCGGGCCTGTTAACGAAAATGCGCTCGACGAAGAGGCAGGTATTACAGGCGGTCATTGTTTGAATCAAGATTGCTCCGATTATTCGGCCCCATATACTTTTGAATCCGTAAGAAACCCTTATAGTCCCCCTCCTGGTCAGATTAGTCCCTATTGGGCCGATGTTACAGTGGGCTGGTTGGATTGGGAAGTTGATGGGGAAATTAATCCAAACCCGGTTATAATGAATATTGATAGTCAATGTGAGTATAACGAAGAGGAAGAGGAGTGGACCAATAAGAATGCGGACGCGACGGGCCCCACTCAAGCAATATGCTACGAAAAATTGCAGCCAAAAAACGACCATGATTTCTTCAAATATGAGATGCACGCATATAATTGGACCATCTGTGAAAACCTCGATGCTCAGCGCGACGAGTTGGGATTGAATCCGGTAACGAATTGCACCACTCCTCTCTTACCTTTTCATCTTCTCCCCACAAATGAAATTAGTTGTGAATAGTGCATCCTATAAATCGCCCTCGATATTTGGCATTCAAACACTCAAAATATTGGGGGTTGTTTTAGTTGAAGACTGCACAGTCAATGTGTTACGCCATCGAAAGTTATAGATATGAATTATTCAGTCTCGTTATCTGGAATCTCAAAAAAATATTTATTTTTTATAGTTTGGGGGCTTTTTTGTGTTGCGTGGCCTGGCGCAGCGTTTGCGGACTCAAACACCGATAGTTTTGGAGAAACCGACGACAGTTGCTTATATACCGGACTGCTCGGTGGTCCTTTTCCAGGCGTTCCAGCCTGTGAGCAGGGGCGCACCACCGAGATGCCAACCTGCACGAATTGCACACGCTCATGGAAGCCTGAACGCGAAGAGAGAATTGAGTGCGAAGATCCCGCCGATTGCGTGCAATTGACCGCGAAATTCATGGCCTGCGCAGGACCTATCGGCCCGTTTGCAGTCGATGATGAGGATAATATCTATTTCTGGGCGGGGCGCTGGACGCTACACTCGTTGGATAGTCAGGGAAACCTGCGGTGGCGTTATAAATTCTGTAATCCGCCCGAAGACTCCTTATGCCGTGCGTCACCAAACGATTGCCAGCCAGATGCGGCCCGAATGGTTCCAATGGTGGTGGATTATCATGGAACCCTCTTCTTCTTTATTGGTGATATCTTTTACGCGATCAGCTCGGAGGGTGAACTGCTTCTAACGCATCGGGTCGACATCCCGGAAGTGCCGGTGGGACCGGGACAAAATCTCACCATTGCCGACGGACCCGCAAATGTTACCGGGGGTGGTTGGTATAATACCAGAGGAGCCCCAGTCCTTTATGAAGACGGCACCATTTTAGTCAGTTTTGGTGTTTCAATGCCTGGCCGGAATGGCGAACTCCTCCGCACGGGGGCTATTAGAGTGTCTCGTAGCGGCGCGGTATTAGAAGCCGGGCATTTTCTGTGGAAAGACGATCCTTCCAAACGATTGGGGATGACGCGGCTCGCCGGTGTTCACAGCGGACAATTGGCGCTAAGTGGGCGGCGTAGGTACTCTGATAGCGAGGGTATAGATTATAAAGAGGGAGCGTTTTATGGGCTCAATAACCTTGAGCCACTCTGGAATATGGAACTTCCCTTTGGGCATTCGGAGGAATCAGGGAGAGACTTCGACGAAATCGAAACCGACCTGGCCATTGGTCCGAACGAGCGCGCCTTTGGGGTGACCTATCATGGCGTAGTGTATGCGTTTGATGTGAAGAACAAAGTCGGAAAGCCGATCTTCAACTTTCATGAGTCTGAAGCTCTCTCCTGGCAAAACCGCCCCGTTATCGCGGCGGATGGGACGATGTATCTAGCTTATCATCATTTTCCACTGGGCCCCGGCGTATTGTGGGCCATGGATACCCAAAAACTCTGGGATGAGCCGGTTCCTCAGCGCCTCAACCCACATGAGATGCCCGATCCGGATGACTATGAAGGATTGAAGTGGCGCAAGATTTACAGCGGCTCCGGCGGCTGGTCGACGCCCGTGCTGAGCAAAAACGGTCGGTTATACGAGGCGATGGGCGGTATCGGCGCGCTTGACCCGGAAACCGGCGAGCAGATCTGGCGTTTCGGGGAGCGCACGATGGCGAGCGCGCCGACGATTTTGTCGGACGGTACGATTGTGGTGGGCCAGGGCATCACGGGGCGGATCTTTTTTCTCAAAGAAGACACGCCCAATGGCGGCATGGCGGACGAGGGCTGGCCGGGCGCGATGCGCGATCATTATTTGTCGAATAATGCGGCGCATCCGTTCCGCTGGGATCGAAGCGGGGACGCGCCGTATCCGCCGCTTGAGGATCTGCTCGACGAGGCGGGGCCGTGTTGGAATGAGGTCGGTTGGGACGTCGACACGTGTGGGCCGCTTCCGGATCATAGCGACCGTGACGTTCCGGGCGACGAAGATGCGGGAGCGGTCGATGAAGACGCGACGTCGGTTGATGCGGGCGGGCAGCCGCCGTCGGATGCTGCGGGTGATGTCGGGAACGACTCCGCTCCCGAGGCGCTCGGGAGTAGGGGCTGTGTGGGGTGTTCGGCGAGCGGTGCGGCGGGAGGGCCGGGGCTGCTGTTTTGGGGGATGCTATTTGGCGGGGCGGTGTTTTGGCGCTTATTGGCGCGACGTCTTGCTAATCCAATATCCCCCTTGTGATGCGCTTTGCTTGAGCGCTAGGTCGAATAATCCGCCACGATCGCTCGCCCCACATGCAACCCCATGGCGTAAATCGAGACCTGCGGCGGCACCCCGATCGAGGTCGGAAAGAGCGACCCATCGGCCACCCACAACCCTGTCGCGGCGTGAAATTTACCGCGGCTGTCGACCGCGGCGCGTGCCGGGTCGTCGTCCATCGGGACCGAGCCCATCGGGTGTACGGCGGTCATATCGATCAGTCCGGGTTCCATTTCGAGCGCCTCGATCCAGTCGAGGGAGTCGCCGGGCTTGAGGATGCGCGGGGGGCGCATCGGCACGATGACTTCGGCGGCGCCGGAGGCGAATAAGAGTTCGACCGTGCGGGCGAGCCCGAATAATAACTCGCGCTGGTCGGCCTCATCGGGCCACCATTTGATATCGACGCCGAGCTTTCCGGACGGGCGAACCTTTCCGGCGCTTAAGTCGTGAATCATGGCGCTGAAAACCGCGAAATGATCGTAGGACGCCATGAGTTCGCGGTGCGCCTCGCCCCAGCCGGGCAGCATCTTGGCGGTGGCGACCGGGTGGGCAAAGGCGGGAATAATCCAGGTGCGGTTTCCCGGGGCGTCGGGGGATTTGTGGGCCGCCTCGAAGTTTAGAAACTCGGTGCATTCATAGGATTGGGGGATGCCTTTCCATGCCTGGACTCTGGCGTCGAAGCGCCCGGCGGCGACCAGCGCCGGGTGCACGCGCAACGCATTGCCGATGGCGTCTTGGGGGCCCGGGAGCCGCGAGCGCAGCAGCAGGGCGGGGGTGCCGGTCGCCGAGGCCGACACACACACGCGCTCGGCGTCGATGCGCACTTCTCCGATGACTTCGCGGGTCGTCGGGTCCAGCGCCAGCGCGTCGACGCCGAGCACCTGCCCGTTTCGATGCCGCACGGTGACGGCGCGGCAATGGGTCAAAAATTGCGCGCCCGCGTCGACCGCGCGCGGGATAAATACCTTGGTCGCGTTGTTCTTTGCGTCATAGGCGCAGCCAACCTCGCAGAACCCGCTGCCGATGCAACCCGTTCGGTTATGGCGCAGCCCGCCGCCGCGCCAGCCGAGGTTCTCGACCCCATCTTGCAACAATTGATTGTGTGGATTTCGCCGGGTCTCGGGGATCTCGGAGACGCCGATGAGCGCCTCGACTTCGGTATAAAGCCCGTCCCAGGTCTGCAGCGACAGGTGTTCGAGCTGGTGGTCGCGGTGCCATTGCTTAAGGATCGCGTCGGGGATGCGTTTGCATAGGTTGATGTTATGGACCGTTGAGCCGCCCAGCGCGCGCCCCTGCACGATGGTGCAACTTCGGTTTTTATTGGTCTGGGAGCCGTTGGCGTAGAGGAGTTCGGGGAACATATCCTCCTCGCGCTGGTTCATCTGTGCCGGCGGGATAAACGCGCCAGACTCGAGCACCACGACCGATAGGCCCGCCTCGGCCGCGACCATCGCGGCCGCCGCGCCGCCCGCCCCGGAGCCGATGATGCACAGATCTGCCTCAATATGCAGGGGCAGGTCGAGAGTTGATGCGTCGAAAATCATAGCGTTCCTTTGGGGCGCGTGCCGGCCGGGGCGATGAGGCGGGCGTATTTTCCGGCGCTCTGGGGCGTTTGCACCGGCTGCGGGGCGGGGCGCACGAGCAGCGGGCCGTCGTAGCCCATGGGCTCCCAGGTCTTCGGATGCGCGTACCACCCGAGCAGCGAGAGGTCGCGAATCCCGCGAAACGCATCGCCGAATTTGGAGCCCATCTCATTGAGGCGCTGCAGGTAGGCGAGGCGTTTGGGCGGCGACAGGCGTGTAAACCGAAGCACCGATCCATTGAGGATGGTTCCATGCTCGATCAGCCCGAACATCGCGTGGATCTCCACCAGCATCGTGAAGGGCAAGCCCTGCAAAAAGGTGTCGACCTTTTGGGCGACCTGCAGGCCGCTTGGGCTCGTCGCGCTCGCCTGTCGAAGCTCGGTAGGGCTATCGGGAATCAGCGCGCCCGCGGCGGCGGCGAGCACCGCGATCTCCCAGTCGGTCAGCACGGCTTGAGACCAGGCGTCGCTGGTTGGGTCTTCGTAAAAGCAGGTTCGCCCGGTCAGCGCGAGCGCCGCGACGCCCGCCGCCGATAGCCCCAAAAATTGGCGCCGCGAAAGATGACGGTGGTTGCTCTTTTGTTCTGGCTCGTTTTTGTCTTTTGTCATGAGTTGGGACCCATCCTGATTGCGTATGCGTCGCGCAAACGCTGCGCGGGCAAGTCTGTCGCCGCTTGCCCCTGTATACCATAAATACTCGCATCTAAGTTCTAGGCGAATTATGGCAAATAAGAAGGCCCGCCGCGAAGATGAATTCGGGCGGGCCGTCGGGCGACTCAATTGAAGTCAATCAAGTTAGGGGGGGCGAAACTTAAAGTCCCGGCGCGTTAGTGGGGTATCTTGTGATCGCTACCATCCAGAAATCAACCTCATTCATGGAGCCCTCCTCACAGCTAGCCTCCCGAGCGTTGCATGCCGCGATGATTCCGCCGGCCTCCTCGAAGCGGTGCAACGCTGCGGTCGCGTCCGCCAAGGAGTTGGAGGTCAAGGTATCGGCATCTGAGCTGCTCAATTCAATCATGATACTTGTACCATCGTACGGCGCTGGCATCTGGTTTGAGAGGCTCTCGAATCGGATTCTATCGTGCCGGGTGGAAGTGGTGCCGGTGTCATGAACCGTGACGAGCAGCGCGTCGGGTGCCGGATTGGTATAGAATACTTCGTCGCCGAGCGTGACGTAGATGCCATTCGGGGCGTCGGAGTATGCGTAGGTCGTCTGCCCGAATTCCTCGCCGCTCTCCGGTTGACTCGTATCGTAGACCAGATCCACCCTGCAGGGGGTGCCTGGCCCGAGCATATACGGGTAAAGACCGGTGGGGTTTAGAGCCATTTCAACCGTGCAAAAGAGCGTCAATTGCGGCTCGACGCAGGCGTTGGCGGGCTGCGAAAGGATCATCGAACCCGGGCATTTTTCCTCGCAGATAAATGTCGTCTGGGTGACTTCATCGACGTCGAGGATGCCGTCTGCGCTGGTATCGGCGCCAACTTCGATGCGGCTTCCGCCGGCAGGGCAATTGTCGCCAAGGGGCTCTTCGTTCACCGCGACCAGGGTTTGAACGCCATCTTCGCCGTCGACGGTATCGCAGACGTAGGATGTCTGAGTGACCTCATCGGCGCCGAGAGTCCCGTCGCTGTTGGTGTCGACGCCGGTCTGAATGACCTTTCCTCCGTTTTCGCAGTTTTCGCCAGCGGGCTCATCGGCGAGGTTCACCAGGGCGCCGTCTTTTCCGGGGGCGCTATTGCAAATATAGGCGGTCTGCGCGACCTCATCGGCATCGAGTACCCCATTATCATTGGCGTCGAGACCGGTTTGAATAGCCTGCCCGCCATTTTCGCAATTTTCACCGGCGGACTCTTCGACGAGATTCACCAGAGAATTGTGCGCCTTTGAGCCGTTGCCTGAGGCGTCATCACCGCAGCCAAGGGCGCTGGTGGCCAATAAAGCGATCGCTGCGAGTGCTAAGATCTTTCTATTCATCATCGTATCCAGTGTTGCTGAGTAAATAAAACAAAGCTGTCCCAAACTTGTGTGTCTTAATTCGCAACATAAAGTTTCTTTCGGGTTTGGACAATGTGGTTGTGTGAGGAAATCGCTTGTTTGGGCGACCGTTCGCCGGCATAAAAAAATTGACCGCATCTCTACGTCGGGTACCGTGGTTGTCGGTGTTGCACTTAGGCGGTGTCACGGATTGAGGAATACCGACCTAAAAATTGAATCCGCTGGCCATGCCAGGAGGGCAAATACGCATAAGGAAGTGCGTGCCGGTCGGATTCGGAAGGGATGCAACGAAACGACATATTTACGGATACGGAGATCCTTATGTTCGCGCACAATCTCGAAGATTCGAATATTCGCCGCACCCCCCAGGCTCAGCCCACCTTTAACGGCATTCGGCGCTATAATCGCTGCCAGATGACCCTCGACGTGGTCGTGCAGGACCAGGATGGCTGGGAGATTCCGCTGGAGAGCGTGGACATCAGCCCCACCGGCATCTTCGTGCGCTCGAATTTCCTCTTCGAGGTCGGCGAGGTGCACACGTTGATCTTCGAGGTCCAGGGCAAGGGGCTCTTTCGGGTTCAAGGGCGCGTGGCGCGGGTCGAAGAGCCCGACGCTCAGGCCGATTACGCAGGTCTAGGCGGACTCGGCGCGATGAGCGCGAGCATGACCCCCGGCATGGGCTATGAATTTATCGAAACCCACGAAAAAACCTGGCAGGACCTCTGCGCGGTCGTCGCGGGCGTCTGAGCTTCGGTATCTGCTTCGAATTAAAGGCGTTTTATCGCTTTATATTCAGGGTTTATGGGTTGAGTTCTTGTGCTTTTGGGCGTATGAACGCCGCGCTGAACGCCCCGTCAGTTCTCCACTTTGGTGACGAAACTCCGTGAAAAACGCTCAGAAATCCCAGCGGATTCCGTTTTTTAAATACCACGGATTGGGTAATGATTTCGCGGTGTTACGTACCCGTGATTTCAGCGATGGGCGACCCGCGGAAGAGGTCGACTTCGGCGCGAAAGCGGTCATGCTTTGCGACCGAAATCGTGGCATCGGCGCCGACGGCTTATTGTTGCTGTGGCTTCCGGAAGACGGCGATGATTCCGCAGAACTCGCCCCAAATTCAGCCCGCATGATCATCTATAATCGGGACGGCACTCGCCCCGAGATGTGCGGAAATGGCGTGCGCTGCGTGGCGCGTTATCTGATTGAGCACGAAGGGTTTTCTGCGCATGATTTGCAGATTGTCAGTGACGCCGGGCCTCGCGCGTGTCGCTTGTTGATGGGCGGCGCGGAGGCGTCCGCGCGAGAAGATGATGTCTGGCAAATTGAGGTTGATATGGGGGCGGCGAGCATCGCGCCCCAGAATATCGACCTCGAAGAACAAGGGCAGGCGTTTTCGCTGGTTCGCGTGAATATGGGCAATCCGCACGCGGTGGCCTTTGAGCGAGACGTCAATGATGTTGAGTTGTTGGAGTGCTTCGGCAGCCGATTGAACGCCGCGCACCCGGCTTTTCCGACCGGGGTGAACCTGGAGTTCGTCGAGCAGGTCGGCCCGCAAAGACTGCGCGCGAGCGTATTTGAGCGCGGGGTAGGGCGCACCCTGGCATGTGGCACGGGCGCCTGCGCCGTCGCGGCCGCCGCGGTTCAAACGGGCCGATGCGACCCGGCGTTTCCGGTGGAGGTCGAACTCCCCGGCGGCGCACTCTCCATCACCCTGCGTGACGGGCGCGTCTGGATGGCCGGGCCGGTCGAAGCGGTCTTTGATGGTCGCATCAAAAAATAACACGAACGATATACATACCTTTTAATTTCGCACCGAGTTGACCTCGATAGATAGCAATAAGGAATAAAGATGACCCAGAGCCGACTGATCAAATTCGCGATTTTACTTGTCTCCGCCATCTGCCTCAGCGGGTGTGAGGGCGAGTTTCTGGTCTTCGGAAATATGGCCACGATGGGGATCACCTGCGCGATGCTCTATTCGACCGTTCGCGTGAAAAAAGACGCTTAAGTAGGCCGCCTATGTAGTTTCTAAGGCACCTGGTTTTGGTCTGCATCATCGGGCCAAATGACTCGTGGGAGTACGCTATGAAGATTGAGGACGCATTAAAACCCGAGGTTAGCCCCTACGTTTTTTTCACGGAATATGTCCCTGAATTATTCGAGGCGCGCCGGGAGCTGTTTTGCGAGTCATCCGAAGTCGACGTGATCGTGTCGGTCTATTTTAGCGATACCGACGCGCGCTATACCTGCGAATTTCGCGCCGATGGGTGCACCGTCGAGTGCGATGAGATGATTGATTTCCCGGTCGCCACCATCATTGGCAATGAGTCCGATTGGGAAGACTTCAAGCGCCATATGCTCGAGATTCTGGTGCCGCTGGAGCGGCGGGCCAATGATTATCGCGACCGCGCGGCGGCGAGCATGAGCCGGCTGACCGCTGAATTTTTGGAGCAGTTAGAGCGCTTTGACGGCGTCTTCGAGTGCACGCTGACGGCGGAGGGCCTCGATGCTCCCATCGAAGTCGAGCTGGTCCTCAATGATTATGATGCCCCCGACGGCGCTGCGCGCCTGCGGCTCGGCGCGTCGTTTGAGACCGGGATGGCCCTGGCCACCGGCGAGATCTTCCCGACCGACTTGCCCGACCGTGTGCGCGTCGGCGGGGAGCTGAGCCTGGGGCTCGAAATCGGAGGGCTCTTGCTCAAGCATTTCCCGGAGCTTGAATCGCGCGGCTGAGCGCCGGCGGGTTATTCTCCGGCAGGAGTGACAAATAAAGGATGTGCTCAAAAAGGAAGCGCCGAGGCAATATTTGCCTCGGCGCTTCTTTATTGGGAATGACTCATTCAACAATAGGGCAACATTGCATTTTAGCGGTGGCCTTCCGAGCCCAAAATACATCCATTTCATACATTCGTTGGGGAGTAGAGCAGGAAGTGTGCCAACTTGAAGCGAGCACATCTTCGGAAATTCAACACGCTCCTGAGGCGTTCTATCCACTCGTGTGCACGGGCGGCGCCCGCAGCGTCTAGCCGGGTGTGCCTGATGTGAGGACATGAATGTCCGAGTGGATAAACCTCTGTCCACTCGGCTCGGGGCGCGCACTTTTAGTGGTGGCGCCGCGGTGTGCTCGGCGATTTTTAGAAGTTGCCCTTTACCCGGGGCTTCGGCTGCTTAGGTTGGTGCACCGGATTGGATTGGGTTTGTAATCTGCGCTGTAGGGACTGCTAATGAATTCGCTGCGATTGAAAAAAACGATGGGTCTTCGACGAGTGGTCGCGGCGATACTATTCTCAATGGTTTTGGTCTTTTCAGGGAACGTCAGCGTCTTCGACAAGGGGGCACTTGCTCAGGATTGGGTCGCCAGCGCGCAGGCCCAGATTCCGCCGGAGCAAATGACCACAAAGGCGATGCCCGCCGATGGCCTGACCTTCCACTTCCTTAAGCGATACAGCCCGGCGATTGAGAAGCTCGCCGAGGAGGCGCCCGCGCTGCGCGAGCGCGCCCACCAGAACCTGGGGTTGGTTGATCCCGCGCCGATTGACGTGTGGATTTTGCCGAAGGTCTCGGACTATTACGCGCTGCGCGGCGAGCCAAATCGCGCGCCGGAATGGGCGGTGGGGCTGTCGCTTTCGGGGCGAAGCACCATCATCGTCGCCCACGGCGGGCAGCGTACGCCGGATGACGTGATGTTCACCTATGCCCACGAACTCGCCCATGTCGCGGTTGACCATGCGCGCGGCGATGTGCCGGTGCCGCGCTGGTTTCATGAGGGGTTCGCGGTGATGATGGCCCAGGAGTGGACCCCGGAGCGCAGCGAGAAGCTCTCCCAGGCCGCGGCGAGGGGGCAATTGCAGCCGTTCTCGAAGCTGACGCGGACTTTCCCGTCGCATCAGATGTCGGTGTCTTTGGCCTATGACCAGAGCTTTCATTTCGTGCGCTGGATGCAGGATAAATACGGCGCGGACTTCTGGGCGCGGGTGATGCGCCAGATGGAAGGAGGCGCGGACTTCGACGGCGCGATTCGGGCCGAGGCGGGCATCACGTTGCCTGAAATCGAGTCTCAGTGGCACGAGCAGCTCAGTTCATCGACCAATCGCTGGTCGATACTGGCCGATGAGACCATAATATTTTTTGGCGTTTCGCTTCTTTTCATATTAGCCTATATTCGTGCGCGCAGCCGCCGACGTCGCCAATTGGCATCAATGGAAGATGACAATAGCGACGAATGGCGCTACGACCCAGCACGCTACCCGCTTCCCGGGGATTAAAGAGTACCGCCGTAAGAGCGCTATCAAGGATGATGCGCCCGGCAGTCGTATTGGGAGGCGATTGACTCAGCTAAGGATGGCTACGATGGCGCATACCACCCTCGATCTCACTCCACGTATAAATCGACGCAGCGGTCCCGAAGACGGGCGCGCCGCGAAATTTCGTCGCGCATCGGTGCCCGGCGAATCGGGTCAATCCTCGATGGAATCGACCGCGCGCCGTGCGGCGTATCGCCCGCGCGAAGAAGTCGCGGTGCGACGCGATGTGGTCGAAGAGTTTCGAAATCGTCTGGAGCGCGACGCGACGCACACACCCGACGCGCCGGAGGCGGTCGAGGGCTCGCTGATCGGCATCGCGCGCGCGGAAGAGGCGCTGGGTCGCTTCGAAGAGGCGCGCCTTGCGCTCAAACGGCTATCCAATTTGGGAGATTTCTCGCCGGTGGTCTGGGCGCTTTCGCGGCGTTTGCACCGTCGGGAAGGGCGCCGCGAAGCCGCGCGCGATACGCTTCGGCGCGCCTATGAGGTCGCCGAGCCGAGCCTGGCTGTTTTGCTCAAACTCGAAGAATTGCGCCAGGATTGGCTTGACGATGCGCCGCCCAGCGAAGTCGCGGTCGCCTTGCATATTCTCGCCGGCGATATGGCTCAGCAATCCGGCGATTATACGCGTCTGTGGAAGACCCGCCTGGAGCTCGACGCCCTTCTTGAGCAGGGGCGAATCGACCGGGTTGGCGAGGTCATCGCGCAGCGCGCTGTTGCGTTTGATGACGGCGAGATTGCCGATTTGATGCGCACGCGCTCGGCGATTTGGAGCGCGGTCTGGGGGGATGTGAGCGGCGCGGCGACCTTGCTCGAGCAGATTCATCAGCGCGCGCATCTTCGCGGTGACCTGGGTGAGTTCTTGGGCTCCCTCTATTTCGACCTGGGCGATCGCGAGTCGGCGACCACGCTGTATCGCGGGTTGTCCGAAGAGTCCGAGCTTGAGCCGACCGAAGCGGTCGGCGCGGCGATGCTTCAAGAGAGCGTCGCGCGCGACCTGGGCTCGGCCGACAAGATGTTGGCCGACCTCTGCGCGCGCGAGCCGGAGGATTGGACCGCGCTTCGGGTCCGCGAATCGCTGCTCGAGCGACATTTCACCGCGGCCGATGCCGGGGGCGATGACGCCGAGTCGGGCGGCGTGTCTGGCACCGGTACGTCGCTGATCGATGTCCTTAATATGCAACTCGAAGGGCCGTTGACCAACGGCGAGCGCATCACGAAGTTGACCCGGCTCGGGCGCCTCTACGAAGAGGAGGCTCAGGACCAGGTCGCCGCCGCCGAAGTCTACCGCGAAGCGCTGTCACTGAAGGCCGACCATCTTCCCGCGCTACGCGCGCTCGGGCGACTCTACGCTCAGCGCGATAATTTCTCGGGCCTCGTCGACCTTTACGAGCGCGAGATTGCGCAGATGCAGGGCGCCCCGAGTGTGTGGCGCCGGCACTTCCAGGCGGCCGAGCTCTATCGCGTGCGCCTCGAAAATCGAGTGCGCGCTCTCGACCATTATCGCCACGTGCTCGACCATCGCCCGCATTATTTGCCGGCCCTCAAAGCGGCCGCGGGACTCCTGGGCGAGCTGGGCCGATGGCGCGAATTGGCCGACCTCTTTTTGGCCTCGGTCGAGGTCGCGCCCAACCGCCGCCAGAAGATGTATCTGCTCGATAAGGTCGCCGAGGTGGCCGAGAACGAGCTGCAGAATTACGACGTCGCCATCGGCGCCTGGCAGGAAATTCTGATCCTCGACGACCAGCACCCGCGCGCCTTCGCGGCGCTGGGGCGCCTGTACGCGCGCACCGGTCAATTCGCCGAGTTGATCGAGTTGAATATGCGCGAGCTCGAGCTGGTGGAGGATGACGAAGAAGAGGCGGTGCTGCACCAAAAATGTGCCGAAATCGCCGAGCGTCATCTCGAGGACCCACAGCTCGCCGAGAAGCATTATCGCCGGGCCCTGGAGATTCTCCCCGACTTCCTGCCCGCACTTGAGGGGCTGGGGCGCATCTATATGCGCAATAAGCGCTGGGACGATATCATCGAGATGAGCGGGCGAGAGCTGCGCGAGACCGATGACCCGCGCGAGACGATTCGCCGACTCGGGGCGCTTGCCGAAATCTTTGAGACCCAGCTCGACCGTAGCGAAGACGCGATTCGCATTTACGCGCGGATTCTCGAGATTGCCCCCGAAGACAACCACGCCCTGGAGTCGGCCCTGCGCTTGAATTATGCGCTCGGTCGTTTCGATCAGGTGGTGGTGTTGGTGGAGCGAAAGATCGCCGCGACCGACGACCCGCGCGCCTTCGCCGCGTTGCACGGCGAGTTGGCTGGAGTCGCTGAGTGGCAGCAGGGCGACCTGGCCGGGGCGTTCGCGCGCTATCTTATCGCCCTCGACGCCGAGCCCGGCAACGGCCATTGGCTCGCCGGTATCGCGCGGACCTGGTCGTATTCGAGCCTGTCGGTCGATGAGGTCGCGGACCGCCTCGAAAATAATGTCATGAAGCCGATGAACGCGCAGGCGCGCGACCGTTATTTCAAGGTCATCGCGCGTCTTCGCGAGCGGGCGCACCAAAGCGCCGATGTCAGCCGAGCGTTTCGCACGCACGGCTCCACCGAGAGCCTGGAGAACCAGCTCGTGTTGGAGTTGGCGATGGCGCGCGGCGGAGAGCGCGAGGTCCTGCACCAATTCCGCCGGGCCAACCCGCAGCATCCGCTGGAGCGCTTGCTCGAGATCAAACGCGAGGGCCTTACGGTCGGCGATGTCGACGCGATTCGCGCGGCCATCGACGTGCTGGAGCCCTCGGAGCGGGCGATGCTTTTGGGCGAGTTGCCGGTGAATGTGGCGGCTGAGTTCTCGAGCCCCGAAGACCCCGCCGAGCTGCGATTGTCGGCTGAGTTGGTGCGCGTGCTCGAAGGCGAAGTGCTGCGCAGCGACGAAGATTATCAATCCGAAGACCCGCTGGCGCTTCGCCTTCGCGCCGTCGAAGCGCGCCAATCGCATGACTTCGAGGGCTATGTGCTCTGGACGCGGCGCGAGTTGGCGCTGCGAGATAGTCGTGACCTCAAGGTCTCGCGCCTCACCGAGTTGGCCGAATTCGCCGAGCGCCACCAGCGCCACGAGCAGGTCGCCGACTTCTTGGCCGAAGCCGCGCGCACCGCGTTCCCAGAGATGCGCGCTCAGGACGAGGCCGCCGATAAGGTGGAGCCCGCGGAGCAACTTGGCGCCGAGGCATCCGAAGAGCAGGGCGAAGAGGTTGTCGCCGAGGCGGGCCTGGAGGGCGACGCAGACGCCGCGAACACGGCAGAAGCGCCCGACGAAGCCGAGGAGCACTTTCCCCAGGATATGTGCGACGGCCCGACGCTCGACCGCCTCTACCAGACCATCCGCAACGCCGAGGGTTTTGCGGGACGCTGGATGCTGCTGCGCGATTGCCTGGACGCCCACGCGATGCGCGACGGGCTGACCCGAAGCCGTCGCCTCTATCTCTTCCGCACGCTGGCCGAGATCTTAGAGGAAGAGCTCGATGACCTCGACGGCGCCTCGACCGCGTTGAGCAATTGCTGGCAATTGTCGGAAGACGCCGCCTATCTGCGCGAATTGGTGCGGGTGAGCATGGCGCTTAATGACCTGGAGCGCGCGATTCGTTTCCAGCAGCGTCATTTCGAGCATATGACCAACCCGACGCGGGCCATCGGTGCGAACCTATGCATCGAGTCCGGCCTGTGGTTGGCTGAATTGCTGCTGCAGAGCGAGGAGCGCATCGACGACGGCATCGACTGCCTTGAGCATCTCCTGGCGAGCTATGAGGAGTGTGAACTCTTCGAGCACGCGCGCCGGCAATTGGCCTACGCGTATTTCGAGCATGGCAATCCCTACCGCGCGGTGGAGCTATTCCAACGCGTGCTCGACGGTGAGATCTCCAGCGAGAATCTCAAGGATTGGCGCACGCTGGTCGAGGTCTACCGCGATAAGCTCGACGACGGCCTTACCGCCTACGAGCTGCAATGGCAGATCGTGGACGCGGGGCTGGGGAGCGCTCAGGACCTCGATGAATTGGTCGGGCTCGGCTTCCGCGCGGATATGCTCAAGGACTGCGCCGGCCGCCTGGAGTCGATGGCGACCCAGAAGGGCAGCGATATGCCGCCGGCGCGCCAGCGCCAATTGCTTGGCCGCGCCGCCGAGATCGTCGAGGAAGACCTTATGTGGCCCGAGGAGGCCGTGCGCCTCTACACCCTGGCGCTGGAGCGCTGCACGGGCGCCAAGAATGCCCAGGACGGCGACGGCATTGAGCTATTGCGCCGCCGCGCCTTCTGCCTGGCGCAGATCGCCGGGCGTGAGTCCCAGGCGCTTGAGGAGTTCCGAAAGATTGTGCTCGTCGACCCCTTCGAGCCCACGACCTATCGGGGACTCAGCGACCTTCTGGGGCGGGCGCAGGCCTTCGACCGGGCGCGTATCTCCGATCAAATCCTGCGCGTGCTCAATTGCACCGTCGAGAACGAGGCGCTGCCGACCAAGACCTCGCCGTCGCGCCTTATTAGCGATGAGCAGGTTGAGCAGTTCCTGATGCCGGCCGGGCTGAATGTCCAGATGATCGACACCCTCGCCGCGGCGATGCCCTTTGTCGAAAAGGTCTGGGCCGATGAACTTCCCCAGCGCAAAGCGCTCGAGGGCGTGAGCCTGAACCGCCTCGACGCCCAGGACGCCTGCGACAGCATGCAGGCCGCGATGGACGCCTTTGGTATCCCGCGCTTTAAGGCAGAGTCTGGCGACGCTGGCCCGATGACCCCGCAGGTCTTCTCGGCGGGAACGCCGAGCATCTGGGTCAATTGGGAGCAGATCAGTCAGATGAACGCGGCCGAAGCTCGGTTCATCGCCGGGTATTGCGCCGCCTTGGCCTGGTCCGGATTGCCGGCCTTGCTCGCCCTCGACGGGCGCCGGGTGTGGCATATGGTCGAAGCCGTGTTGCTCAAGCAGACCGGTCAGGGTTTCGGCGAGCGCGTCGATATGGCGACCCAGGACCTGGTCGAGCATATTTCCAGCCCCTTCCACGCGGTCGCGCGCCGTCGATTGACCAGCGCGCTTGAGCCGGTGATGGAGCAATTCGCGACCGCCGAGTGCGAATTGTGGCCCGGCGTCCTGGAGGAATTCGCCTGCCGCGTCGGCATGGTGACCGCCGGGGATGTGAGCGCGGCCGTGCGCGGCTTGCTCAGCTTCCACGGGTGGAACCTTGGCCTGGACGCTCCTGAGACCCAGAAGCAAATCCGGCGCAACCCCAGCGTGCGCCGACTGATCTCCTTCGCCATGAGCGACGATTATCTGGAAGCACGCTACGCCCTGGGCCTGGCGGGGCGTCCGAGTAAACTCGTCAGTTGAAGCCGCGCGGGCGGCGGGTTAACGTGCATCGAAAGATGCATTCTTTGACCCGCTGCCCGAGTAAGCGATGCCAACGATTTCCGTCGAAAATTACCTCAAGGCCATCTATCATCTTGAGTCGCATGGGGAGGTGCCGGTGAAGACGAAATCGCTGGCCGAACGCCTCGAGATCTCGTTGCCGTCGGTGACGAGTATGTTGAAGTCTTTGGCCCGCGACGGTCTCGTTGATTATAAGCCCTATCACGGGGCGAGTTTGAACGAAGACGGCGTGCGCGCGGCGCTTAAGGTGATTCGCAAGCATCGCCTGGTCGAGGTCTTTTTGGTGCAGACCCTGGGCTTGAGCTGGGACGAGGTGCACGAAGAGGCCGAGCTTTTGGAGCACGCGGTGAGCGAATCACTGGTCGCCCGCATCGACGACTTTTTAGGGCATCCCAAATTCGACCCCCACGGCGACCCCATCCCCACGGCCGACGGCCAGATTCACCGCCTGGAGACCATCCGCCTCGACGAAGCCGAGCTCGGCGCGACCTACCGACTCGAGCGCGTCCTCGACCAGGAATCCGACGTCCTCCAATACCTCGATAAGATCGGTTTGACGCTGAATCGCTCCTTCACGGTGGTTGAGATTCTATCCTTCGACGGCCAGCTTTTCTTGGACATCCACGACACCGACCCGCTGCGCGCCGCGATCAGCAAGTCGCTGGCCGAGCGCCTCCTGGTCACGAAATTATGAGCGCTGAGAACCGCTAAACCCGCCACGCGTTTGATGAATCGGGAGTGAAGTATGTCAGAGACGATCGAGATTGATGATACCGAGGGGCTTGAGGCGGGTCGGCTCGACCGGCCCGCGCTGCTCTGGGATGGGAAATGCGGGTTTTGCAAGCGCGCCCTCGGTCATATCATCGCCCAGGCTGGGGACCGTATTCGCTACGTGAGTTATCAGAGTTTTATGCCGTATTTCCCGGAGTTTCGCGAAGAGGACCTCGCCCGCGAGATTCATTTTGTGGAGCCCGATGGGAGCGTGTACCGTGGGGCGGCGGCGATCTTTCGGGCCCTGTCCATGCGCCCGCAGGGCAGCTATTTGATGGGGATCTACCGGCGCAGCGCGGTCTTCGCAGGGCTCTCGGAGTGGGGCTATCGGCGAGTCGCGCGTAATCGACAGTTCGCCAGTCGGGTCGCGAAATTTATCCCCGGCTGGTGAGTTTGTGTTGCCCCCGAGCGGCCCTGGTTCAACGGATCGTGAACTGCAGGCCGATGTTGGCGGAGGCGTAGAGCAGGGTGGAGAAGAAGGCGGCTTCAGTGGATTCGCCGATGGCGGCGGCGCGGCGCGCGGAGTCGCTTCGCCTGCCGTAGTGACTGGTGGCGAGCGCGTGCAGTCGGGCATCAAAGACCAGCCCAATGCGGCTATTGATGTCGAGCACGGCGCCCACGCCGGTAGACATCGCCAGGCCAAGTCGGTTGGAGGCGGCGGGCCGGGTGACATGGGTCAGCACGATCTCGGCGCCGATGGGGATGAAGAAGTCAATGGCTTCGTCGGGCCAGTAGATGCGGTAGTCGCCGCCCAGGCCGACCACGATCAAGGAGTCTTGCAGGCGGCTGGGGATCGATTCATTGATGGGCGGGCTCAGCGGTGCGTATTCGGTGCCGCTATCATCGACGGATCCGTCGGCGCGTTGACGAGTTGGGGGGAGCGCGCGGTCGCCGCGGTAGTAGGTTGTAAATGAGGGGAGGTCAAATACCTGCAGGCTCGCGCCGGCGGTCAGGTTCGAGGCGACCAATTTCAGCGAGGCCGCGACCGAGCGGCCGGTCTCGATATGGGCCAGGGATGGGATGATCCAGGGGCGTTCGTCGGTGCCGCTGGTGGGCAGCGGTTGAGCGACGACTTCGTTTCGCAGGTAGGGGCTTAGACCGAGCGCGGCGCCCACGCCGACCTCAACCCCAAATTGGGGCGGGTCGGCGTGGGCGACGCTCGGCAGCAGCGTCGCCCATCCCAATGCCACGCTTGCCAAGAGTGCGGCGCGCGCGGCGAGGATGAGCGATGGTTGAATTTGGCGGCCCTGCACACTCACATTTCACTCCGTGGTTCGTTACGCTTGGGCGTCGCCAGTTTGGCCTGGGTTACTCGGCAGCTTTCATGCGCTCGACGCCGGCTGCCAGACGCTCCAAGACGCGCTCGCGGCCGCAGAGGGCGACCGTCTCGAAGACGCCCGGGCTCGAGGTCGAGCCGGTCAGGCAGACGCGCGTGGGCTGCGCGAAATGCTTGAGGCCAAGCTCGTATTTCTCGACCAGGTCGCGGTAGATCGCCTCGATATTCTCGGTCGTCCAATCTTCGAGCGCAGACAACCGCGTATGCAGCTCATCGAAGGCGTCGGCATATTTTTGCACCAACCATTTGCTCGCCGCTTTCTCGTCATACTCGACGGAGTCGGTGAAGAAGAAGGCGCCTTTCTCGGTCATCTCGACCAGGGTTTTGGCCCGACCGCTCAGGGCTTCGGCGATCTCGGTGAGACGCGCGAATTCCGGCGAGTCCACGCTCGGCGCGGGCAGTCCGGCTTCGGCTAAAAAGGGCAGCCAGCGCTCGGCCAACACGGCCGGCTCCAGGCGCTTCATCCACTCGGCGTTGACCCATTGGAACTTCTTGATGTCGAATTGCGACGCGCTCTTTCCGACATGGTCGAAGTCGAAATACTCGATAAGCTCTTCCATGCTGAAGATCTCCTGGTCGCCGTGCGACCAGCCCAGGCGCGCCAGGTAATTATTGACCGCTTCGCGCAAATAGCCAAGGGCGCGGTACTCGGGGACCGAGGTGCTGCCCTTTCGCTTGCTGAGCCCGGCGACCAGCGCGACGTGGCCAAAACGCGGGGGCTTGGCGCCCAGGGCCAGGTACACCGGAAGTTGGCGGAAGGCGTTATTGAGGTGGTCATCGCCGCGCACGATATGCGTGACCTCCATGAGGATATCGTCTACGACCACGGTGAAGTTATAGGTGGGCGTCCCGTCGCTGCGCAGGATGATGAAGTCATCGAGCTCGGTGGCCGACACGGTGACCTCGCCCTGGACCATATCATCGATGGTCAGATCGCCTTCCAGCGGCGACTTAAAACGCACCACGAAGGGCTGGCCTTCGGGGTGGTCATCGCGGTCACGCCAGATGCGCGACGCCGCGGAGAGGTCTCCGCCGGACTCCATCGCCTTTTGACGGCGCTCTTCGAGCTCTTCTTTGGTGGCGAAGCATTTATAGGCGTTGCCGCTAGCCAGCAACTCCTCGACTTTTTCTTTATAGATATCGGTGCGCTTGGTCTGGAAGAAGGGGCCTTCGTCGGCCTCCATGCCCATCCAGTCCATCGCTTCGAGAATCGCGTCGGTATATTCTGGCTTACTACGCTCAAGGTCGGTATCCTCAATGCGCAGGATAAACGTTCCTTTGTGGTGGCGCGTGTAGAGGTAGTTGAATAGGGCCGTGCGCGCATTGCCCATATGAAGGAATCCGGTATTTGACGGGGCGAATCGCAGACGAACGGACATGGTAGTTCCTTTGGTGTGTCAGCATAAGTAAAAACCGCAACAGGGCGGGTTGGCTCGAACTATCACGCTGAGAAAATGCCGGTCAAGCCGTTAGAGTGACGCGAGGAATTCCCGGGCGAACTTTCGCGCTTTGGCCCCCTCGATAAGCCGTCAGCCAACCCGGCGGGTTGACGCATAGTGCGCAGATCTCTAAAGAAAGTTAGGTTTGGATTCGATGGATTCGGTCCATCATCGCAGTGAATTCGGTTTTAAAGGTGTAGTCGTGAAAAGATATCCAATCATCATCGCTCTGCTTCTGGCATTTTCGGCGATCAGCGTGAGCTCGCCGGCGTTTGCCGAAGACCGCAGCGCAAAAGAAGGCAATATCGTCCGTTATACCGTCGCCGAAGGCGATACGCTTGGGGGAATCGCGCTAAAATTCGGGGCCGAGTTGGAGGACGTTCAAACGTGGAACGAGCTCAGCGGGTTGGAGGTCGAGCCGGGGCGTGAGTTGATCGTGAAGTCGGGCAAGAAGGTGAAGAAGAAGCCCAGCGGTCCGGTCCCCATTACCCACCGCGTGCGGCCCGGCGATACCTTCGAGGGGATCGCGAAAAAATACAAAGTTAAGATCTCCAGCGTGAAGCGATGGAACCGTGGGGTTAACCCGCGAAAGCTGCAGATCGGCCAGCGCGTGCGCGTGTACGTGCAGTCCAAAGGCGGCGCGTCGGAGTCCTATGGCAAGGCCAACGGCGGCCGGCTCTATAACGGCGTGCCGCTCAAAGACGGCCCGGGGCTGCAGGTTCGCTCGAAGGCGCGCGCCTATGCCACCGAGCGCACCACGCGCCTGATTCGCGCCGCGCTGGCCGACGTCAAAGCGCGTTGGCCCGACGCGCCCGAGGCGATCGCCGGTGACCTGAGCCAGCGCGGCGGCGGTCGGATCCGCCCGCACGCCAGCCACCAATCCGGGCGCGACGCCGATATCAGCTATTATTATCGGGGCAACGTCCAACTGCCCAATCTCTACCCGATCACCTACGAGACGCTGGACGCGGTCAAGACCTGGCATCTCTTCAAGACCCTGATCGACACCGGCAAGGTTGAATTCATCTTCGCGGTTCGCCCGGTGCAGCGCGCGCTCTATGAGTATGCTCGCTCCATTGGTTATACCGAAGAAGAGCTTGAGCCCATTCTGCAATACCCGCGCCCGAACAGCGCGCGCGAAGGTATCATTCGCCACGTCTCGGGACACGATACGCACTTTCATATTCGCTTTACCTGTGGTCCGCTGGACCGTAGTTGCCGCTAAAGCCCCGCGGCGAGTGCTGCCGGGTTAGTTAATGCGCGCTTTATTTTTGAGGATGTAGATATGGCATGGATTGAAGGCACCGAAGAGCAGACCTTTGTCGTGAATAGGGGTTATGATGAGGTCGCGAATTATTTTAGCGACCCGGCCGAGTTTAAGCGTTGCCTGAGCGACCTGGAGTCGGCCGAGGAGGTCGAGCCGATGGTGTGGCGCTGGCAGCTTAAGGAGAAGTCCGAGAAGGGCATCACTTTTCGGGCCGATTATACGGTCGCCTACAAGGCCAGCGACGGAGAGGTCGAGTGGGAGACCCGCCAGGGCAATATGCGCTCCGCGGGCGTCGCTCGGTTCAAGAAGCTCTCCGACGAGCGCACCGAGGTAAATTACCGCGAGACCATCGCCACGGATCTGCCGGTGGCGCGTCTGCTCGCCAAGGTCTTCGGGCCCATCGTCGCCCGCGAGATTCGCCGCGGCGTCGGCTCCTTCCTCGACGCCTCGCGGGAATGGCTCGAGCATGGCTCCAAATAATCCCTTCGATTTCGAGCATTTCTTTCCTAGATATTGCGCGCGCAAGTGCCGCGTTTTTGGGAAACTCCCCTCCGATATTGAGAACCGATGAGCGGCGAAGAAAAGACTGGACGCTACGGGCGTTTCGGCGGGCGATTTGTGGCGGAAGCGCTGTGGGGACCTCTCCAAGAGGTCGCCGACGCCTATGAGTTGGCGGTCGCAGACCCCCAGTTCCTTAAACAATTCGATGAACTATTGGACCGCCGCCTCGGCCGTCCCACGCCGCTGACGCCGTTGCCAAGACTCTCCGAGAAGCTCGGGCGGGCTAGGCTGTGGCTGAAGCGCGAGGACCTGTGCCAGGGCGGAAACTTCACCGCGAACCTGGCCGCAGCCTACGCCTTGATGGCGGTGCGGATGGGCCGAAAGGCCCTGGTCGGCGAGAGCGCGACCGGGGAGTTTGGCGCCGCGCTCGGCGCGATGGGCAACGCCTTGGGCCTGAAGACGCTGATATTTATGGGGCGAGAGGACCAGGATAGCGAGCCGATGGGCGTGCGCCGAATGAAGGAATTGGGCGTGAAGATCGAGACCGTCGACGCGCCGATTCGCGGGCGTAAGATCGCCCAGTCCGAGGCGCTTCGCTTCTGGGGTACCCACCCCGATGACTATTTTTATTGCCCGAGTTCGCTCGCGGCGCCGGACCCCTATCCGCGCATGAGCGCGTTCTTCTTGTCGACCATCGGGGTGGAGGCCCGCGTGCAAATCGAGCGCGCGGATTGCACGCCCGAGTATTTGGTCGCGCCGGTGGGCAGTGGCGGATTCGCCGCGGGATTCTTCGCCGAATTTGCCCCCAACGAGACCATTCAATTGGTCGGCGTTCAGGGCGCGGGCGAAGGGCTCTCGGGGCGTCACGCGGCCAGCGTGGTCAACGGGCGCCCCGGCGTTTTCCAGGGCACCTATTCCTTCCTCCTCCAAGACGAAGACGGCCAGATCCTCGCCCCGGCAAGCGCCGCGGCGGGATTGAGCGTGGCCAATGTGGGCCCGCAACATGCCCAGTGGGCCGAGCAGGGGCGGGTGCATTATGTCGCGGTCGAAGACCGCGAAGCCTATAAGGCGGTCCAAATGCTGTTGAAAGAAGAGGGTCTGTTGGTGTCTCTGGAGTCCGGGCACGCCTTGGCGTACGCGCTGAAATTATTGCCCACCCTCGACGAGGGGCAGGATATCGTGGTCGGGATTTCGGGCGCGGGTGAGCGCGATTTGGCGCGCCTGGAGGCTTTCCGCGCCGCTGAGAAGGCCGCCGAATCCGGGGGGCGGGCATGAACTCGCGACTCTCTCGGGTGATAGAGCAGGCCAAGATTACCCAGCGACCGATCTTTATGGCGGCGCTGGTCGCCGCCGACCCTTATCTCGACGCGACCCTGGATTATATGAAGGTGCTCGCCGATGAGGGCGCGGATCTCATTGAGCTGATCCTTCCGTTCTCGGACCCCACCTACCACGGCGCGGTGATTCAGCGCGCCTCGGCGCGGGCGCTGCGCGAAGAGGTCGGTTGGGATGAGATCGTGACGCTCGGGCAGCGCTTTCGCGAGACCCACCAGACCCCGGTGATCCTGTCGACCTATTATAATCGCGTGCTGAGCCGGGGCGTGACACCGTTTATTGCCTCGCTCTGCGCGGCCGATTTCGACGGCGCGCTGGTCACCGATTTGCCCTTCGATGAGAGTGAGAAGTTGCGCGCCGCGCTGAGCGAAGCGAACCTGGTCTTGCCGCCATTTATCGCGCCGACCACCTCGCTTGAGCGCTTCAAGCATATCGCCCAGGGCTGTGATTCCTTTTTGGTCTGGACCGGCCATACCGGCGGGGACCCGACCATGACGGCGCAGCAATTCGAGCAGCGCATGCGCGAGTTTAAGGCGGTGAGCTCGCGCCCAATTCTCGGGTCGATGAAGGTCGCCGACGCCGAGCGTGCCAGGATGGTCTCGCGCCACTGCGACGGCGTACTGGTGGGTTCGGCGATGGTGTGGCTTATCGAGGGCCGTGGCTCTCAGACCACCGACACACTCGCGGCGTTTGTGCGCGATCTTCGCGCCGGAATGGACGCTGAGTAGGCCGTCGAGGCCGCTCGTCCTGAGCGGCTAATCGATCATCTCAAAACGCGTGAAGACCAGGGAGAAGACCGTCCCCTCGCCGGGCGTGCTCTCCAGATGAATATCGCCGTCGACCCGGCGCATCAATCGCAGACAAATCGCAAGCCCGAGACCGGTGCCTTCGCCCGGGTCCTTGGTGGTGAAGAAGGGGTCGAAGACCCGCTGGAGTTTTTCGGGCGGGATGCCGGGGCCGTTATCCTCGACGCGCAGGATGATCGCGTCGGGGTCACTCGTGTCGGCGCTCAGGGTGATCTGGGCGGGGCGGTCGGTGTTGGCGTGGTTTAACGCGTCGATGGCGTTTAGCAAAAGATTAACCAGCACCTGGACGACCTCGCTGGACACCGCGCGCACCGCGACGAGCGCGGCGGGCAGGGCGGTGTCGATGGCGGTATTCTGCGCCTTTGGCTGCGCCTGTACCAGGTGAATTGCTTCGTCGACGCAGGCGCTAAGGTCGACGGCTTCGACGCTCGCGTTGCTCTCTTCGCGGCTATAATTGAGCAGGTTTCCGACGGTGTCGCGGATGCGGTCGACGTTCTGTTGACTGCGCTTCAGGATGTCGCGGCGGATCTCGGGGGCGAGGTCCTCGTCGCTCAGAATCTCGAGGTAGCCCGAGATCGCGGCCAGGGGATTGCCGACCTCGTGGGCGACGCCAGCGGCGAGCTGTCCGACGCTCGCAAGCTTCTCGGAGCGGATGAGCGAGTCCTGGGCTTCGTGGAGCTGGCGGTTGGCCTGGTCGAGCTCTTTGAGGCGTTGCTCGAGCTTCTCACGATTCTTGCCCAACTCCTCGAGCATCGTGTTGAATTGGCGGCTCACTGTGCCGAATTCATTGCGCGGTAGATATTTAATGGGCGACGCCAGGTCTCCCTTGGCGGCGCGCTGGCTCGCCACGCCCAGGGCGCGGATGGGGCGCACCACCAGGAAGGTGAAGAAGCCGTAGCCCAGCAGCAGGACGACCAGCATCTCCAGGGCGATATAGGTGGCGAGCAGTTGGCGAGCGGCCTGCGGGGCGAGGTCGGCGCGCTGGGGGATCATCACCGCGCCGCTGCCGAGCGCGACCGCGATGGTGATGAGCAGGCATAAAACCAGGAGCAATTGCGCCCGAAGACCGCCCGGAAATCCTCTGCGTTCGGCGCCGGATTCGCGCATTACCAGAACCCGTATTTATAGAGATAGCTCATCGAGAAGGCCGACGGCAGCAGGTTGCCGACGAAGAAGAATTCGAGAGCAGCCAGGGCGATAAATGGCCCGAAGGGCACCGCCAGTGCGCCGGCCTCGACCTCGTCATCGATGCTCTCGTCCGCCGTGTCTTTGTCCTCCGCGCTGTCCAGGGCGGCGCGAGCATCACCCTGGGCGAGCGCATCGTCTTGAGCGGGCGCCGCATCACTCGGCAGCTCATCTTCTTCAAAAATCGTCGCGCTATCGCGCAGCAACCCGCCGCCAAAGAGCATCGCCAGGCCGGCCGCGATCACGCCCTGCATGCTCGCCGCAAAGAAGACAAAAACGAGCGACGGCCACCCGAGCCACGCGCCGACCAGCGCCATCAGCGTGACGTCGCCCCCGCCAATCCCGGGCACGCCCCGCAGGGCAAAATATCCGTAGAATATCGCGATGACCGTCACCCCTCCGGCGACCGCGCCGATGATGCTCTCCATGGGCGTGACCGGCGGCCAGAAGCCCACGAGGCTCCCGGGCGGCATGACCGCGTTGAAGAGGAATGGCACGCCGATGCCCAGCGCGATGCCCGGCAGGGTAAATCCGTGGGGAATCAGCAGGTGTTCCAGGTCCACAAAGGTGATGACCACGAGCAGGCAGATGAAGACGAAATAGAGCCCGAAGGGCAGCAGATAGCTGATGGGTTCGGTCTGCTGGAAGGCCTCCATCGAGGCGAAGGGCTTATGCGCAATCTTATACCACAGGGCCAGCGTAAGGCTGCCGGTGAGGGCTTCTACCATGGCGTATTGGCCCGAGATTGGCACGCCGCAGTCGCGGCATTTGCCGCGCAGAAAGAGCGCCCACGACAGGATGGGGATATTGTCGTGCCAGCGAATCGAGGCGTCGCAATTCGGGCAGCGACTCGGCGGGTGGACCACCGAGAGCCCGGCGGGGACCCGGTAGATGACGACATTGAGGAAGCTGCCGACCACAGCCCCGAAGACGAAGGCAAAGCCCGCGAAGAGCCAGAAAATCGTGTCGATTGAATTCATCATCCGCAGGGGCTAAAAGTTGGAGAATCCGGGTCGCTAAGACTGGTCGCTGGTTGTATCACGCCGCTTAATGCGGCGATACCCGCGCCCCAGCACGATGGCGTGCACGAGGATGAGCAGGCCGCTGAGGATGGTGAGGGCCGCCGCGCCTTCGAGGCGGGCCAGGTGGGCGCGCTCGACCAACTTTGCGCCGGTGATCACCTGTTGGGCCGGCGCGCGGTCCAGGCAAACGCCCGCCAGCACCGCCGTGAGCGCCACGACCATCAGCAGGGCGCTGTATTTCATGAAGGGGCGGCGGTATTGGTAGGCGAGGCTGTAGATCCACTCCCAAACGTAGAGCATCGTCCAGCCGATAATCACCGGCCCGACCGCCCATTCGCCGGCGTCAATGGCGAAGTTGGCGCTGATGCCCGCGCCCAAGATGCACGCAATATACGCCGAATAGCTCGTCCATCGCGGGTCGATAAGCCCGGGGAGCACACGCTCCTTGGGGGCCTGTCGGGCGCCGTCGCTGCTGCCGAGGATAACCCTCGGCAGCTCGACCGTCGCGCGCACAGACGCATCCTTCGAGGTGTCATGCACCTCGAGCGGCTCATCTTCAGATTTGTGTTCGTCGCTCACGTTATGGTCGCTTACGGGGTCATCACATTCTGAGAGGAGCCGAAAGAATATGCGCCGATGCTCAGCGGTGGATTAGGGCGTCAACTTGTCCATCATACGCGCGAAGGGAATGGTCTCGCGCACGTGGTGCAGCCCGCAGATCCAGGCGACGGTGCGCTCCAGACCCAGGCCGAAGCCGGCGTGGGGGACCGAGCCGTAGCGGCGCACGTCGAGGTACCACTCGAAGGCCTCCATCGGCAGGTTATGCGCCTTAATAGCCTCCTCCAACTTCTCGACGTCATACTCACGCTCGCCGCCGCCGATGATCTCGCCGAAGCCTTCCGGGGCGATCATGTCGACGCAGAGGGCGCGGGTCTCGTCGTTGGGGTCTTTGCGCATATAGAACGCCTTGATCTCCAGCGGGTAGCGGTGGACAAGGACGGGGCGCTCGAAATGCTCGCCGAGCATGGTCTCGTGCGGGGCGCCGAAGTCGGCCTCGTCTTCGATCTCGCCGCCGTTGGCGCGGATGATCTCGACGGCCTCATCGTAGCTGATGCGCGGGAAGGGCTCGGGGTCGGCGATCTTCTCGAGCAGCGTGGTGTCGCGCTCCAGGATCTCGAGCTCTTTGGCGCAATTGGTCAGCACGCGCTCGACGATGGCGCGCACGAATTTCTCGGCGAGATCCATATTTTCTTCGAGCTCCATGAAGGCAACTTCGGGCTCGACCATCCAGAACTCGGTCAGGTGACGGCGGGTCTTGGACTTCTCGGCGCGGAAGGTCGGGCCGAAGCAATAGACCTTGCCGAAGGCCGCCGCCGCCGCTTCCATATAGAGTTGGCCGGTCTGGGCCAGGTAGGCTTTCTGGCTGAAATACTGGGTCTCGAACAGGTCCGTGGTGCCCTCGGCCGCCGCGGGCGTGAAGATCGGGGAGTCGACCAGGCGGAATTTATTGTCGTCGAAGAAGCCGCGGATCGCGCTGATGATCTCGTGGCGAACCTTCATAATCGCGACCTGGCGCGGGGTGCGCAGCCAGAGGTGGCGGTTCTCCATCAGGTAGGCGACGCCATGCTCTTTGTGGGTGATCGGATAATCGCCGACCGGCTCAGCGATGACCTCAAGGTCCTCGATGCCCATCTCAAACGGGATAAACGGGGCGCGCTCGTCGGCGCGCACTTTGCCGGTGACCACGACGCTGGTCTCCTGGCGAAGGTGCCCGGTGGTGTCGAAGAGCTCGGGGCTCACGTCGCCCTTGAACATCACGGCCTGCATAAAGCCGGTGCCGTCGCGCAGCTCCAGGAAGTGCAGCTTCCCGCTCGAGCGGCTATTATAGAGCCAACCCTTGATCTTGATGGTCTCATCGACATGCTCGGCGATATCTTCGATATAAATATGCTCAGCCATTATCCTCATCCTTTATGCATGAAATACGATACGATTCGATTGGTGTTCCCCGCGGTTTTTTGCCACTCCGGGGAGACTGGGGACGATTAGCATGCGCGCCAATAGTCGGGCAAGATGTGTCGACGCCGCGTTTGGCTTGCCCGGCGGCCCCAACGATGCTAATTCGGGGCGCGTAACCCGGGCGTCGTGGTCGCTGCGTTGTGGCAGGGACCCCGAAAATAGAGGCCCGTACTACCAAATGAATGCGCGCCGCGGTGTTTTATCGCCACCCGGCGCCCCTGTATATAATGAAGCGCGCCTTAAAATCGGGGCGCATGAAGCCAGGAGAAGTCGATGGATAAAAATAGTGATCTGGCCAAGGACCATCTCGGCGCCGACAAAGAGCCCGTTTGGTGGGATTGGTGGAGTGAGAACCCCACCGAGATCATCTTGGTGACCTTTATTCTGGTGTTCTTCTTCCTATTGCCGCGCACCGGGTGCGGAATCACCCAGGTCGAGGCCCAGACGCCGGCGCCCGCCGATCAGGTCGCTCAGCCCTGAGCGGTCGGGTTTTATGGCGTGAGAATCTAAGAGCCCGAAGAATTCCTCGAATTCTTCGGGCTTTTTGTGTTTTGGCGCGAAATTCGCCGCCTACATCAAGTGCCCAATAATAGTTGTGTGGTTTCGTTTGCCGTGATGTGGAGTCATGGCGTAGGATACGCCCGATGCCGGCGATATTTACGAGTGGACGATGCAGGCCGCCGGCCACCGATGCTTAGCTAAAGCGCACCCATTTATTTTAGAGGTATTATACCATGCGAAATATGAATTGGCGGAATGAGATTTTGAAAGTCAGCGCCCTCGCGGCCCCCTTGATTATTTCGGTTGGGATCGGCGGCGCGACGCTCGGCTGGTCCTCGGCCGCGCAGGCTCAGCAGCCGGCGCCAAAGGCCGGGTCGACCTCGAGCGACGAGGAAGTCGCCAAGCAGGTTCTGGCGCTAATTCGCGAGGCGAACACCGCCTACGATGCCGAGGATTATACGACGGCGGCCGCTAAATATAGCGAGGCCTACGCGCTTTACCCGGACCCGGCGATCCTGGTGCGCATGGGGAAGACGGCCGAGAAGATGGGGAAGACCGACGAGGCGATCGGCCACTATAAAGAATTCGTGCGTCTGCTGCCCGATGACCCGACCAGCGCCGAGCTTCAGCGCGAGATCACCAAGCTGGAGAAGAGCGCGACGGTCCAGGTCACGGTCGCCAGTGAGCCGGCCGGCGCCCAGGTCTTCGTCGACGACGAAATCGCGCCGCTTGAGACGCTGACCCCCGCGACCGTCGAGCTCACCCCGGGCAAATATAGCCTGCGCATCGAAAAAGACGGCTTCGAGAGCTATACCGAGGCGGTCAAGGTCGTGGCCGGCCAAGAGCAGCAGGTGTCGGTGACCCTGACGCGTCAGATGCTCTCGGACGTGTCGGCGGCGAATTTCGAGACCGAGCCGGTCGAGGAATCCGACGGGCTTCGCCTTGATATCTACGGGTGGACCACCCTCGGGCTGGGCGTGGCGACGCTGGCCACCAGCGGCGTCTTTTACGCCCTGGCTTCGACGGCTGAGGACGACGTGAATACCTATAATAAGCGCGCCCCCGACGCGTCGCGCGAGGACCTTCAGGACCTCAAAGACTCCGCCACCAATAATTATAAGGTCGGCAATATCACCGCGATCGCCGGTGGTGTGTTGACCGCGGTCGGCGCGGGTCTGGTGACCTATCATTATCTGAGCGCGGATGAGGCGGATGCTGGCCCCACCATCGTCTGGGGCCTGGACGCCGCGGGTGATTCCAAGAGTGCTTGGCTCGGTATTAACGGAAGTTTCTGAGGTTACCGAGTTCTTCGGTCCGCATATGATCTTCAAGAGTGAAACGATTTTAAGTCAGATCCCGGTCCTGCTTCAGGCAGGCACGGGCATCGACATCGCGGCCGGCGCCAAGCAAGGCGGCGGCTGGGACATCGTCTCCAATGTTCTCATTGGATTTATGGTCCTGGCTGCTGTCGTGTTGGTCGGCTATTTCGCGGTCAAGATCTATCGGGCCAGAGCCGCCACCGCCTCTCCCAAAAGGGTCGAGCCCATCGACTCACTCGCGCGCGCCACTCGCGCGCGGGTCAAAAAGGCCCTGGCTCGCGGCGACTATGAGGTCGCCGGCGATATTCTGGCGCACGCCGGAATGCACCGGGAGGCCGCCGACGCCTATGCCGACGCCGATGCCTTCGAGAAAGCCGCCCGAAGCTTTCAGGTGCAGGGCGATACCCAAAAGGCAATTCACTATTATAAGCGGGCCGGGGATTTTGAGATGACCGCCCGCCTCTATGTCGAGAGCGGTGAGCATCGCGCGGCGGCGGCAGAATTTCTTCAGGCGAAGAATTATGCGGCCGCGGCGGCCCAATACGAGGCGTCCAAGGACCCGCAGCGCGCCGCTGAGAATTACGAGAAGGTCCGGCAATTCCGAAGCGCCGCCATTAATTACGAACAATGCGACGAGCCACTTAAAGCCGCAGAATGCTACGCCGCCTATTTTGAGGCTCATTGGGACGATGCCCCCGACGCCACGGGGGGCGCGGACCCGAAGCTTATTGAGGCCGCTCGGCGCGCTGGCGAGCTTTGGCAAGAAGCCGGGCAAGCTGATTTGGCGGCCGATATCTATTATCGCGCCGGACTATTGGCGGAGGGCGCTGAATGCCTGCGCGCCAACCGCGACTTTGCCCGCGCCGCCGATTGGTTCCTCGAGGCCGGACAGTCCCTCAAGGCGGCCGAGGCGTTGGAGGAGAGCGGCGACCTCGAGCGGGCGGCGAAGATGCGCGCCGAGGCCGCGCTCAAGGGCGGCGACCGAAGGGCCGCCGCCGAGATGCTCGCCCAGGCCGGCGAGGTCGAGCGCGCCGCCGATATTTTCGAGGGCATTGGGGAGTTCGAGCAGGCCGCGGCGCTCTTTGAGACGCTCGGCGAGCATGTGCGCGCCGCCGACCTCTACCAAAAAGTTGAGCAACACGGGCTTGAGGCGCGCTGCGCCGAACTCGCCGGTCTAACCTCGCGGGCCGCCGACGCGTATCGGCGCGCCGGGGACGTCGAGTCCGAGATTCGACTGCGCATCCAGCAGGGCGATTATTTCCGCGCTGGCCGCTTGCTCTTCGAGCATCGTCGCTTCGTCGAAGCCCTTGAGGTCCTGGCCAAGATCGACTCCGCCAACCCGATTTACCTGCGCGCCCTGGAATTGGCCGGCGATATTTACCAGGCCCAGGGGCGCTACGAGCGCGCGTTTAGTCGCTACAAGTCCGCCCTTGGGCAGCGTGAGGTCGACGCCGCGACGCTGCCCCTTGTGTATAAGATGGCCCACGCCCTGGAGGAGGAAAAAGACCTCAGCGGAGCGATGGAGCATTATAATAAGATTGTCGAGGTGGACCCGAATTTCGAGGACGCCGTCGCGCGCCTCAACGGCATTCGCAAGCGTCTTCGCCGCGGGAGCATGGTCAACGCGACCGCAAGTGGGCTCTTCGTGGGCAGCGGCGACGGCGACGGCGCGCTGCAGAGTCGCTACGAGATCATCGACGAGGTCGCGCGCGGCGGCATGGGCATTGTCTACAAGGCGCGCGACACCGTCCTTGGCCGCATCGTCGCGTTTAAGATTCTGGGCGAAAACCTCAAGGATAATCAGGTCGCGGTGAAGTATTTTCTGCGCGAAGCCCGCGCCGCCGCCGCGCTCTCGCACTCCAATATCGTCACCATCTACGACGCCGGTGAGCAAGAGGGCGAGTATTATATGGCGATGGAATTCGTCGAAGGCACCACCCTGAAGCAGCTCGTGCAGCGAAAGGGCGCGCTGGCCGAAAAGCAGGTGCGCTATGTGCTTGATTATTGCTGCCAGGCCCTCGAGTACGCGCATTCCAAGGGGGTCGTCCACCGCGACATCAAGAGCGGCAACGTCATGCTCACCGTCGATAAGGCGCTGAAGATCATGGACTTCGGCCTGGCCAAATTTTTGCGCGAATACCAGAACAATCACACCCAGCAGGTGGGCACGCCGTTCTATATGTCGCCGGAGCAGATCATCGGCAAAGACCTCGATTTCCGCAGCGACCTCTACAGCCTCGGCTGCACCGTCTTTGAGTGCGCCACCGGTAAAGTCCCGTTTTATAAGGGGGACTTGAGCTATCATCACCTGCACACCGAGCCGCCCAAGCCGCGCTCGCTCAACGCGGCGATCAGCCCGGAGCTTGAGCAAATTATCTTAAAGTTATTGGTTAAGAATCCGGACCAGCGCTACCAATCGGCGGGCGAAGTGCTCACGGCGCTTAAAAAGATCTGACCCGAAATTCCCCGCCCAAGCTCAGCGCAATTTACGCATCTTCTTCTTCTTAATTCCCGGCATATTCGCCTGAGCGCGCGCCTTCATCGCGGCCGCGCGCTCGTGCTCGCCGCGTCCTTCCAGATAGCGCGCGTAGCGCATCAGGATGCCCGAACTCTCGGGTTGAGCGGCCAGCAATTCCTCGTAGACCGCGTTCGCGCGATCATGGGTGCCGAGGGTCGCGTAGATATCGGCGAGTTGGATGCCCGCGATGATATGGTCGGGGTGGGCCTGGTAGATTTCTTCGAAAAGTCGGCGGGCGTCCTGGATTTTCTGCTCCTCCAAAAGGATCGTCGCCAGGCGTGTGCTCGCCGTAATATTGTCGGGCGACACCTTATATAACCACTGATAATAGGGCAGGGCGCGGGCGGGTTCGGCGGCGTCGTCCCAGAGCTGGGCGGCCAGCGTTTGAGCCTCGGCGTTGCTGGTCTGTAAGTCGACCGCCTGGCTTGCCATCGGCGCCAATTCCTCGGCCATCACCCCGATTTGCTGGCCGACAAGAATGGCTTGCACCAGGTCCTTGGAGCCAAGCGCCGGCGCCGGCTCGGCCTCGGCGGCCAAGCGTCGGTGCTCGTAGGCTTTCTGAAGGTCGCCGTCTTCCACGGCCTTGTCGGCGACCGCGCGCTCCAATTCGGCCAGCAGCGCTCGGGCCTTGCTATGGAAGACGGGCTGGCCGGCGGCGTCTTGCGTGGCCGACAGCTCAATCATCGCCCGCGCGGCGCTGAATTCCTTGGCATCGAGCTCGGCGCGCGCATCTTCGAGATATTTCTCGGCCTCCGCGCTGAGCTTCGGCTCCACCGGCGGCGGCGTGGGGCGCGTCTTCGAGGTCGGCTCAATCGACTTCTCGGAGTCCGTGGAGTCCTTCGAAACCTGAGCGGGCGATTGGGAGGAACATCCGCTCAGGCCGAGCCCAAGCGCCCCGGTCGCCAGCGCGCTGACCAGCAGCAGGTGCGAAGTTTTCCGAGGGGTGATTGCGGACATAGGCCACTCCCGACTACATAGGATTTCCCGATTCGTGCTCCGCTCGGTGTGGAGCTTTTCCCGAAGATAGGTCGCGATACGATGAGTGAGTTTAGTCATATAGATAAGTCTGGCAAAGCCAATATGGTCGACGTTGGGGCCAAGGATACCACCGCGCGCGAGGCGATCGCGCGTGGGTTCATTTCGATGAATGAGGAGACGCTAAAAGCGGTCTCTCAACGTCGTATAGTGAAGGGAGAGGTGTTGCAAGTCGCTCGAATCGCCGGGATCATGGGGGCCAAGCGAACCTGGGAGTTAATCCCCATGTGTCACGCGGTGCCGATCGACAAAGTCGGGGTGCGATTTCGCGCGATGCCCGAGGCCGGCGGCATCGCCATTGAGGCGGTGGCGCGCTGCAGCGCAAAGACCGGTGTCGAGATGGAAGCGCTCACCGCGGTGAGCATGGCCGCGCTGACGATCTACGATATGTGCAAGGCGATGGATAAATCGATGAGCATCGGCGCGGTGCATCTGGCCAAGAAGACCGGCGGTAAATCCGGAGAGTTCCGGCACGCCTCGCCGCCCGGGCCGGATTTTAGTGCCATTAACGCCGACGATTGGGAGTGATTTTTGAAGATCTTTGACGCCCAGATGCGCAGCGATATTTGCTCGAACGCAGACCTTCAGAATCTGCATTATTTCGAGACCGAGTGCGTGATCACCTGCGCGCACGCGCCGCGAAAATTTGAGCGCGCCGAAGACCTTCTCGGGTATTTCGAGGCGTTGCTGGGCGAGGAGCGCGCGCGCCTGATTGGCTGTGGGCTCAAACCCTATGTCGCCCTGGGCGTGCTGCCGAGCGCGGTCCCCCGGCGCTCGCATTTCGAGGTCTGGCGCGCGCTGCCCGCGCTATTGAAGCGCCCCGAGGTGGTCGCGCTTGGCGAGGTCGGGGCGTGGGCGGATGACGCGCGTCAATGGGCCTTATTTGAGCGTCAGGTTAAGATCGCCCGCGACCTCGGCTCGCCCCGCTCGGGCCAAAAAAGGCGCGTCGCCGGGTTGCCGATGATCTGCACCCCGCCCGAGGGGCTTCGGGTGAATATGACCTTTAAGATGATGCAGCGGGTCGAGAAGTTGGGCATGGCGCCCGGGCGCGTGATGATGAATCGGCTCGATGACCGTCTTATCGAGGCGGTGGTGCGCGAGGGCTTTGTGGCCGGGGTGAGCGTCGGGACGTCGAACCTTAAACCCCGAGCGTCCGCGCGGGTGCTGGCCGACCTGATTCAGACGCTCGGGAGCGCCGAGGGCATCGTGCTCAATAGCGCGCTTCGCGCCGGGGGCGCCGATATCCTGGGCGTCCCCAAGACGATCGTCGCCCTGCAGGATTTAGGCGTAGACGCCGAGAGCATCGAGAAGATGGTCTACGGCAACGCGAAGGCGTTATTTTTGGACAATGCCAACCGGGTCACGGCCTAGAAGAGCCTTGGCCTGCTTCGTCCCGCGATGATTGCGGGACGGATGCGTCAGATGAACTTCTGGCAGGTCAGCGGCGCGCCGGGTTGGTCCAGCGCGTGGCGCTCGACGAGTTCGCCGCAGGTATCGTCGCCAATCGCGTTGTCACATTTATCCAGGGCGTCGAAGGGGTCGCGAATCGAGCGGGCCTGGTCGCTGCAGCGGTCGTTTAACACGCTCTCGCACGCCGCCTGAGAGTCCCCTTTATTCGCCGGGATATTGCATAACTCAGCGCCGCTGACGCCGTCGACGTCGGCCGCGCAGGCGTAACAATTGGCGCAGTGGGACTCGGCGATGCTCGTGCACGCACCGTCGATCGTGGTGAGGCAACCGCTGCTCAGCAGGCACGCAGCGCCCAGGAGTGGAAATAGAAGATCGCGAAGCCGGCTATAAACCATAGTCATCAAAGGGGCAGGGCCGAGAAAGCCGGCCGGGTCGAAAAGCAATTATCTTAAGATCTAAACACCATCTACTTCGGCAAAATATGCACCGCGCTTCTACCGTATTTATGCGCAGTACAAAAGCCCGGCGACCGCCTTGTCCAAATTTGTGCATCTTTCCTATCATGGGGGGCGATGAGCGCGCCGCGAGCGCCATTCATCTTGCAATCACCCGGCGCGCCGACTAATTGTCGGCCGGCAGCAGGAGCACTCGTTGCACCTCGTTTATTCTCGTTTCTTTTAACGCGCGGAATCTATTTTGGAGCCACTTCAAACGGCCGGTGAGCTAGTTCGCCGCTACGAACGACAAGCTAAAAAACGCTTCGGCCAGCACTTTCTGGTTGACCCCAATATTCTGGGGGGCATCGCCGCGGCCGCAAATATCGTCGAGGGCGACCGCGTCCTCGAGATTGGCCCCGGCCCGGGCACCCTCAGCACGACCATCCTCGGGCTCGGCGCGAATGTGTTGGCCGTGGAGTTGGACCGTGACCTCGTCGCCTTCTTGGGCGAAGTTCTGGCGCCGCACCCCGGCTTCGACCTTATCGAAGGCGATATCCTCGCGCAGAACCTCGCCGAGATATTGGCGGATTACGACGCCAAATTCGTGGCCGATTCCCCGGGGGACGCGCCCCTTGCGAAGTGGAAATGCGCCGCAAACCTTCCCTATAACGTCGCCACCGAGGTCTTCTTTCGCCTCGCCGATGTGATGGAGCGCTTCGACTCGCTGGCGTTGATGTTCCAGCGCGAGGTCGCGCTGCGTTTTGTCGCGGGCTGTGGCGACAACGAGTACGGCGTGCTCGCCCTTATGAGCCAGCTCTACGCGGATTCCGAAATCGTGATGACCCTGCCGCCCGGCGCGTTTCGCCCGCCGCCGCGCGTGCATAGCGCGGTGGTGCGTTTTCAGCCCATCGCAGGCACCCGAATCCCCGACCCCGAGCTTCGAAAGGCCTTTAAGACGTTGGTTCGACAGTCTTTTCAGACTCGCCGAAAGACCCTGCCCAACGCGCTTAATTCGACCGGCATCCCGAAGCCTCGCCTCAAGGAAGCGATCGAAGCGGTCGGCTTGGACCTGCGTGTTCGCCCGGAGCGAGTCTCCTTTGATGAGTTTGTCGCGCTGGCCACTGAATTGCGCGCTGACCTCGCGTTATAATCGAATTTAGATGGTCTTCTTGCTTTTAATACGAGCGCCATCGCTCTATGCTGCACGCCCGCGTGCAGTCACCATTTAAAAGATCGCTTCATTGCGGTTCAACAGAAATCACTATGTCGATGGCAATCACCTTCAAATCCGCAAGCTCCCCGCTTGACTCGAAGCGCTTTGAGATCCGCTCAACGCTTGGGCAGGGTGGTTTTGGTGTTGTATATCGAGCCTTTGACCGCGACCTGGGCGCTCAGGTCGCGCTCAAGACGCTGCACCATACCAATGCGCGCTCGCTCTACCGTTTTAAGCGCGAGTTTCGCTCCCTGGCCGACATCGCCCACCCCAACCTCGCCACGCTATACGAGCTGATTCAGGAAGATTCCCTCTGGTATTTCACCATGGAATTGGTCGATGGCGTTGATTTCCTAAGTTGGATTCGGCGCACCCCGAATCTCGGAAGTCGCCTGCTCACCCCGGACACGGGGCTTCGTGATTCGGACCCCACAACCGAGGGAAGTGTCGAGTCGCTGCGGCTCCAGTCGGAGTGCAAGCCAGCCCTGGCCAGTAAGAGCCTGGACATCACCCTTGAGGGCGACAGCGCCAGCCTGATCGCGCAGAGCGCGAGCTTTCCCGACATCGACGCGACGACCGATGCGCGGTTAAGCGGTGCGTTTACGCGCGATGCCGGCGAGTTTAGCGCCGATATGCCGCGCTTGCTCGAGGCGTTGCGCCAACTCACCTGGGGCGTGCGGGCGCTGCATGACTACGGGAAGATGCACCGCGACATAAAGCCCTCCAACGTGCTGGTTGACCGGCAGGGGCGGGTGGTATTGCTCGACTTCGGCATGGTGGCAGATATGGGGCCGGCCGAAAGCCCCTTGCAGGCCCTGGAGCGCCAGAGCGACCCGACCAAAGCGACCTTCGCCGGCACGCCGCGCTATATGGCCCCGGAGCAGGCGATGGGCGAGGGCCTGGACGCCGCGACGGATTGGTATTCGGTGGGCGTCATGCTCTACGAAGCGCTGAGCGGCGGCGTCGCGCCGATTGAGGGCAGAACTCATCTGCAGACTCTCCTGCGCAAGCAGTCGGTTATCCCCGAATCGATCTTCGACCTCGCCCCGGCTACGCCGCCGGCGCTGGGCGAATTGTGCATGGAACTGCTCAGCATCGACCCGTCCGGTCGACCCGGCGCGGCGCAGATTCTGGCGACCCTTGAGCGCCTGCAGCAGAGCGTCGCTGCCGCCGAATCGGCGCACTCCGATATGGGCGAAGATGTGTCGACCTGGGCAGGCGTCTCGGTGTCGTTGCCCAAACTCGACGCCCCGGCCATCGCCAAGAGTTCGCGCGCCGTGCACTTCGTCGGTCGCGCCAAGCATCTACAAAAGTTGCGTCGCACCTATCGTGATTGCACCTACGCCAACCGCCTGGCGGTGGTCAATATCCAGGGCGCTTCGGGCATGGGGAAGACGACCCTGGCCCGGCGCTTTGTCGACTCCTTTCATCAACATATGGGCGAGGCTGAAGCGGTCTCTTCGCTCACCGATGATATGACGCCGGTGGTGCTGCAGGGGCGATGCTACGCGAACGAGTCGATGCCCTTTAAGGCCGTCGACAGTTTAATGGACGAGTTGAGCACCTATCTGCATCAGTTTTGCGCCGACGAGCTCGCCGATTGGGTGGGCGAGGACGTCGGGGCGCTGACGCATCTCTTCCCGGTTTTGGAGCGCGCCCCGGGCCTTCGTGAGCTCGTTGAGCTGGAGAACGCCAAATCCGGGACGATCGATCCGTCGCGGGTCGACGCTCAATTATTGCGGGAGCAGGCGTTTCGCGGACTGCGCGGCTTGCTCGACGGTCTGGCACGAAAGCACAGCCTCATCCTCTATATCGACGACGTGCAGTGGGGCGACGAGGATAGCGCGATGCTCCTGAAGGAATTGCTCGGCCCGCCGAACCCGCCGCCGATTTTTCTGATGTCGACCTGGCGAAGCGAGGACGTTGAGAGCAGTCCGTTTTTAGCCGCGTTTTTGCCTGTCCTAGACACCCTCGGCGACGATATTCTGCGCCTGGATATGCACCTGGGGGAGCTCAGCGACGAGGAATCATTGGAGTTGGTCGAGCGCGTCTTCAGCGGCGCGCCCCCGCAGTCTCAGGCCCGCACCTCGTCCAGGACCGACGCTGAACGCGCGCGCTCCATCGCGCGCGAGGCGCGCGGAAACCCATTCTTTATCGATGAGTTGGCGCGCTACTCCATGGCCCACGACAGCGGCCCGGACTCGGGTATCAGCACGCTGGGCGATATGATCTACCGGCGTGTTGCGAAATTGCCGGCGCCCGCGCGACGCCTCCTCGAGGTGCTCTCGGTCGCGGGGCAGCCGGTGGACCGCCGGGTGGTGCGCTCCGTGGCAAAGCTTGGCGAGGACGAGCAATCCGCGCTCGCGCTGCTGCGAAGCGAGCACCTGGTGCGTGGAAAATCCACGCGCGATTACGAGTGGCTTGAGCCGTACCACGCGCGCGTGGGCGAGACGTTGCTGGCCCGCCTCGATGACGGCGCGCGCGTCGGCTACCACGGCCAACTCGCCGTGGAACTCGAGCAGCGCGGGCATTTCGACCCGGAAGCCGTCGCCATGCATTTTTTGGAGGCGGGCAACTCCGAGAAGGGCGGCCATTACTCTTTGCTGTCGGCGCGGCGCGCGCAAGACGCGCTCGCCTTCGACCACGCCGCTCAGCTCTATCTGCAGGCGCTCGATGCGCGCCCTTGGCCCGATAAGCGCGCCGAAATACTCGGCGAACTTGGCCGGATATACGGGTATCTTGGGCGCGGCGAGCTCGCCGCCGAGGCGTTTAGTGAGGCGGCCGAATTAAGCGCGCCCGATGAAGCTCGTGAGCTGACAATTCGCGCCGCCGAGCAACTTCTGCGCGTCGGAAAATACGACCGCGGCATGGCCGTGGTCGAAGGTGTGCTTCGCCGGGTCGGTATCAAGCCGCCGGCCTCCAAGGCGGCGATGGTGAGTTCGATTTTGTGGTTGAGGCTTCGACTTCGACGCCGCAGCCTCGAGGTCGAACCGCGCCCCCGTGATGCGATGGCGCCCGAAGACTACGCGCGCGTCGAGGTCCTGTGGACCGCCGCCAAGATGCTCGCGCTCATCGACCCGATGCTCGGCGGCTATTACCACTACCACGCCATCCATGACGTCCTGGATACCGGCTCCGCCGACCATCTCACGCTAATCCTTTGCCAGCAGGCCGCTCAGGAGGCCGCCGCCAGCGCCGACCTTGACTTCGCCGCGGAACTTCTGGAGCGGGCCAAGGGCTATGTCGCTTATAGCAGTGAGCCCGAATATGTGGCGTGTTATATCACGTTTATGCTCGGCTTTTGTGACTTCGCCGCCGGCAAGTTCCGCAGCGGGCGAGACCGCTTTCGCCAGGCTGGCAAGGCGCTGCGCGACAACTGCCACGGCGTGACCTGGGAGGTCGGATATTTCAAGTTTTTCGAGTTTTTGCCCGGCCTCTGGCTCGGGGATTTCGGCACCTTTGCCCGCGAAATTCCGCGCCTGATCGAGCACGCCACCGACCGGGGGGATTCCTATCACCGGGTCGCCCTGCGAAGCTGGCAATATCCCGGACACCTCGCCAATGATGCCCCCGATATCGCCCGCGAAGAGCTCGCCAAAGCCCTGGCTGAGTGGACCCGCGAGAGCTATCATATCCAGCATTTTTGGTATTTGCAGGGCTCCGTGGACACCTCCCTATATGCCGGCGAACCTGCGGAGGCCCGCGCGTTGCTCCAGAAGCATCAGGGCCCGCTGAAGCGGTCAATGCTGCTTCGAAATGAGATTATCAAGGTCAGCGTCTTGAACCTGTGGGCGCGCACCGCGTTGGCCGGACTCCAGATCGCCGAGGCTCCGGCAGATCAGCGTGGGCTCGCCCGGGAGGCCCGGAAATATATTAAGAAGTTGCGCAACCCCAAAGCACACGCCTGGACTCATCCGCTTGCTGACCTGCTTGACGCCGAGCTGGCCGCCTATAACGGCGACGTCACGAGCGCGCTGGACGGTTTCGAGCGCGCCGAGGCCGGCCTGCTGCGCGAAGACCTGCAACTCTACGCGCGCGCCGCGCGCCGCCGCCGCGGCCAACTCATCGGCGGCGAGCAGGGCGCCGCCCTGGTCGCCAGCGCCGACGCATGGATGCGCGAGCACGGCATCACCAACCCCCCGGCCATGACCCGGATGCTGGTGGGCGGAGCGCCGAGGGCTTGAGCCTGGCAGTTTTATCCGCTCTAGAGTTCGCTTTCTCTTGAAACTGTTCGGCGTTTGTCTCATGCTTATAAGAGACGCGTTCTCGTTTCGTTGATGTTCTGAATGTCGTTGATTTCCCAAAGGAGTTGCTGATGACCAGGAAAATGCGGTCTGCACTTATTCTTCTCGTGATGATGAGCTTTGCCTCGGCGCTGGTTGCCTGCGGAGACGAAGACGTAAGCCAGGGATGGACAATTGAGGAGGGCGACGGCGCCGGAACCGGCTACGGCAGCGACACGGTCGTCGTCGCGACACCGGGCGACCCGGACCGCTCCGTCATCGTAACCGGTGACCCGGACCGATGTGTCGATATCGGCGCGGACTGCATCGACCTCGACAAGGCCAAGGATGATTTCGGCGGAAAATATTGTGACGAAGCCGGATCACAGGCCGACGTCGTGGTCGTCGAAGGTGAGGTCGTGGACGTGATCTGCTACCCCCCGGCCGATGAGGGGACCGATATTCGCGAAGCCGAGACCGATGAGAATGGGACGGTCCAAGTCCCTCAAACCGAGAGCGGCAGCGTCGTCACCTTCCCCGCGGAGACCGACGGTGCACCCATCGAGGGCGATATTGAGATCGAAGCCGAGAGCACCACGATTTTTGGCAACGGCCCGGATAATACGATCATCGACGGGGACCTTAAACTCACCTCGAATAACTCGCGGGTGCGCGGCCTGGCGGTCACCGGCAACGTTGAGTTCGGCGAGAATTCCAATAATTCGGCCATTTCATATTGCCGCATTGAAGATGATCTGAAGGTCGAGTCCAACGGATTTAAGGCCGTGAATTGCCAGGTGTTTGGGGATGTCGAGGTCACCGGAAACAACGCCATCTTGACCAATATCGGCGTGCAGGGCGACTGGACGGTCGCCGATGGCACCGTCTGCAACGGCTGCTATTCCTTCGAGGATGTAAACGAGGACTTCCTCGTGCAGGTCGAAGAAATTGGCCAAGAGATTGTCTGCGAATAAGCCGCGAGCGGCTTGATTGCTCGAGCGTCTTACTGAAAGCGAAATACGGGCACGCGTTCTTTGAACGTGTGCCCGTATTTTTTATGGAGGAAAGTGACTTGTGCGCGCCCGCCTCATCGGTGGGTGTTCTTTTCTCATCCTAATGAGTTGGCGACGAGCGTTCGTGCGTCTCAAGTCGGCGCGCTTATCCAGGATTGGCACAAACGAAAATACTTACCTGTCGCGTCCAACTCTGCCTCCACGCCGATCGGAATGGTCATCAGCGGGTCGGTATGCCCGAAATCAACGTCGTAGATCGTTGGTATCGCATAGCCGCGCAGCGCCGTATCCAAAATCGCCGTGAAGCTGTCTTCCTCCGTAAACTCCACGGAGTCGGCAAAGCGCCCGATGACCAGGCCTTCGATTTGATCGAAGACGCCCATGTGGCGCAGACGAGTGAAGAGGCGGTCGACGGTCTCGGGCGACTCGCCTTCGTCTTCTTCGGCAAAGAGAATTGCCCCGTCCAGGTCGGGCCAATAGGGCGTGCCGGCCAAGAGAAGCAGACTGCCGATATTGCCGCCGAAGAGGCGGCCGCGGGCGCGTCCCGGCACATAGGTCTTCCACCCGTCGGACGGGCGCTCAACCATCCTCAGGTCCGGATGCTCGTACCATAAATTGGTTGATATGATTTCGGCGGGTTCAAAATCGAGCACGTCGCCGCCTTCGAAGAGGACGCGCTGGAGCCCGCGAACGGTGTATTCAAAGAGTGTGGGCTTGGCGAAAGAGATCACCGCGGGGCCGCTGAAGGTCACCAGGCCGGTGCGCGCCGTGATGACGTTTAGCAGCGGGGTGAGATCGCTATAGCCGATGATCGGTTTGGGGTGGGCAGCGAAGAGGTCGAAGTCGAGATATTCCAGAAGTTGGTGGGTTTGATGCCCGCCCCAGAATGCCATGATCGCGTTGATCGACGGGTCGCGAAGGAAGTCATGGATCGCCTGGACACGCGCTTCGATCGTGCCGGCGCTATGCCCAATCGTCTTGCGACAATTGGGCGCCTCGACGACTTCGAGGCCCAGGTCGGCCAGGCGGCGGTAGCCCTGTGCGATCACCGCGTCATCGAGCGTATTAATTGGGGATGAGGTAGCGATGACGCCGAGGCGACTTCCCTGGGCGAGCGCAGGAGGGCGGATCATGGGGGGCATATTCGTTCTCATGGATGGAGATTACACAACTTATTCGCTCAAATGCCCAAACCGCTCCGCCACCGCCGCGGCGCGCTCGTCCTTGCTTTCCTCGGTGAGCTTCAAAAAGACCTGCTCGAGCGTGCCCTCGTTGCGCCCGGATTTGTCGCGAAGTTCGCTCAGGCTGCCGCGGGCGATGATGCCGCCGTGGTTGATGATCGCGATCTGGTCGCAGACCTCTTCGGCGACCTCCAGGGTGTGGGTCGACAGCAGGATGGTCATGCCGTGCTCGTCGGCCAGGGTGCGAAAGAGCGTCTTGACCAGGCGGTGGCCCTTGGGGTCCAGCCCGACCATCGGCTCATCGACCACCAGCAATTTGGGGTTCGGCAGAAGCGAGCCGGCGAAGACCAGGCGCTGCTTCATGCCGTGACTAAAGCCCTCGATGAGGTTGTCGCCCCACTCACGCAGCTCGAACATCTCCAGCATCTCGCGCATCCGACTCGCCACAAGCTTTGACGGCATCTGGTAGAGCCCGCCGATGAACTTCAGGTACTCGAAGGCGGTGAGCTTGTCGTAGACATAGGGGCGGTCGGGGATGAATCCGGTGACCTTTTTGGCAGCGACCGACTCCTTCTCGACGTCAAAGCCGTGGATCTTAATCTGGCCGCTGGTGGGCTTTAGCAGGCCGGTGATCATGCGCAGCGTGGTCGTCTTGCCGGCGCCGTTGGGCCCCAGGACCCCGAACACCTGGCCGTAGGGGACCTTTAAGTCGATGCAGTCGACCGCGGTGAAGTCGCCGTATTTTTTGTGCAGCGCCGTGATCTCGACGATCGACTTTCCCTGCTCAGGCGGGTGGGGCGTCATGGTGGAGTCGGGGGCGGCGGTATTTGGCGTGGCGGTCGCTTGGGACATCGTCGGCAATCCTGGGCTGATTAAAAGGGGTTGCGGCAGCTGCGTTTTGATGGGCGCTCGGTATTACTCGGCAATCTTCATTTCGCCGGACTGGTCATCATCGGCCGGGGCAGGGCGCTCGGCGGGCGGAGCATTCGCGTCGGCCAGGCTCAGCTCATCTCGGCTAAAGTGGCCGGCGAGGATTTGCCGGGCGACCGCGACGCGAAGCGTCTTGCGTTCCCCGGCTTCGCCAGCCTCTTTGGCGGCATCGGCGTTGCGCGTTTCGAGCTGGCGGCGAATCGACGCCGAGCGAGTCTTTCCCAGAGCGGCGGGAATCCGCGCAGCGGTCGTGCGCAACGGAAACGCGCGAATCAACAGGTCCGCCTCTGCGTCGACATAGAAGTCGAGTTCGCGCTCGCCGGCGCGTTTTCGGAAGTGGTCCGCCTGGAAATTCTCATCATAGACTTCCAACTCGCGATTCTCGATATAGCGCATCTCAACCGGCGAGAGCATCGCGAAATAGGGGTCCATATAGGACGCGCGGTAGGTCTCACCGGGGTTCAGCCCGTCGGTGGCGACCAGCGCGTTGAGCGCGTTGATGGACAGGCGCACGGGCTCGTCCAGCGCGATGCTCTCGGTTGTGGCGTCGTCGCCGAGGGTCGTCGACAGGCGCAGGGTTTCGCCTTCAACCTTGCCCGTCGCCTTAAAGAGCCCGCCGGAAGTGCGGACTTCGGTGGTGAACTGTCTCAAGTATCCGTCGATGTCGAGGCGTGTTTTCACCGAGGCGTCGATCGACTGGGGCTCACCGAGAAGATCGACCACCATATAGGTGTCGTGCTCGAGCAGCCAGCCGTCGGCCAACTCGGTGCGTGTCTGGTGGACGTACCCGGCGTCTTGAGTGTTGCGCCGAAGCACCAGCCAGGTGGCGCCTTCGCGCATCACGAACTCGGCGCTGCGCTGCGAACTCTGGGAGGCTGATGAGGATTGGGCTCGGTAGATAAAAAGCCCCGAGAGCCCCAGCCACACGGCCACCACCACGATTCCGATGATATCAAATAGTTTCAAGGAGTTGTCCGAATCAAAGTCGTTTTTAGGGCGCCGCTTACCCGCGCGGAGCACTCGCCCCGGGGGCGCCGGCCGCCCCGCAGCTCCTTGATACTAATCGACGGATGCAGCTTAGAGAAGGGCGCAATAATTCGAGGCCAAACGCGCCTTCCTGGGGCCGGCGTAGGCCATCTCTTTGACAGTCATATCGGCGGTTTCTATACTCGAAGGCGAGTCTCGTCAGTACGTTGCTTTGCTCCCGGGGTGTTTTGCCCCATTTGCATACGTTTATGCGAGCGCAGAGCCGACCTGGCGCAGACCGCTCCATTTCTCATCCCTGTGAACGAAGGAGGACGCGCATGTCGAAGTTAGCATCCCGGTCGCAAAAGGACAGAGAGTACGGTCTCGAGCAGCTTCATCGTGAACATCAATCCCTAGAGAGGCGGCTCGAATCGTTGAGTCGACCGCCCACGCTCTCCGCCGAGGAAGAGGCTGAGGTCCAGGAGATTAAGAAGAGGAAATTGGCGATCAAGGATGAGTTGATGGCCTTTGAGCTGATCTGACGCACGCCTTGAAACCCTCGAGGTTCGGGCGTTCGCAAAGAGACCTTGGGACGAAGCCGCTGCGCTCGCAGCGGCTTTTGTGTTTCTTGGCCGCGGAATTTGGCGCGCGCGTTTGGGCGTTTAAGATCCGAGGATAAGATCGACGAGGTCAAGGGCGCAGAAAATGCTTAGATTCTGGCGTTGCATGCCGTATCATCTATAATGGAGAATAGCGGGGCATTTCAGGTCATATCGACACGGAGTCGACGGCCACCGCATTGGATTTATAAGGCGTGTTTATGAGGGAGCAACCCAATATCTGGACGAAAACACTATTCTCGGTCAAAGCCTGGGGCGTGGTTGGATTTTCAGCCGTTGCTCTGTGGGCGGTGCCCGACCTTTCAGCCGAGCGATTCGGGGTGGGCGCGCGGGGGACGGTTCAGAGTCCGCTCAACGCCGCCGCGCTGGAGTCGGTTCAAACGCAGTTAAGAGTGCCAGCGGTGGTCGCGCTCGCCGGGTTGGCCTTGCAGGATGCCCAGGGCGCCGCGCAGCTCAAGAGCGTCGAGGTGGGCGAGGAGCAGGCGCTCTCGAGCGCCCAGCAGGCCTTCTTCGAAGAGCGCATCGCCGACGCCGAGCAAATCCTCGCCGCGCTCATCCCTCATCGCCAGGCCCAACTCAAAGACGAATCCCTGGACGACGCCACGCGCGACCGGTTGCAGACCGAGCTCTACCAGGCGCAACTCCTCCATGCCCATAGCCTGAGTCGGCTCGATAAACACGCCGCCGCCGCCGACGTCTTCGCCCAACTCGAGGGCAAGACCGGCGTCGATGATTTTGTGTATTGGTTGCGCGGCCAGGCGCTTCGCCGCGCCGGAAAGCCCGCCGAGGCGGCCAAGGCCATGCAGGCGGCGTTCGACCAGGACACCACGCCGGTCAAGCTGCGCGCACAGGTCGGCAACGCCCATGCCCTGGTCGAAGCCAAGGATTGGAAGAGCGCGCTGCCGGTGCTCGAGCAGGTCATCGACGCGCTGCCGAATTATCCGCGCCGCTATAAGATTCTCTATTACCGCGCCCAGGCGCTCGAGCAGCTCGGCCGCCTCGACGAGGCGGCGCGCGCCTATCAGCAGGCGTGGTTCGAATTCCCGCATAAGGAACAAGGGGCGATGGCGCGCGAGGACCTGGCGCGCCTGGCCAAGTCCGGCCACGAACCTGCGCCGATCTCGCGCACCCGCCTCTTTGAGCGCTACCGCATGCTGCGCATCAATAAGCATTGGGACCTGGCCGAGGAACTCTTCCTGGAGTTGATGGAGGAGCACAAAACCCCCGGCGGGCACTCGGCTTTTGAGCACGAGATTTTGACCCAATTGGTGCTCAATAGTTATGTGCCCGACCGCAATAAGGAGGCGATGGGTTGGCTTCAAAAGCTCAAGGCCGAGTACGAGGCCGGGCATACGGCCGGGATTAGCGCGGACCTCCTGTATAGTTATCTGAGTCATACCTATTCGCGCCTGGGTGACTTCGAGAAGTCGCGGGCCGCGCTGGAGACGAAGTTGGCCAACGCCAGCAAGAACGCGCGGGCGACCGAGATTGCGCAATTTCTTAAGGACCACGGGCGCTATCAGGAGGCCAAAGAGATCTACGACGAGCTCTATACCTCCTGGCGAAAGCTCGGCTGGGATTATACCTGGCTTCTCTACAAGACCGGCGATTTTCAGCAGGCCTACGAGAATCTGACCCGGCTTGCCGAGCGCTCCAGCGGGCAGAAGCGCGCTAAATATATGTATTGGGCCGCGCGCACGTTGACCCTCGACGGCAATATCGAGGAGGCGACCAAGCTCTATACCGATATCGCCCGGGTATATGAGCTGGGCTATTACGGCATCCAGGCCCACAATCGTCTGCTGGACATTCAGCAGGGCAAGGCGGTCGATGATCGTTTGATCGCGCAGACCCGCGGGATCGTCGACGGCGCAAGCGAGGTCCTCGCCGCCATGGAGCAGGTCGAGGATGGGCTGGAGAGCTCAGTGGTTTCGGCTGCGAATGCCTACCAAGACCCGCGAACCGTCCAGCGCACAGGGAAGAAAAGGGCCGCCCAGGCCAAGCCTGGCGAGGCGGTCGCCGACCGGAGTTCGGAGATCGACTGCAGCCGCGAGACCGGGCAGGAGCGCCATTTTTGCGAAATGCTCGTGGCCCAATCGCGGGACGCGAAGCATACGATTCTTGAGTCTGCCCTGGCGCCTTATCTGCCCTATACGAACCTGATGTCGTCGAGCGTGAGCGGGATTTCGCGCGCCGAAATCGCCTCGGCGGTCCTCGATGGCGACACCGAGATTGACGCCATTGAGTTGGGCGACAGCGCCGGCGAAGACGCGCCGCCGCCTCGGCGAGGCGTGGCGGTGTCCAAGCATCGCAGCACCAGCGCACGGGCGAATTTCGACACCCCCGCGCGGATCTATTGGGAGGGGCGCCGCGACTCGCCGGCGGCCTTCGTCAACGCCGATAATGGCAAGGCCATCGGCCCGATGCCCTCGCGCCCCATCGCTTACGATGAGGATGCCTATCAGGGCGGCCTGGAGCGCGCGATCGCCGAGATGGGCGACCTCTTCCCGCAATTGGAGCGCGCGCGCTGGCTGCGCGACGCCGGCTATTCCATCTACGCGCGTTGGGTCATCCGCGACTTCGCCATGGAGTATATCGGCCTGCGCGACGCCGGGCGCCCGGGCGCCAAGCCGATCGAATTGTCCACGCCTCGCTGGACCTATCTCATCGACAACCGGCGCCGAGATCGAGCGGGCATGTGGGGCTTTCGCTCCGATGAGCCTCGCTATCCGGTGCCTGGTCCGGCCGCCGAGCGAAAGGCGATGCTCGAGCGCCAACAGGAGATCTACGACCGGCGGAATCAGATCGCGCCGCTTGCCTTGGACGCGCTCAAAGATGTCGGGGACTTCCATATGGTCCGAAGCCTGAACTTCGGCACGGGCCCCTGGTATCGCGCCGACCCGAAGGGGCCGCTGCGCTATAAGTGGATGCAGGCCTACCCACGCGCGTTCCCGCGCCAGGTCATTCGCGAGAGCAAGCGAAACGGCATCAACCCCTACCTGGTGTGGGCGGTGATGACCGTCGAGAGTACCTATAACCCGGACTCCATCAGCTACGCCGACGCGCTCGGGCTATTGCAGGTTATCCCGCGCACCGGCATCAAGACCGCCGAGATGCTCGGGGATGAGACCTTCGGCGCAGAAGACCTGCTCACCGAGGATGTCGCGGTGCAGCACGGCGCGTTCTACCTGGGGAAATTGGTGAAGAAATTCCGCGGCCAGGAATTCTTGGCCATCGCCGGCTATAACGGCGGTCCGCACCGCGTGAGCGCGTGGATGGACAAGCGCGGGCGCGATATGCCGCTGGACGAATTCGTCGAGGAGATTCCCTTCGACCAGGCCCGCGGCTACACCAAAAAGGTCACCCGTTTCCTCGCCCTCTATCTGCGAATTTACGAGGGGGTTGAGCATCTCTATGTCGGGCAGAATATGAACCTCGACTATCTTCCAGACCCCAACTTCTAAAGCTCAGTAGGGATGCGCGCCAGGCCGACGAATTGACACCAAATTGTCGGCCTGGCTAGGATGCGCTTGGCTTGTAAATACAAATTTTTGGATAGCAGCAAAATTATGGATATCAGCGCGCGCACCATGTACGGACTTCGGGCCCTCGTCACCCTTGCCAACGCCCGAACGGCCACCCCACAGAGTATTCAGACCATCGCCGACGATGAGCAGCTTCCGGCGAAGTTCCTCGAAGGCATCATGGCCGACCTGAAGCGCGGTGGGTTCGTGCGCAGCAAGCGCGGCGCCAGCGGGGGCTATCTGCTGGCCCGGCCGGCCAGCGAAATCACCATGCTCGATGTTATCCGCCACCTGGACGGCCCCATCGCCCCGGTCGGGCTCACCGACAAGACCGTCGATGACACCCCGACCGCTCGCCAACTTGCCTTCCAGCCGGCGTTTAAAGAGATCCGGCAGGCCACCATACGGGTGCTGCAGAGCTATTCCATTCAGGCCATCGCGGACGCCGTCCCCGAGACGCCTGGCGATGATTTTCAGCCCATTTATCAGATATGATTTTTGCATAAATAAAAAAGCGCGGGTCGAAAGACCCGCGCTTTTTTATGTCTGGGATGCGCCCTAAATCTTAGTCTGCGCAGACCGGCATTTGGTTCGGATTATAGACCTCGGGGCAGTTGTCACAGCGGTCGTAGATGCCGTCGCCGTCGGTGTCGAGCGGGCCGCAATCGGGCATGCAGGCGTCGCCCACGCCGCTGCCATTGGAGTCTTCCTGCGCCGGGTTCGGCACGCTCGGGCAGTTGTCGCAGCTGTCGCCGATGCCGTCGCTGTCGGTGTCTTTCTGCTGGCTATTGGGGGTGCCGGGGCAGTTGTCACAGACGTCGCCAAGGCCGTCGCCATCAGAGTCCTTTTGGTCCGGATTGGCGACGCTCACGCAATTATCGCAGGCGTCGCCGATGCCGTCTTCGTCGCTGTCTTTTTGGTCGCGGTTGGCGACGTCGGGGCAATTGTCGCAGGCGTCGCCCACGCCATCGCCGTCGCTATCTTTCTGGTCGAAGTCGACCACCAGCGGGCAGACGTCGCACATGTCGCCGATGCCGTCACCGTCGCTATCGAGTTGGTCGGCGTTGGGCAGCAATGGGCAATTATCGCAGACGTCGCCGACGCCATCTCGGTCGGTGTCGAGCTGGTCGGGGTTCTGTTTGCGCGGGCAATTGTCGTCGGCGTTGGGGATGCCGTCGCCGTCGATGTCGTCGTCGCAGGCGTCGCCCATATCGTCGCCGTCGATATTGGACTGGTCGGGGTTTCGCGTGCCCGGGCAGTTGTCACAGACGTCGCCCACGCCGTCGCCATCGCGGTCATGCTGCTCGGGGTTCGCGATGCGCGGGCAGTTGTCGCAGGCGTCGCCGATGCCGTCGCCGTCGGTCTCGAGCTGCTCCGGGTCCGCGTTCGCCGGGCAGATATCACAGACATCGCCCACGCCGTCGTCGTCCGCATCGGCCTGGTCGGGGTTCGCGATATCCGCGCAATTATCGCAGGCGTCGCCCACGCCGTCGCCGTCGCGGTCCTCCTGGTCGGGGTTTGGCGCGCTCGGGCAATTATCCTCGGCGTTGGGCAGCCCGTCGTTGTCGATATCGTCGTCGCAGACGTCGCCGGCGCCGTCTGCGTCGACGTCGGATTGGTCGGCGTTTTCGATGTCGGGGCAATTGTCACAGGCGTCGCCCACGCCGTCGCCGTCGCGGTCCGCCTGGTCGGCGTTGGCGACGTTCGGGCAGTTATCGCACACGTCGCCGACGCCGTCGCCGTCGCGGTCCGCCTGGTCGCCGTTCGGCACGCTCGGGCAGTTGTCCGAGATATCGTCGATGCCATCGCTGTCGATATCCGACGCGGTACACGCGGCGAAGAGTCCCCCCAGCGCGATGCTGAGGAGGAGTGCGAAAAATGAGGTGCGCAGAACCTGACGATTCATGTTATTTCCAGCTAGAATGACAAGATGAGGGATGACAATTGCTTTGGGTGCTTCAACTGCAGGCGCTCCAATCTAGTTCGCATGAGTTTAAATGCGAAGCAAGGAATCACAATAGATTGTTTTGGAGGATTAAGGTGAAAAATAGAACACTTCCGACCCGGCTCACGCCCCTGATGGAGGCGCGCTTTGGCCTCGACGGCGGGGCGATGTTCGGCATCATCCCGCGACCGCTGTGGGAGCGCACCAACCCGGCCGACGCCCAGAACCGCATCGACATGGCGTGTCGCTGCCTGCTGGTTGAATACCCAGACCGAAACGTCCTGGTCGACTGCGGCATCGGGTCGAAATGGAGCCAGAAGGAGCGGGGCATCTATAATATTAACGCCCAGGACACGGCGCTCACCGAGGCGCTCAACGCCCGCGGGTTAAGCCCGGCCGATATCGATGATGTTATCCTGACGCATCTTCATTTTGACCACGTTGGCGGCGCCAGTGAGTTTGCCGGGGAAGGCGACGCGCAGCGTGTGCGCGCGACGTTTGCCAACGCGCGCCATTGGGTGCAGCGGCGCAATTGGGCGTGGGCAAACGGGCCGAGCGCGCGCGACGGCGGAAGCTATCGCCCCATCGACTTCACCTTCTTTGAGACCCAGGCCGACGCGCCGCCGCTTGAGCTCGTCGACGGCATCGCCGAGATCATGCCCGGCATCGAGGTGCTGCCAATGCACGGGCATACCTTCGGCATGCAGGTGCTGAAGATCACGACCGCGGAGCATACCTTCGCCTACGTCGCAGACCTTATCCCGACGACCTCGCATATGCGCGACCCCTATGTGATGGGCTACGATATTCAGCCGTTGGTGACGGTCGAGGAGAAGCGGGGGCTCTTATATGAGGCGAGTCGAAACGACTGGATATTGATCTTTGGACATGACCCGAGCACGAGCTTCGCGCGGGTGGAGTTGGACAAGCGTGGTCGCCCGAGCGCGGTGCCGCTCGACATCGACTTCTAAGCGTGCGGACTGAGTCGCCGAATGAAAGAACCCCAGCCGGGCTGCCCGGCTTGGGTTCTTTTTATGCGCTCGTTTGGGCTCAAAAATCAGACCAACGAGCCGGCTTCGATCGCGTAGTTTCCATCCTTAATCGCCAATTCAACCGCCGTGACGAATGTCGCCGAGTTGGGGTCGAAGCGGAAGAGCTTCGCGTGGTCGGCGCCGTCTTCGCGGGTGGACACCACCAAAAAGTCGACGCCGGGGTGGGCGGCTTCGGGCGGGTCTGCGGCGGTTGGCCCCGGGATGGTCGCGGCGGCGATATCCTCGTCGCTGAAATAATCGCCCACGTCCGCGTGGCTATGCACGATCACCGCGACGCGCTCGCCACGGTCTTCGGCCCGCATAAACTCGATGGGGTCGATGATATAGAAGTGGCGCGCGGTGCGCGGGAATTGCTCGGGGTCGAGCGCGTGGTATTTATCGGCGAGGTTCTCGCATTCCAGGAAGCGATACGCGCCATCTTTTTCGAGGATGAGCCCGCATCCCTCGACCGGGTAGGCCGCTTCGAGCCAGGCGACGGCCTTGTCGAGTAGATCTTTTTGGAAAAGATTCTTATCCACTTCAACCAAAGACATATAAATCCTTGAATACATTGATATTCGAGCTGCCCGGGCCCTGGGCCTGGGGACCAACTTGCGGGTCAGTCAATCAGAAGGTAGCGGTCGGCGTGGTCACAGATCACGGTGACGATGACGGCCTTTTTGACCTTTTGGGCTGCCAATTTTTCGGCCAGTTGAATCGCGGCCCACACATTCGCGCCGGCCGAGTTTCCGGCGGCGATGCCCTCTTTTTTGGCCAATTTCTCGGCCATATCCCAACCATCCTCGGTCTCGACGGGGATGACGCCGTTGAGCTTGGACTCGTCGTAGATGTCAGGGACGATGGACGTGGGCATATGCTTGAGCCCCTCGAGCCCGTGGAAGGAGTCGGCCGGCTGGGCGCCGTAGGTCTCGATGGCCGGGTTAAAGCCCTGGAGCCCACGCGTCACACCCATGATGGTGCCGGTGGTGCCCGTGGCGGCCACAAAATGCGTGACGCGCTCGTTGCTCTGGCGCCAGATCTCGGGCGCGGTCGTCTTCTCGTGGGCGAGCGGATTATTCGGGTTGCCATATTGATTGGCGTAAAAATATTGCCCGGACTCATCTTCGTCGACGAGCTTTTTGCACAGGCGCTGCGCGCCGTCGCTGCCCTCGAGCGGGTCTGAGTAGGTAATCTCGGCGCCGTAGGCTTTCATGATGCGCTTGCGCGCGGCCGACGCGTTCTGCGGCATGACCAGGGCGACCTTGAGCCCAAGCGCCGCCCCGACCATGGCGTAGGCGATACCCGTATTGCCGCTGGTCGAGTCGATCAGGGTCTTCTCCGGGGTCAACTCGCCGCTCGCCAGCGCGTCGACAATGATCTGGCGCGCGGGGCGGTCCTTCACCGAGCCGCCGGGGTTATAGAACTCGAGCTTCGCCCAGATCTCGATGGACCCGGGCAGATGCTTGGTCACCTCGTTGAGGCGAACCAGCGGCGTATTGCCGATCATCTCGAGCACCGACGCCTTGGGTTCAGGCGCGCGGTTTGAGTCGGAGGAGTCCGGCGATGAGGCGCGATTTTTGGAGGAGTTCGCCACCACAATCAGCCTCCAGCGATGGCGGGAACGATGGAGATTTCGGCGCCCTCGGGCACCTCGGTGTCCAGGTTCTTTTGGAATCGAATATCTTCGTCGTTGGCGTAGACGTTGACGAAGCGGCGCAGCGCGTCGGCGTCGTCGAAGATGCGGCTCTTGATGTCCGGGTGCGCCTCGGTCAGGCCTGCCAGGGCCTGGCCGACGGTGCTCGCCTCGACAGCAACGCGGTCGTCGCCGCCGGTATATTTACGAAGGGGCGTGGGGATTCGAACGAAAACAGCCATCGTGGATTCCTAGTCTTAGGGATAAAACAAAGGGTTTAGTTGAAGCAAAACGGGTTGGTTCGGCCGCCGGCGTCAGATGATATCGGGGCGAAAGGTCACCTCAAAGAGAGGCTTGTCTTCCCAGCCCAGGTAGCGCTGGCCGGAGTCCGGGTTCAGCGCGACGATGACCGCGTCTTTGGGAAGGTCGGGGCGCATCTTAAGCGCCAGATGCACCGCCGCGGCGCCCTTGGGGCTGAGCAGGAGGCCTTCTTCGCGCGCAATATAATCGCGCATCTCCCAGGCTTTTTTCAGGCCAATCTTGGTGAGGCGGTTGTAAGAGTATGCGCTTAGCTCGGGGAATTCCGTGTCGGTGAGCACCGCGCCGCCGACCTGCAGGTCGGGGTGGGTCTCGCGTAGTTTTCCCGCCACGTGGCGCAGCGTTCCACCGGTCGTGACCGAGGTGACAAACGCGGCGAGCACTTGCCCGTTGAGCGCGTCCAATATCTCGGAGGCCATCTCGCGATACGCTTCGTTGACCGCCTCGCGGCGATAGCCGTCCACGAAGATGCGGTCGGAGGCTTCGCGCGACCAGCGCGCGGCCTCTTCGATCGCCCCGCAGGTGCCGGCCTCTTCGGCGGTCCACACGATATCTGCCCCGAAGCGCTCAATGAGTTTGACCTGGCGGCGGCTCGAGTTCGAGGGGGCGAAGATCTTAAGGTTGAGATTAAGCAGGTTGGTCAGCAGGGCGATGGCGACCGCGGAGTCATCGATGCCCGCGATGGCCAGGGAGTCGCCGGCCACGATATAGCCCGCGCGCACCGCATGGGTGACGATTTCGCGGGTGTAGCGGTCGCGGATACTCCCGCTCGGGTTCACGTTCTCCATCTTAATATAGACGTCCGCCCCTTCGCCCTGCGTGATGCGATTGAGCTTCACCAGGGGGGTGTTGCCGATGAGCGCGTCGATCCGATTCACCGTCAGCAGATCGGGCAGTCCTCGGGCGTTTTGCGTCTCGATGGGCGTGTCAGCCTTGCCTCGAGCGGCTCTAATCGCACCTTTAATCATGATATCACGTGGGGGTTTTGCGTTCTTAAATCGAATCGTATGACCGGCGCCCAAAAGGCTGCGCCCGTTGAAAGGCTCAACGGGTTAATTGCTCGCGGGGATTCAACATAGTAAACGCCCCAGACCTTCCCGGGAAGCGAAAATAATTTCGAAACCCTATCAACTCACTAGGTTATTCTTAATCACCCGCCAGAGTCGAGTCAAATCGCATCATGATATGGGGGATTTCGGCTTCGACGAACGGCTCGCCGACCCGTCGCCAGCCGAGGCGATGATACCAATCCTCGAGGTGTGCCTGGGCGTGAAGCTCGCCGAGATGCTGGCCGAGGGACGTCTGGGCGGCGCGCATTAAGCGCGTGCCGAGTCCCTGGCCCTGGAAGTCGGGGTGAATCGCCACGCGGCCGATAACCTGCGGGGCCTCATCGACAAAGATGCGCGCGGTGCCGATGAGTCGGCGGGTGTCGTCTGCGCCGTGCTGCCAGAGCATCATATGGGCGCATTCCGGGTCACGCCCGTCGATCTCAGGTTCGGAGGTAATCTTTTGGCCGACCACGAACACGAGGACGCGAAGGGCGAGGATGTCGTGGAGCTCATCGCGGGTGAGGTCGCGATAATGCGTGACGTCGATTGAAATCATAGGCTGGGCTCAGGGCGCGAGCACCGCGTCTGGCTGGGCGTCGGGATGTGACTCTTTGAAGGCGTCGAGCGCCTGACAATTCTGCTCAATTTGGAGCAAGAGCGGATACGCGCTCAGGTCCACGCTAAAGCGGCGCGCGTTATAAAGCTGCGGGATTAGGCAGAGGTCCGCAAAGCTTAAGTTATCGCCGACCGAGAAATTCCCGGCCGTTTCGGCGGCCAGAGTTTCGTAGGCATTTAGGCCGTCGGCGATAAACGGCGCGCACCATTTGCGCGCGTCGACCGGCTCGCCTTCGACCTCAAAGGAGGCCTTGAGGCGCTGCATCAGGTGCAGGTTCTGCAGGGGTTGAATTCCGCTATTGACGATCTCGGCGAGCTGGCGCGCCCGTGCCCGTAAAAACGGGTCGTCCGGCAAGAGCGCCGGCTCCGGATGGGTCTCCTCTAAATATTCAAGGATCGCCATCGATTGGGCGAGGTGCTGAGTTCCTCCCGCGGTCGAAATCTCGAGCGTCGGGAGTTGCTTCATCGGATTGCGCGCGCGGTAAGAATCCGCGTGTTGCTCGCCGCCGTTTTGCACCAGGTGCACCGCCTCATAGGCGTAATCGATCCCCTTGAATGCAAGGGCGATGCGCACCCGCCAGCTCGAAGAGCTTCGCCAATAGCTGAATAATTTCATCGTGATTAACCCTTGACCACTTTTTGGGAGATGGTCCCGAAGAGGTTCTGGCCGGCCTTATCGCGCATGCGAATATCGACCGTGTCGCCGACCTGCATATAAGGGGTTTTGAACTCGCCGGTGTCGATCTTCTCGATCATGCGCTTCTCGGACAGGCACGAGGAGCCGCGGCTGCGGTCTTCGTTGGAGACCGTGCCGCTTCCCAGGATGGTTCCGGCCGTGAAGGCGCGGGTCTTCGCGATATGCTCGATGAGCTGGAAGAAGCTGAAGTGCATCGCGGGACCGGCGTCGGGGTCGCCGAAGAACTCACCGTTATAGTCGGTCTTCAGCGGCAGATCGACGCGCCCCTCTTGCCAATGCTCGCCGAGTTCGTCGGGCGTGATGGCGAAGGGGGCGAAGGTTGTGGCCGGCTTGGATTGGAAGAACCCGAAGTTCTTGGCCAGCTCCGCCGGGATAAGGTTGCGGTAGGTGTTGTCGTTCACGACCATCAGCAATTTAATATGCTTTTCGGCGTCCGCGGCTTTGACGCCCTGCGGGGTGTCGCCCAGGACGACGGCGACTTCGGCCTCGAAATCCAGGCCCCATTCGGGGTTCGGCAGTGGGATATCTTCGGTCGGCGCCAGGAAAACACCCGAGCCGCCCTGATAGACGAGGGGGTCGGTTTCCAGGGTCGCGGGCGGCTCGGCGTCGCGGGCCTTACGCACCAGGACGATGTGGTTGATATAGGCCGACCCGTCGATCCACTCGTAGGCGCGGGGCAGCGGGGAGTGAAATTGGTCGACGTCGACCGGGGTTCCGCTGACTTCGCCGCTCTCTAATTTCGCGGCGAGGGCCTCCAATTGCGGCGCCACGTCATCCCAGGCGTCCAGCGCAGCCTGCATGGTCGGCGCGATGTCGGTGGCCGGCGTATATTGACTATTGTCGCGCTTCACCACGACAAGCTGACCATCCCGTGTTCCGTTCTTAATCGTACCTAATTTCATCTTCTTATCTCAGTCTCTAAAGGTGGTTATCAGGCGCATTTAACCCGAAGTTTCCGAGGCCATCGAAGAGGATGGCGTCGGCGCAATATTTCGTGGTCTTTGTATATTCCGGGCTTTTTAATCGGTTTAGCCCTAATCGCCGCGTATATTTCTGTCAACGATTGGCAAGTCGCTCGCGCGCAGTGCTGCGCGCGAGGCGGTGATACTTCGCAGGTCTTAAAACGAGGAGTTGGGCTGCTTCAGGAACTCGACCTCTTCGGGGGTGCTTTCGCGGCCGAGGACGTCGTTTCGATGCGGGTAGCGGCCAAATCTTTCGATGATGTCATAGTGGCGCTGGGCGTAGTCCAGGCCGTTGCGGGCGATGCTGTCGGGGGCGGGGTAGTCTTCGACGAGCTCTTCGAATTTCGCGATCGACAGCTTCTGGATTTCGAAGTCTTCTGAATGCTCCAGGGGCATATAGAAGAAGAAGCGCTGGACCTGATTGAGCTCGCGGTCGTGGCCTTTTTTGATGCCCTCAAGGGTCAACTCGAGCGCCTTGGGGTCCTGGGACCAGGACTTCGGCGAGCCGCGAAACAGGTTGCGAGAGAATTGGTCGAGCAACACGATGAGCGCGATTCGCCCCTCGGCGGTGTCGGCCCAATCGTCGTATTTACCCTGGATCGCCAGCTCGAGGTCTTCGCTAAATTTGGCGCGGATTTTGTCGTCGAAATCCTCGTCTTTGGTGAACCATTCCTTGCGGTATTCGGTGGCGTCGGCGAACCAAAAATCCAGAACCTCTTGTGCTTTTGCGTCCATGGGTGACTCTTTTCGATGGGGATAATATCAATTCAAACACAGTTGCGTGTGGGACGATAATCACCAGTCTGGCGCAGACAAGTCGATTTAGGCGCTGATTGTGGCGTCGACCTCGGCGGCGGCGTTGCCATCGAAGGCGTATTGAAGCTGATAGAGCGTGCGGTAGTGCCCGTCGAGGGCCAGCAACTCCTGGTGGGTTCCCTGCTCAATGATCTCGCCTTTGTGCAGCACGATGATGCGGTTGGCCTTCTGAATCGTTGAGAGACGATGGGCGATGACGACCGAGGTCTGGCGGGCCATCAATTTATCGATGGCGTCCTGAATGATGGTCTCGGTGTCGGTGTCCACGTTGGCGGTGGCCTCGTCGAGGATGAGCACATGCGGCTGCTGGGCCAGCGCGCGCGCGAAGGAGAGAAGTTGCTTCTCGCCCGAGGAGAGGTTGGCCCCGCGCTCGGCGATGAGGTGCTCGTAGCCGTTGGAATAGCGGGTGATCATCGGGTGGGCGTGCACGATTCTTGCGGCCTCCACGAGCTCCTCGTGGCTCACGGATTCGTCGCCCAGCGTGAGGTTTTCGCGGATGGTGCCGCGGAAGAGAAACGAGTCCTGGAGCACCGCGGCGAAGGAGCGGCGATACTCATTGAGGTCGAACTCACGGATATCAATGCCGTTGATCAGGATGCGACCACGGGTGACGTCGTATAGGCGCATCAGCAGGCTGGTGATGGTCGTCTTGCCGGCGCCGGTATGCCCGACCAGGGCGAGCTTCTCGCCGGGTTCGATGGCAAAGCTGAGGTCTTTGATGATCCAGCTATCGTCGTCGGGCTCGTCGCTATAGGAGAACCAGACATTCTCAAACTCCAGGCGGAAGTCAGCGGTCGGCAGCGGCGTCGGCGCGGCGGCGACGGGGATGCGGTCGTCGGTGTCGAGCAGCTCGAAGATGCGCTCACTGCTGGCCATCGCGCTCTGCAAGAGATTGTATTTTTGGGCCAGGTCGCGAATCGGCACGAAGAAGCGCTGCATATATTCGAGGAACGCGACCAGAAGACCGATGGTCATCACATTCTCAAGGACCTGCCCGCTGCCGTACCAGATGATAATGCCGACGGTGACCGAGCCGACCGCCTCTACCACTGCGTAGAGCATCGCGTCATAGCGCACCGAGTTGAGGTTGGCCTTGCGATAATCCTCGTTGATCGCCCGGTACTCGTCGGCGCTGATATGCTCGCGCACGAAGAGTTGCACGATCTCGATGCCGGTGATCGACTCCTGAAGGTGGGCGTAGAGGCGCGCGATTTGCACGCGGATTTCGCGAAACGCGGCGCGCAAAAAGTGGCGAAAGACGGCGATGAGCACCAGCAGAAATGGCACCACGGTGAAGCTGATAAGCGCGAGCTTCCAATCCTTATAGAGCAGGATACCGACAATCGCGACGAGGGTGATGATATCGCCCACCATCGTGATCATCCCGGAGGAGAGCGCCTCCTGCAGGGACTCGATATCGGTGGTCATACGCGTCATCAGCCGCCCGGTGGGGTGGCGATGGAAGAAGCCGACCGACAGGGTCTGCACGTGGCTAAACATGCGCTGGCGCAGGTCGTAGAGCGCGCGCTGCCCGGCCTTTTGCATCAGCACAAATTGCAGATAACGCGCGCCGGCCTGCAAGAAGACGGCGGCGCCAAAGGCGGCGACCACCCAGGGGAGGCCGTCGAGGTTTCGCGGCACCAGGTAATCATCGATGGCGACCTGCAGAAGATGCGGCTGGGCCAGGCCAAAGGCCGAGGCGACCGGCAGCAGCAAGAGGCAGAAGAAGAAGGTCACTCGATACGGGCGCATAAAGCTCCACAGACGCTTCGCCAGGGCGAGGTCGGTGGTGTTGCCAAGCGTCTGCTCCTTAAAGCCCGAGCCGATGGCCCCGCCGCTGGGGCGCTCGGGCTTTAGCTCGTCGGTCGAGTCGGGTTGCTGATTTGTTTCGGTATTCTTATCACTCACGACTTAAGACTCTCCTCGAGACGCTGGCGCTCACACATCTCATAGAAAACGCCTCGGGCGGCGAGTAATTCGGGCTGGGAGCCGGCCTCAACGATGCGTCCTTCGTCGAGGACGAAGATCTTGTCGACGCGGGAGAGCGCGTTAAACCGATGCGTCAAAATAATGCTGGTGCGGTTCTTCATGATCGAGTCGAGGTGGTCGAGGATGACCCCTTCGGTTTTGGTGTCGACGCTCGACAGGGCGTCGTCGAGGATCAGGATGCGCGGGTCCATCAGCAGGGCGCGCGCGATGGTCACGCGCTGCTTCTGCCCGCCCGACAGGGTCACGCCGCGCTCGCCGACGAGTGTGTCGAGGCCGTCGGCGAAGCCGCTCATATCGGGGCTTAGGCCCGCGACCTCGACCGCCTGGGCGATGCGCTCGGGCTGCGAAATCGCGGCGCGCGTATCGTCCTTGAGCAACGGGCGCGTGGGCGTCGGGCGGTTGAGCGTGTCGTCGTATTCAAGTGAATCCAGGCCAAAGCGCACGTTCTGGCCGATGGTCATCGAGAATAGGAAGGGCTCCTGGGGGACGAAGCCGATCTCACTGCGGGTATCGCGCAGGGCGAGTTTCGTGAGGGGCTCGCCGTCGATCAAGATCTCGCCGCGGGTCGGGTCATAGAGGCGGGCGATGAGCTTTATCAACGTCGACTTACCCGAGCCGGTGCGCCCGACAATCGCCACGCTGGAGCCGGCAGGAATCTCCATATTGATATCGTGGAGCACCTGGGTTTCGGGGTCATCCGGGTAAGCAAAGGAGACGTTGCGCAGGCTGACCTCGCCGCGGTCGACGTTGTCGACCAGGGCCGGCAACTCGCGGCGCTCGTCTTCGCTGGGCTCCTGGATGCGCGGGGTGGTGTCGAGGATTTCGGTGATGCGCTCGAAGGCGGCGAGGCCGCGGTTCCAGACCGAGAAGACCCAGCCCATCGCGGCGGTAGGGAAGGCCAGGGCGACCACATAGGAGTTGAACTCGACGAAGTCGCCAAGCGGCATCGAGCCGTCGACCACCATCGTGGTGCCGACGATAAGTACGGCGAGGGTGCCGACGCCGGCCACCAGCATCATCAGGGTTTGCATGCCGCCGCGCAGCACCGCAAGGCGCATATTCTTCTCGAAGAACGACTCGTTCATGACGGCGTAGTCGTCGATTTCACGGTCCTGAATCGCGTAGCATTTAATCACCGAGACGCCGCCGAGGTTCTCCTGCACCTTGGTGGAGAGCTCCGACATCTGCGCCTGCACGGCCTGGGTTTGCTGGAAGACCGCGTGCACCAGGTAGCGAAGCACCCACAATATAAGGGGGTAGGGGATGAGGCAGACCAGCGTAAGCTTCCAGTTGATCTCGATCATCCGGCTCATCGCGATCGTATAGGCGATGCTGGTGTTGATGATGTGCAGGAAGCTGATGGCGAAGAAGACGCGCACGAAGCTGACGTCATTGGCCGAGCGACTGGTGATATCGCCGGTGGACATGCCGCCGAAGAAATTCGAGCCGAGCGAGGCTAGCTTATCGTAGATCTCGTTGCGCAGGTCGAACTCGATATGCCGACCGGCGTTGAAGATCAGGATGCGGCTCAAGGTGCGCGCGATGCCCCCGCCGATGGCGAGCGCCACGATGATCAGGCCGATATTGACGAGCTGGTCGCGCACCGCGTCGAAGCCGGCGGCCAGGCTGTCGCCCTGGGCGGCCGCGTCGCGCAGCGTCTCGACCGCCTCGCCGATATAGGCGGGTATCGCCAGGTTCATGGCGTTGGTCGCCAATAAGAAGAACGCGCCGAATAGAAACCAGGTGCGGTAGGTCTTGAAGAAGACCCACAGGCGCTGGTTGCGCGAGGATTTCTTCGACTCGGCGGTGGCGGCTAATTTGGGGGGATTTTGAGTCATAGGATCAGGGTCAGGGACATAAATGCACGCGAGTAACGCACGAGTCATTAATCATGTTCCAAAAAGGTTCGCAAGGGGGCGCATTTTTTGCCGGGGCCTGGGTGCGCGCGGCGAAACTCCGCTTTTTCGAGGTTGCGCCGGAATAATCATTCTCCGCTATTTCTTTGCTAGTGAGCGCGTCGCCGGTATCATGGCGAAAGTAACGCGAAGCAGCGCCGGCGAGGGAATCGCCGGGCGAATCTTCGATAATACCGCTGAATTGATGCCCGACTCTTTACAAGGTCAACGGGTGTGCTCTAAACAACAGCGGTTGAGCTCGGCCCGCATGCGGCCGCGCGTATAAGAATTCATATTTAAGCGTACCCATCAACTTGAGGTTGAACGTGTCTGACGAGATTAGTTATCAGGGGTTCACCATCGATCGTGGAAGCCGTCACTGCAAGATTATCGATGCGCAGGGTGAGGTGGTCTTCCGGACCACTAATGTCCGTGATGCCGAGCGTTATCTGGAGTTGCTCGAAGAGAACGACCGGATGCACCGACTGCTCGAAGCGCGTGGTATCGCGCCGCACCGCATCTATTTGCTTGCCACGGACCACGAGAATCGAGGTCGAGCCCGCAAAGAAGGACACCCAGCCAAAGAGGTCGTCATTGTGGCCAAGGCCGACGATGAGGCCGTGGTCGTGCGTCAATTGGGCGACGGTCGCGAGGAAATCGTCGACCTGATGGAGCTCGAGGCCATCGAGGGCGGCGCGTACCTGCAAGCCTCCGACATCACCGACGAGATGGTGCATGTGGTCGTGCGTTTTGACCGCGAAGAGGACCTGGTCAGCGTGTCGGCGTCCGGAAGCGCGGAGAAGGCCGAGGAAGTGGCCGCGGATTGGTCGGAGCGCGAGGAACCGCCGGGAAGCGAGTATTCCACGGTGCTCTACGAGACCGAGGGCGATGTTCGCCTGTACCGCGCCGAAGTCGCGATCGACGGCTAAGCAGCAAGAAAAGTGAGCATAAGAAAAGGCCCGTTGAGTCGAAACTCAACGGGCCTTTTCTTATGCGATACGCAGTGGTGATTTGCCGGAGACGCCTGAGCCAAGCGCGTCCCCGAGAAATCACCGGGATGCAATTAACCGAGTTGTTTGGCGTTGTCGCCCTCGGTCAAGAATCCGGCGCGCTTCCAGGCGTAGATTCCGCCGTCGAAGTCGGCAACCTTACGGTAGCCCATCGCCTCGAGCACATCGGAGGCACGGTTGGAAGATTCGTCGTCGTGATTTTTGTCATAGACAACGATGCGCTGGTTCTTGCTGAGCGTCTTTTTGACCTGTTCAGCAAGCTTGGACAAGGGAATGTTGATCGCGGTCGGGATATGCTCGTTGGCAAAATCCTCGGGCTCAGCAACATCGACCAAGACAAACTCTTGGTTCTCATCCATGCGCTCTTTCAACTCGGTACTCGACATCAAACGTGCCATAAAAATCCTCTTGGGTTGAGCCGGGCAACCGATGTCGCCTCATAGAATGAGTGAAGAAGTGCGCCCACTGCTGCATCGGTTCTCCCGCCCCGGATTCAGGCGCTCTGCACTCGCGGGTGCAAAGAGCTGGGGCGCGGTCGTTCTGGACCGGCGTAATATAGCCTTCGGGGAGCAGATAGCAAGCGCAAAAGCGCAGTTAGACGTTAATTGAGCAGCTCAATGGTGGTGCCGCCGGAGTCGTCGAGCTTCTCGACGTTGGGGACCACGGGTTTGGTGTTGGCCGGCGGGGTCTCGACTTCGGCGGGGGTGTCCTTGGAGGACTTGTCCGGTTTGGGCTTCGGGGTCGGGCGCTTGCGCGGCGGACGCGTCGACTTTGCGCTGGGCTTGGGCTCCAGGCGTACCGCAAACGTCGCCTCGGCGTCGCCTTCGCTGAGCTCGTAGGTCGCCGAGAGTTCCTTATAACCGGCTAACTCGAAGCTGTAGTCGAGGGTGTCGCCGTCTTTTCCGTGGATGGTCATTGGGGTGCGGCCGACAACGCGTCCTTCCTGGTACACGCGTGCGCCCGAGGGCGTGCTGAGCACCTGGACGCTGAGCTTAACCGGCGCGGCCGGGTCGGGTTCGGGGTCGCCACTGCCGGCGCCCGGCGTCGCAATCGCAGGCTGCTGCGGGAGCGCGGCGAGGTTGGCCTGGGCGTTGTCGACCGGGTTTGTGGGGGGGGCGCCCACGGGCGGCTCGCCGGGTTGCAGGACGAGAAATACACCCACCGCGCCGATAAGCAGCAAGGCGATCAGGATGGCGATGAGCGGTCCGCGGTTCGACTTTGTGGCCGGCGGCGGCGTGGTGACCTGGGAGATATTCGGCAGCGGACGTGCGCCGGATTCCGAGCCCGAGCCGTCGGGGTGCTGGCCGGTCCGATTGACGCCGCTGGGGTTAAATCCGGCCTGCTGCGAACCCGTGGGGTTATGGCCGGCAATATTGGCGGTATTAAGATGTGGCGGCGGTCGCAGTCGATTGAGGGTCTGCGAGGAATGCTGGGCGAGCATATCCGAGGAGTCGGTCACGTTCTGGGAGGCCGGCGCGTTCGGGTGCAGGTTGGCCGGCAGGGCCGGGTTAATCTGGGTCGAGCGAGACGCCAATTCCGAGATGCGGATGCTGCTATTGGTCGCGTCGAGCGCGGTCTCCAGCGCGTCACGAAACTCATCGGTGTCCCGGTAGCGCTCGTCGGGAGATTTGGCCAGCGCGCGGCGCACGACCTGCTCAAGCGGCCCGGGGATGCGCGCGAGCGCGTCGTTCGGCAGGCGCTCCGAGAAGGTCGGGGGAGCCTGCTGGGCGTGGGCGATCATCAACTTCGTGGTGTTGCTGTCCTGGAAGGGCGGGGTGCCGCAGATCATCTCGAAGACGATGCAACCCAGGCTATAGATATCGCTGCGGTGGTCGACCGCGTCGCCCAGAATTTGCTCTGGCGACATATATTTGGGCGTGCCGATGATGCGATTCGCGCCGGTCAACTCGACATTATCTTCGCCCTTGAGGATTTTAGCGATGCCGAAGTCCAGCACCTTGACGAAGTTGGGGTCATCGTCGACCCGAATCAGGAAGATATTGTCCGGCTTGATATCGCGGTGAACGATCTTTGCGCGGTGCGCTTCGCTAAGCGAGCGGCAGACCTGCGTGGCGATGTGCACGGCTTCGTTCGGGGTCAGGCAGCCGCGGGCTTTGATGAGGTCGCCGAGGTTTTGCCCCGACAGCATCTCCATGGCCAAAAAGAGCACGCCGTTGTCGGACTGACCGTAGTCAAAGACGGTGACGGTATTGGGGTGGTGCAGCCTGCTGATGGTCATCGCTTCGCGTTGGAAGCGTGCCGTGGTGGTCGGGTCATGCGCCGGGATCACCTTGAGCGCGACGCTGCGCTGCATATTACGCTGCGTCGCTTCGTAGACGGCGCCCATGCCGCCGAAGCCCAGCAGGCGCGTGATCTTAAAGCGCCCGGCGATCGTGCGGCCGACCATCTGCTGATAAAGTTGTTGGCGATGTTCGCGCGAAGCTGCCATGGAGTGAGAGATCCGAGCTTAGAAGTCCAGGCTCATGCCGAGTCCGGCTGAACGTGTGGTGACCCAGGGAGAAATGACGGTGCGTGAGGCCGCGCTGGCGTCGGCCTTGGCTTTGGTGTCCGAATCGGAGTCCGACAGGAGCAGGTACACGCCAATGCCGGCGGCGGCGGCGGCTGCCACGAACATACCGTCGGCGATCAGCGCGTAGGTTTTTGCGCTGCCCTGGGCGTCGGAGCGAATCTCATAGGTCGCGCCGTCGCGGGCGGTGTCAGCCTCGCCGGAGGCCAGGTAGCCCAGGGCGAGGCCGCCGCCGAGCAGGGCGACGCTGCCGCCAAGCGTCGCATAAGCGGCGACATTGCTCGGCTCATCTTCGGTCGGCTTCACCGGCGTGGTCTTATCTGGCGCACCGGTCTCACCTTTGGCGTCGGATTCGTTTTGCTGGCTCTTGAGCTGGGCGATTTCTCTTAAGCTCTCGATGCGATCCAGCGCCGCCTGGCGCGCGCTGCTGTCGACCTCGGGCGCGACGACGAATCGCTGGTAATAGTCGACGGCGTCGGCGTATTTCTCCAGCTTTTCGTAACTTTTGGCGATATTATATAGGAGGTTGGGCACCGGCTCGAGGCGATAGCCTTCCTTAAACGCTCGGATCGCCCCCTCGAAATCGCCGCTGCGATAGGCGTCTGCGCCCGAAGACGCGAGTGACTCAACGCGGCGAGCCCGTTCTTCGGGGCTAAGCGTTTCGTCTCCTGCAGCGGCCGTGCCTTCGGTGAGATCTTCGGCAAAGACGGCGCTGGGTAGCGCGGCGCTGACGAGAGCTACGGATAAGAGCACTGAGATTGCGTGTTTCATCGCGTTTTATCAAGCATTTTTAGGAAAACAAAACAGACGGTCGACCCGATGATAACCCTTGTTGGCAACCACGTCTAGAAGACGTTGAATCAATCGCAGACCGCGCCGCGCGTGAGCCCGAAAAGGCGCACGCGCGGCGTTTGAAACATGCCTATTTTAGTCCCGAAATGCAGCAATCTTGGTCGGCGACCGGCGCCCGGACCTCGGTCTTAAGGGCGCAGCGTGCCTGTTCGCCGTCATAGCCGGGGCGCGTGTAGGTAAACGCCTGGCAGTCGCGCAGATTATCGCAGGCCTTCTGACACATCGCCGGATCAGCCTGGTCCATCTCAAACTCGCGAAGATTTTCGCCGGGGCGCTGGCTGCGCAATTCGAAACGCTGCGCTTCGAGTTGCGCGATTCGGGCGCTGGCGCGTGGGTTTACCCAGGACACACAGCCCTTGGGGTCGCTCTCCGGGCCCACCATCGCCTCCGGCACCGAGTGTTTTAGCTCGCAGCGGGTCGCTTCGGTGGGCGATGACATAAAGGTGAAGGCCATGCAGTCCATCAGGTTGCGACAAATCTCGCGGCAGGCCTCGGGCTGGGCGGCCTCGCCGGTGATGGTCCGAAAGGTTGAGCCAGGCCGGCAGACTCCGCCCTCCAGCGCCGCTTCGTTTTCGTTGGCGGCCGGCGCTGGGTCGTAGGTGATCTGCTTGATCGGCCGGGGCGTGTTGGCGCGCTGGGGAGCGGTGTTCTCCCCGGTGGTGATCTCCGAATACCCGCCCGATTGGCAACCTGCGGCGAAGCATAGCGCGACGATTCCCAGGCCGAGCGCGCCGAGCTTGGGCGCGCGGGGATGGGCTTTGTGTCGCGGCAGCGCATTACATTTCGAGAAAATCTTCATAGTGGTTGTCGAGGTATTCAGTGGTTTGTTGGCCGGCGTCGATGGTCAGTACTTCGTAGAAATGATTGGTCTCGGGCATCTCGATATTGGGCACTTCGTCGGCGAGTTCGCCGTCGAGGTACACGCGAACGGTGGCGAAGCTCGGGCCGAAATCTTTGTCGTCATAGGAGTAGACGCCGACGCTATAGACCAGCGGGTCGGCCTTCTTATGCGCGATGGCTTCGGGGCCGGGGCCGTGGTCGATAAAGCGGCGCATCACCGGGTCGTCGCTGCTGTCGCCCGGGATGCCCCAGTCGGCGGTGGGGACGTACCAGAAGATGTCGAGCGGCGGGTCCCACTGAGCCCAGGTGCCGTTGGGATGCTTATAATGGAGCTCGAGGTCGGGTCCGCTGGCGTCCTTGTCGGTTTGGCCGGGCGTCTCCCAGACCAGCTCCACATAGATCTGGTCATCGGTCTCCACCAGGACCTGCGCGGTGGTCGGCGGGCAGACCGACGCGCCATTAGCATCTTTGACCTCTAATTCGACGGTATAGAGACCCAGGGCCTCGGCCTTAAAGTCCGCGGTCCCGTTGGCGTGGGCGACGAGTTTGGGCTCAAGCTCGGCGATGGTCTCGGAATAGGGGAAGTCGACGAAGCGCCACTGGTAGGTGACCACGGCGTCGTCGTCTCGGCGCCCGTCCAGGCGGATGGTGCTGCCGGGCAGGGCGCTCGCAGATGAGGAATCGTTTTGCGCGCCCGCCGGGGTGATCGTGGGTGCAGGGCAGAGCGTGTCGGAGCCACCGTCGGGGTCGTTATTGTCGACATCGCCCGCGTCGGGGTCGTTATTGTCGACGTCGCCCGCGTCGGGTTCATCGTCGGGCGCGACGCACACACCTTCATCGCCGCAGACGCGGTCGGTCGGGCATTCGGAGTCGCTCACGCAACTTCCCAATTGTTCTCGGGGTTCGGTGCAAGCAGCGCTTGATGCGAAGGCGCCCAGGACGAGCATGGCGAGTAAATATTTACGTGAAAGATGTTTCATCACTTCAAATATCCGCGAGAGTCAGGTTCAAAATCCCGTCCCGCCGTCGTGCGGTTGGGGGAGCGTCCATAAGACGTCAGCATATGACGTTGCATTCAAAAATGCCCCAATTTCGCAGTTAATCGTCGAAAAGACTGCGTCATTGGGGCATCTGGGCTTATTTGAAATAGTTTCCCCATTTCAACTCGGTGCTGCCCCAGAGGCGGATGCGGCGAAGGGCGAGGTCGAGCAAGAGCAGGCCGAGGGCCACGATGAGGAAATAGGGCCACAATTCGCGGCGGTATTTGACCTCTTCGCCCATCGGGTCGAAGAGGGTCTCGGCCGTCGGGTTGGTCGCGCCGCCGGCGATGGCCGCGGCCTGTTGGAGCATCTGGCGATTGGGCTCCAGGAATAGATATTCGCGGGCGTAGGGATAGGAGATGCTGCCGAGGCTCACCGCCAGGGTGTCGCCGTCGATATCGTGGCGCGCCTTGAGGCCGTAGGAGCCGTATTCGTCCAGCTCGACCCGGGTTTCATAGCGTCCCGCGGCGGTCTGCTCCAGGGTGACGGTCTTATTTTTGCCCGACGGCGTGCGCAGCGTCACTGACGACTGCAGCCCGTTGATGAAGCGGTCGTCCTGGCCAACCGCGTCGACCACGAGATGCGCGCGGCCCTGGTCGATCTCGGTGCGCATCGCCAGGTTCATGCGGTCATCGGTGCGCATGGTGTCGCGGATAAGTTGGGCCCAGAATTTCGAGTAGCCCGGCCAGCGAACCCATTGCACCGCCCAGCGGTTTTTAAGGTCCGATGTGAAGACGACAACCTTGCCTAACCCGCGGCGCCAGCGCACCAGGATGGGCTCGTTATAGTCGGAGACCATCAGGGTTTCGGCCCCGCGTTTGGCCTGGGTGGATACGTAGCCCAAAAGATAGGGCGCGCGCGAGAAGTCGATGCCTTTGAGCATCTGCGTCTGCTTGACGACCCTGGGGCGGAAGGGCTCCTCGACCATCGATGAGCGCGACACCGTGGAGGTCTCTTTCATGAAAATGCGCGGAATATTATAGGGGTTGCTGGTGAAATAATAGCGCCCGCCGCCGCCCTCCGCGATCCGTTTGAGCAGCGTCGACGCCGACTCGCCGCCCACCGCCACCGTCGAGACGGTCATATCTGAGATGCGCATCGACGGGAGCAATTCGGAGAAGATATTGCTCGAGTCCGAGTGGCCGTCGGTGAGCAGGATGACGTGTTTTTTGCGCGCTGGCGTGAGCAAAAGTGTCTCAAACGCAGCTTCGATTCCGCTGGCGATATTGGTGCCGCCGCTGGGCTGCAGCCGGCTGATATCGCTCAAGATGCGCACGCGGTTGGTCGCCTTTTGCATGCGCACCAGATGCTCCACCGTATCGTCAAATGCGATGACGCCGACCTTGTCGTTTTTGCCCAGAATCTTGACCGCCGCCTTGGATGCCTCTTTGGCCAATTCGATGCGGTCGCCGGCCATCGAGCCGGATTTGTCAATGACCAGCATCAGGGCAAGGCTCGGGGTCTCGCGCTTTTTCTTGGGCTCGAATTCGACCGGAAGGATCTCTTCCAAATAACTCCCATAATAGCCGCCTGGGCCGAAGGAAGAGTCGCCGCCGACCATGACCAGGCCGCCGCCGAGCTCTTTGACATATTGGTCCAGCAGCTTCATCTGCTCGGTCGACATATAGGTCGCGGCGAGGTCCGAGATGAGCACCAGGTCAAAGCTCTCGAATTCTTTGAGGGTTTTGGGCAGCCCCATCGGCCCGCGCGTCTCCAACTCGAATTGCTGGTCGCGCATCGCGCGCTCCAAATACAGGCGCGAGCGAATCTCTCCCTCGACATAGAGCACCCGCGGCTTGCCGCTGATATTGGTGCTGTAGACATATTGGTTATTGGCCTCGAAATGGTCTTCGCCGTCGACCTTCATCTCGAGCTTGAATTCCATAAAGCCGGGCTCTGAGACGACCGTCTCGAAGACGACTTCGTTGACGCCGGTCTCCAGATCAACCTTTTGGGTGCCCGCCCTGAAGTCATTTTGCCAGAGTTGAAGGGTCGCCGAATCCGGGTGATTTGAGAAGATCTGGGCGGTGATCTTAAAGGGCGTACCGAGCTCGATTTTCTCCGGCACATCGAGCGCGCGCACCATGACCTCGGGGCGCATCTCAATCTCGGTTTCCTTATTATAGAGGCGGATGCCGAACTCATTGGCGCGGTGGGCTTCGCTTAGGAAATCACCGCGGGTTTCGTTGCCGTCCGAGATGATGACGATGCGTTTGATATGGTCCTGCGGGAAGAGACCGTAGGCCATGCGAAGGGCTGCGGCCGGGTTGGTGTCGAGGCCGTCATCCTCGGCAGCGGGGCGCGCGATTTCGGTGAGCGCGCCCTCGGCGGGCAGCGCGATGCTGTAGGGATGGCGCGCAAAGCCCAGCACCTGGACCTCGTCGCGCTCACCGCGGGCGTCCCGGGCCTGATTGATATATTCAAGTGCTTCTTTAATGGATGAGTCTGGAACCGAGGCAGACGTATCAACCAGGAAGATCGTGGAAACACGAGATTCAAAACTCGTCAGCACCACTTGAATAAGCGCCCCGGTCAGCGCCGCGATGATCAGCCCGCGCATCACGATATTGATGACGCGCTGGGCGCGCGGCAGGTCGCTCAGCGTGAAGCGATTCACTAGCGGCAAGACAGGCAAGATCAGCAACACACCGAAGAAGAGCGGGGCCAGAATCTCGACGCTTCGTCCCTGGAACTCGAACGCGATCAGGTCAACGCCGGGCTCCACAATTCGGTTAAAGAACGCGTATCCCATCGCCAACCACGCGCCGACCAGGAGCACCCAGAATAAGGCTTCGGTGATTTTGTTGGGTTTAATAATCATCGCCAGTCTCTACTTTTCGATTCTGAAGAATCCAGATTAAACGGTGATGCGACGGTTATAGCTAAACCATTCGAGCAGCAGCAGCGCGAGCAGGGCGAGTATCGCCCAGATCCACAATTCGTTGCGCTCGAAGATCAGATTATCGACGCCTTGCTCGACCTCTTTGTCTCCCAATTCGAGGTCGGTCGGCGTGATGCGCGACTCCTCGGGATTCGAGAGATTGCCGGCGATGGTCTGTCGAACCTTGGTCGGGTTCTCGCCGCTGGTCGACGCGGTGATGGTATAAAAACCGATCTCATCGCCCTGAAAAAGCGCGCGTTTATTAAACGCTGGGACTTCGATTTGCTCGCCGCTCGGGCGAGTCACTGTGGCCTTGTCGACGTCGATTCCCAGGTCCACCGCCCAGGTCTCGCCGGTGGTATAATTCGGGATATAGCTGGCGTCATCGAGGGTGAAATAGTCGATGATATTGATCATGAGGACCGGCAGCGCGACGCGAAGCGGCAGGTCACTCTTCTGGATATCGAAGGCGATGCCGACCATCTTTTGGTCGACCTCGGCGCGGGTGACGACGATCGGCTTGCCGAAGGAGGACGCGACCACCGAGTCCCAGCGCCCGGTGCGCCACTGAGACGCCTCGGTGATGTTGAGGTCCTTGAGCGTTATCCAACGCATCAACGGATGGCTCTTCTGCACCGTCGTGATGATCGGGTCTTCGATGACGCCGCTGACCTCCCAGGGGGAGTTTTCGGCCGGCGGGTTAAAGAACACGAAGTTTCCGGCCTCGGGCAATATATCTTTGGGCGGGGCGAAGCGGTCGAATAGAGTGACGTCATATTGCCCAGACATCTCGGGCGTATATTCGGCCGTGGCGACCTTCTTTAGTTTGATATTTAGGTTCAGCATCAACGGGCCCTCCAGGAAGAGGTTCCCGTCGCTGACCAGCAAGACGCTGGCTTTTTGGGTCTTCGGCAGCATCGCGAAGGCCCGGTTGTCCATCGGGAAATGGTCGCGGGCGTCGCGGCTGGTCAGGCGCACGCGCGCCTCAAGTCGCTCGCCGGCGACGGCCTGGCTTGGGTAGAAGTCCTGCTTGGTCTCGTTGGCCTCAAGTCGAATCGGTTTGGTGTCGACGAGGCGGCCGTCGGCGTAGATCTCGAGCTCGGCCTCGACCGAGCGGTCAAAATAATTGCGCACCTGCACAAAGAGCTCGTAGTCGAGCTTGTTGGACAGGTAGCGGCGAACATTAAAGGCGGTGACGCCGATATTTCCGCCGCTCTCGCCGACCTTGAGGTGGCGAATAATGGTGTTCTCACCGAAGTCGAACTTATCGAGCGTCGCCTCCCTAAGACCCGCGCCGTCGCTGATGAGCACGAGCTGGGCGTCGGTGGTGCCGCGCAGGGAGTCTGCGGCGAAGCTCAGCGCGTCGTCGTAGGAGGTGCCGGTGGCGACCGCCTCGATCTCTTGGAGCGGCTTCTCCAGCAGAGATGCCTGCGCAACGAATGGGCTAAGTGGTTGAATATGCTCGTTAAACGCGGCGAGCATGACGCGGTCCTCGGGGCCGACCGAGTCGAGAATTTCGGCGGCTTTTTGGCGCGCCACATCCATGCGGTCGGCGCCGCCGCTGACATCGGTCGCCGCCATGCTCGCCGAATTATCGATGAGCAAGAGCAGGTGGCGACCCTTGACCGCCTCGTCGGATGGGTGCGGGTCGGCCAGGGCAAAGGCCAGCAGGGCGACCATAATGATATGGAGCAACCAGGAGAGGATGCGGCGAAACCGACGCCAGAAGCTGGTCTGGGTGCGCTTGTTGGCGAGCACGCGCGACCACAGGTGCGAGAAGGGCACCTGAATGCGGCGCTTTCGCAGCTTCAGGAGATAGAGCACGGTCACGCCGACGGCGACGACGCCTGCCAGCGTCATAATCGTGCTGAATGGGAGGCCAGTAAATTGCATTATTTAAGAAATCCTCCGGCACGAAAGACGCGCAATACCAGCTCGTCGAATGCCTCTTGGATGGGAACCCGGAAATAGAGCACCGATTTGCGGGTGCAATAATCTTCGAGTTCGTCGCTGAAGTCGATAAACGCCTGGCGGTACTCGCGCACCAGCTCGGGAGTAAGCGTCACCCGACACACCTCCCCGGTCTCTACGTCCACCAATTCCATCTCGCCCTGGAGCGTCGGGTTCAACTCGCGCTCGTCGTAAATATGCAGGACGATGGGTTCGAATTTGAAATAGCGTAATTTATTTAAGCCCTCTTCAAACCCGCTTGGGTCGTAAAAATCGCTCAGGACGACCGCGATGCCCTGGCGTTTATTCTGGGTGACGAAGGTCGAGAATGCGTCCTCAAGCGACGTGTTTTTGCCGGGCTCCAGCTTGCGCAAAAAGTCGAAGATCTTAAAGATCTGCGCCTTGCCGCGGGCGGGCGGCAGCCGGCCGTCCAATTTGCTCGAGAAGGGGATTACGCTGACGCGGTCGAGGTTGCTCAGCCCGATATAACCCAGCGCGGCGACCAGTTTTTTGGCGTATTCCCACTTCGTCGGCTCCCCCAGGATCATCGACGGGCTGCAGTCGATGAGGAAGTAGATATAGAGGTCTTCTTCCTCCTCGAAGAGGCGCAAGAAGAGCTTCTGGGTGCGCGCGAAGACCTTCCAATCGAGCCCGCGGAAGTCGTCGCCGGGCGCGTAGGGGCGGTGATCGGCGAAGTCGATGCCGCTGCCGACCAGCCGCGTCTTTCGCTTGGCCTGGTTTTTGCCGGCCACGATCTTCTTGGAGACGACGTAGAGGTACTCAAGCTTCTTGAGGAACGCGTCGTCAAATGGGTCGTCTTTGGGAGCCATATATCCTGCTTATTTGCTGTTTTCGGGCACGGATTTCAGGATTTCAGCCAGGATCTGGTCGCTGGTGATGCCCTCGGCTTCGCCCTCGAAGTTCAGGATCACGCGGTGGCGAAACGCCGGCAGCGCCGAGGCGCGGATATCGTCGGTGCTCACGTTGAAGCGGCCGTCGAAGAGCGCGCGCACCTTCGAGGAGAGCAGGATGCCCTGGGCGCCACGCGGCGAGGAGCCAAAGCGCACGTAGCGCTTGGTGATGTCCGGGGCGCTGGGGTTATCCGGGTGTGTGGCCTGCAAAAGGCGCAGCGCGTAGTCCTGGACGTGGCGGGCCAGCGGCACCTGGCGGGCAAATTCCTTCATCTCCAGCAGGCGCTTCTGGTCGATGACCTCGCTGACCTCGGGGCGCTCGCTCTGGGTGGTTCGCTCCATAATCGTGTGCAACTCGTCGAGCGAGGGGAAGGGCACGTTGAGCTTATATAAGAAGCGGTCGAGCTGGGCCTCGGGCAGCGGGTAGGTGCCCTCCATCTCCAGCGGGTTCTGGGTGGCCAGCACGAAGAACGGGTCGTCGAGCTTCATCGTCTCTTTGCCGATGGTGACGCTGCGCTCCTGCATGGCCTCGAGCATCGCGGCCTGGGTCTTGGGCGTGGCGCGGTTGATCTCGTCGGCGAGCACGATATTGGCAAAGATCGGGCCGCGCTCGAATTTGAAATGCTTTCCGCCTTGCTCATCGTCCACGATCATCGTGGTGCCCAGGATGTCGGTGGGCATCAGGTCGGGCGTGAATTGGATGCGCGAGAAGGCCAGGCCGAGGGTCTCAGACAGCGTTCGCACGAGCATCGTTTTACCCAGACCGGGCACGCCCTCGAGCAGGACGTTGCCGCCGGAGAGCATCGTGATGAGCACGCCGTCGATGATCGGGCGCTGCCCGACCATCATCTTGCCCATCTCCTCGCGCATGCGCAGGCAATCTCGCTGGAATTGGGCGACTTTTTCTTCGATTTTAGCCGATGTTGGGGCTTGTGCGTCGGTGGTCATGCCGTTGAACTCCCTGCAGTTTAGACGGTGGATTGGGGCGCGGGTATCAGCCGCGCGCACCCGGTGTGCTGCGCATCAATCGCGCGGCTTGATAAGCTCGAAATAGCGTTTGATATAGTAGCGGTAGCCGGCGGGGACCTCTTCGCGGTCCATGACTTCCTCGACCACCGATTCATAGTCGACGTAGACGTCTTTATATTCGGTGGTGGCGAAGCCTTCTTCGCTGGCGGCGCTGATGATCTCGGATTTAGTGGGGCCATCGCCGTCGGCGCCCTCTAGCTTGGTGTCCTTGCCCTGGCTATCCATCTTGGTGGCCTCGCCGAGCTCTTTATTTCCCTCGCCTTCGCCGGCGCCGTTGGCCTCCTGGGCGTCGCCGCCGCCGGGCTTGTCCATCGGTTTATTTTTATTCGCCCCGGCTTCTTTGCCCTCGCCATCCTGCTCGCCCTTGGCGCGCTCCAGGAATTTACGCATCGCCTCGGACTCTTCGCCGTCTTGGTCGGATTCCTGCGGCGAGGAGCGGCGCATGGTCTCTTTCATCTGGTCGAGTTGCTTTTTGGCCTGCTCGCGAAGCTCACGGCTCTTCTGCTGCTCGCCGCCTTTTTTTAGGGCTTCAGCGGCGTCTTCAGCCATCTTTCCGGCCTGTTCTCTGGGCGAAGATTGGCCGTCTTTTTGGCTATCCTGGCTATCTTTGCCTTCCTTACCGTCGTTGCCTTTCTCTTCGCCTTTTTTGCCCTGCTCGCCTTTTTTGCTCTGCTCGCCTTGTTTGTCCTTCTGACCCTCTTGTTTGGCGTTTGGGTCCTTCTGTTCGCCTTTCTCCCCCTTTTCACCGGTGTTCTGGCCTTTCTCTCCCTCTTCCTTCAGCTTCTTGGCCATATCCTTGGTGTTACGTCGGATCTGTTTGAGCTGACGGTTGGCGGGGCGCTCCTGGTTTTTCTTCTGGCGCTTCTCGATATCGTCGAGCTTTTCTTTGGCGCGGTCGAGCTGATTCTTCTCGTCAGCGCTCAGGTTGCCCTTCATGTCGAGCTTCTTGCTCAGGCTATCGATGAGGTCGCGATGCTTCTCGGCCAGCGCCTTGAGGGCGGGGTCTTCCAGATCGATCTTATCGGCGAAGCTCTCCATCAGCTTGGCCAGGCGCTCGGCGTCTTCCTTGCTGATATCTTTGTCCTTTAACTTCTCGGCCAATTTGTTCAGCGCGTCCGAGGCCTTGGAGAGGTCTTTTTCTTTGAAGGCGTCGATGGCCTCTTGCAATTCCTCATGTTTTTTGAGCTCTTCGGAAGCTTCTTTCTCAAGCTCCTCGGCGGCCTTTTTTAACTTGTCCGCGATCTCTTCGGTGGTCTCATCTTCGAGGGTGTTGAAGTATTTTTCCTCAATTTGATCGATACGCTCCAGGAATTCTTTCTCGGAGATTTCCTGATTCTCTACGTCGTCGAGCAGCGACTCCATCTCATCGAGCAGGGCTTGAACCCGAGGGTCTTCGACGTCGCTGAGCGCCTTCTTCATCTGCTCGAGGCGGTCGCGCTCGATGGCCAGGGTTGACGCGCTGAGCACCCGGTCGTGCTTGATGATGAGCGGCTCCGGCAGCGGATGGGTGTGCGAGGGCGGGCGGAAGAACGACAGCAAGATCAGCGCGACCAAAAAGATGCCGAACGGGACCAGGTCGGTGGGCCGGCGAAAGGGCGCAGCGATCGCGGTGTCGACCTTATCTTGATGGGCCAGCGCGTCGCGAATCTGGGCGCGCACGAAGGCATCATCTTTGCCCGCCTCCAGCAGACTCAAGGCCGTGGAGAGGCGGTCGTGGAGGTCGTTGGCGCGGTCGATGCGCTGGGCGAGGGCGACGCGGTCGATGTTGGAGAACCAGCCCCACAGCGCCATGCCGATCGGCAGGGCGGCCAGGGCAAGCGCCAAGATGACCAGCGTGTCCCAGCTCATCCACAGGGTCGTGTAGAGCGTGACGACGACCGCCATCAGCATCAAATAGACGACGCCGCCCGCGGTGCCACGCTCCAGCGCGCGCTGGAAGCGAACGCGACGCTCCACGCGTTTGACCAGCGCCAGGATCTGGCGGCGCTGGGCGGCGGCTTCAGGTTGTGGAGTTTGGCTATCCATATCGTCCGTTACTTTGAGCTTGTGAATACGCGTTGTACCCAAATTAGTGCGGCTAAGTCTAACGCAATCGAAAGCATGGCGCATTCCGATGGGTTTTGCCAACCACCGAAGCGCGCCGTCTACAACATCTCCCCATGGGGTAAGATTCGGTGCTGGCGAGAAATTTCGCGGAAAGGGCGACGCGGCTTAGCTTTTATCACGCGTCGAAGCGTTGGTGATAGTCAAAAGTAGTTCGGCCCGAGTATCGCGGCTCCGGCACGGATTCGGGCGCTCAGGGGGCCCCTTCGTCGCCGCTGCGGGTGCCCGCGTCGTCGGTGACGCTGAGGAGTTTCGGCGAGGGGTCGGCGGGCGTAAAACGCCATTTGGAGAGGTGAAATTGACGCCCGCGCACGGTTTCGCCCTCCAAGTCGTGATGCTCAAAGGCTTCCTTATACATGCGGTATTTATGGGCGTTGATTTCGACGGTAATCGGCGCGGTCTTGCGCTTGTCCTCGCTCGCGTCGAGCGGGATTTCGAGGAGGATGTCGTGGTGTGCCCCCGGGAGGATGCGGTTATCGGTGAGCTTCTCGATGCTCGGCCACCATTGGTAGCGCGAGGCGATAAGGTCGCTGGCCTGCGCGATGACCTCGCCCTGGGCGTTGGTCGCGCTGACGTGGATCTCGGCGTGGCGCTCGGGGTCGCCGGTGGGGAATTTGTGGCCGGCGTTGCGATTGCTCAGGCGCACCCAATAGCGAAGGCAGGGCTGGTCGGCGTCGCAGCGGGTTGAGTCTGCGCCGAAGTCCGGGTCGGGTGTGCCGGTGGCCTGCGCGTCCGCCGTGGTCGCGAGCAATTCGATATCGACGCCGCTGCCGTAGACCTTTTTGAGCGGCTCCAGGGCGTCAGCGAACGCGTGCTTCTTTGGGATTAATGAGCCGCCAAACCAGTGGCGCCGGGTCATGCGGGGCGGGCGGTCGAAGGCGCCTGCGAGTTTTCGCTCAACCTGCGGCATATGACAGGATTGGCAGGTCTGGTCGGTCTTCGGATAGTCGCTGGACGCCCATTCCTTGCCGGTGGTGAAGAAGCAGCCGAGGTTCTGCGCCGGAAACATCGCCTCGGCGTTATGGCATTGGGTGCAATTGTCGGGCGTGAGGAGTTTGGGATCTTTGGCGGTGGCGTGCGGGGCGTCGGTGTCGCCAAAGGGCCCGTAGACCACGCCGTCGCGCACATGGCAGGTCGCGCACGAGATCGCCTCGTCCTGGAACTCCCGGTCAAAGCGTGGGTTTTTGGCGTAAATAGGCTGATTGATTTGGCCGTCTTTGAGATCCACGACTAACTCGGGGAGCTGCTCGATGTTCGGCGTATGGCAATTGACGCACATCCAGCCGACGTCGTTTTGGTGGTCGTCGCCGCCGCGTGATTTCTCCAACTCGGCCATAAATTGCGCGTCATCGAGCCAGGCGCGCCGATGCGTCGAGAGCTGCCATTCCTGGTAGATCTCGGTGTGGCAGCCGCCGCAGGTCGACGCCTTGGTGTCGGGCAAGCCGGCCGGCACGTCGTTTGGCGGGCGAGGGCGCTGGAAATACGGGCGCGACTCGTAAAACGCCCAGGCCCGCTCGACGACCTCTTCGGGCGGGATGTTGGCGTAGGCTTTCGCCGATGAACCTTCGTGCGGCGCGCTTGCAACTTCGCTATCCTCGAGTTCGACCGACTTCTGCACAAAGAAGTAGACGCCTGCGCCTGCAAGTAGGAGTAGGAGCGCGATAAGCAGTGCGATTTTAGGTCGAGACATCATGGATAGGTGCTTTGCGGGCGGGAGAAATGGCTAAATCTCGGCGCCGGTGCGCCGAGATTCGGTGGATGGCTGCAGCAGACGTCCCCCCGGGCCGGCTTATTCGTAGGGGTTCTGGAAGACGTCGCCGCTATAGCTGAGGCCGAGCGTTGCCGTCCATCCCTGGGCGACGAATTCACCCACCGGAATATAACTAGCGTTGGCCTCGAGGGCAAAGCCGGCGTAGATATTCGCGATGACGCCGCCCGAAAGGTTGAGGTAGCTTTTGGTGGGGCGCTCGTTGTCGCTGGTGAGCGTCTGGACGCCGTCGGCGCGTACCATCAGCGCGATACGCTCGGGCCAGACGAAGACGCCGAAATCCGCGGCGAAGTCGACGCCATCACCAAAGCCGTTGAGGCGAATGCGCGGCCCGGTTTGCACGCCGAACCAGCCCGGGATGGGGTAGAGGGAGCAGCCAAATGATGCGTGGGCCACGAGATCCACGCTGCCGTCGCCGAGCGCGGGCGTATAGCGCTGCACACCCTGTTTTCCCATATCGACCGCGCTTAAGCCGTTCTGCGCGCTGAGCGTGCCGGAGTACAGCGGGATGCGCGCGCCGGGGGCGACCGACGCCGAGCAGGAGCCCTCAAGCACCGCAATTTGCAGGGCGAGGTCGAGGTCGCCGGCGCCCCAGCGGTGGTAGCGCTCGCGCGGGCTGATCTCGTTGGTGCTCTTATAGAACGCCGTATTGAAGTTCAGGGCGACTCCGGGGAATACGCCCACCTCGCCGTAAAGACCCAGGCCCTTCTGCGAGGCGCTATACCCCGCGTCGACCAACTCTCCGTCGAGGTTAAACGCCTGGTCGCTGGAGAAACTGGAGCCCGACACCTTCAGATAAGACTCCCCGGGGGCCTTGACCCACGGGCCCGCGTGGGCGGGCGCCGCGAGGCCGGCGAGGAGGGTAAGGCCGCCCAGAAGGGCGGCGAAATGCGTGTGCTTATTCACTGTGATTCTCAAGCTGGGGTTGTGCGATGGGGTAGTCGCCGCGCGACCATTCGGCCCAGGAGCCGTCGTAATTCTTGGGCTCTTCGCCGAGCCAGCGCAGCAGGCCGTAGATCACCGTGGAGCGGGTGCCGGTCTGGCAATAGGCGACCACGACGGCGCCTTCTTTTAGGAAGCCCGCGGCTTCGAATTCAGCGCGGATCTCTTCTTTGGGGCGAAGGTTGTCGTTCTCGTCGAAGACATTCTCCCAATAATACCAGATGGCGCCGGGGATATTACCCTGACGAGGGTCATCCTGGTCGCCGGATTGACGCACCTCGGTGCCCTCAAACTCGGTCTCGCGGCGGGTGTCGATCAGGACGGCGTTTTCGTCGTCGATGGCGGCGCGGACTTCGTCGGCCGTTGCGATCGCGCTGGGGCGCTTGGCCAGGACGAAGTCGCCTTTCGTGATTTCGGGCGCGTCGGTCTCCGGGGTGAAGTTCAGCCCCGCCTCAAGGGCCGGGTAGCCGGGGGCGTACACGTAGACTTCGCCGTGGCCGTAGTATTCGAGGGTCCAGTGGAGTCGAAACGCGCCGGTGGAGCGCGGGCTGCCGTAGATGACGACCGGGCGGGCGTTGTCGACGCCCAGGTCGCGCACCAGTTGCTGGGCCAGCGGAATGTCGGCGATCAAGATGCCGAAGTCGTCTTTCCACTCGCGCCCGCCGTTGTTGTGCACGGCGCCGGGATAGTGTCCCTGCTCGTATTCCTCGAGCTTGCGCACGTCGATGATGGTCGCGCCCTCGCCGGCGAGCTGCTCGAACTCGGCAAGTTCGATCACGACCTGTCCCTTCAGGGGCGCGGCGACCGCGTTTCGCTCTTCTTCGGGCCGGTCGTCGATGATCTCAAACGAGGAACCGCAGGCGCCGATGAAGCCGATGAGTAATAATAATCCAAGCAGCGAGTATCCGAGGCGAAACCGTTTATTGTTCATTTTGAATCTCCATAGGGATTTTGCGACGAAATCCGCGCATTCGCGCGAAGGGCAGTGGGTCGATTGGGCGTAGAAGCCGAATCTAAGTACCGATTCAGTAATACCCATGTATTCCTACCTGTCAACTAGGGATTATCGCGGTGCCGGGGTTTTTGGTTCGCCGCGGGGGGGAGACTCTTCGCCATGCGCCCCAAGCCGCCGCGCCTCGGCGCGGCGGCTTGGGGCGCGGTTTTGTTGGCAAAAATCGGCGCCATGCGCTACACCTACGGGAACCAACGCACCCGGTTGCGCGAAAGACCAAGAGTTCCGACTTAACCAAAGGCATGTGGTGTCGAGTCCCAAGAGACAGTCAGCGGGCATTTTAGCGGGGAACGAGGCGTTCCGGTATTTCTTGTGGCGCCAGCGCTCGCTCGCGGATGCGCTCAACGGGCATTTGCCCGAGTTATTGGCGACCGATGGGCGACGCGTGCGCCGGATTTTCGCGGGGGATCGCTATCTATCGATGCAGGAATACGATGACGCAAAGAGCGCTTTAGAGATTGCAGAAATGGTCGAAGGCCGCGGCTCAGTCGGCGCGGGCTTGCGCGGGTACTCGATGTACGCCGAGCACGACTCGGTGGCCATTTGGAATTATGCGAACTCCGCCGAGCCGGCGTGGGTGGCGGTGCCTTTTGCGAAGTGGTCGGAGCGGGCGGCGTTCTTGGCTCAACTGCCCGGCTACGGCGAAGGAGTGGCGCGGCTGCGGCTGTGCGGCGGCGCGCGACTTCGCTGGGTCAGCGGGCGTCTGATGTTTGAAGCCGCGCTCGAGCAGCGAAATGACGGCTTTTATGATGATAAGACCACCCAGGACTTAATGGACCATCTGGTCGACATCCGCCTGGAGACTACGATTGAGAAGGGCGGCGCGGTGGCGCCCATACGCCTGGTTGGGCGCAATATACTGGGCGGTGAGATTCAGCGCACGGGCCCGCGCCGAGTCGAGACCGCCTGGGAGTTTAACTCGGCGATCTACGAGCAATTTCGCGATGACCCCAGCCTGCGGGCCTGGTTCGTGCTCACCTTTGATACGAGCCTCTTTTGCGTGCCGCAGCCGTGGCGCGATTGGTGGTTCGAGGTGGAGTTCCCGAGCAAGATTAATATGTGAGCACACTCGCCGCGACCATGCTAATTGCGAAGCGTCGCGATCTCGGGCACCCTGCGCGAGCGTTCGATTTTGAAAAACTCAATTCAATGATGATTTAACTTAGAGCTGGAGCCACTGCGTGAATCCCGATATTTTCCGAAAATACGATATTCGAGGCATCGCCGCGACCGACCTTTCTGACGAAGTGATCGCCAAGATCAGTCGCGCCTATGCGACCCGTTTGTTGCGCCTGAACGCCGACGCCAAGCCCGACGCGAAGTTGCGCGTGGCGGTGGGGCGCGACGCGCGCGGCTCGAGCGACCGGATATTTGCGACCCTGGCCGAAGGCCTTCAGAGCGCGGGCATCGACGTCTTCGACCTGGGCATGGTGCCCACGCCGTTGGTCTATTTCTCCAGCCATATCCACGGCTATGACGGCGTGATTCAGATCACGGGCAGTCATAACCCGGCCGAATATAACGGCTGCAAGATGATGATGGGCAAGGAAACCCTGCACGGCGAGAGCATCCAGGAGTTGCGCGAGCTCGCCGAGAGCGGCGACTTCGTGGTCGGCGGTGAGCGCGGCACGCTCAACGATCACGCGACGATTATCGAGGAGTATATCGAGTGGGTGCGCAAGGATATCACGCCGGGCAAGCGCAAGCTGAAGGTGGCGCTTGATAGCGGCAACGGCGCGGCCGGCGTAGTCGCCCCCGAGTTGGTTCGCCGGGTGTTTGGCGGCGAGGTTATCGAGCTGTATTCGGACCCCGATCCGGCGTTCCCGAACCATCATCCCGACCCGACGGTTGAAGAGAACCTGCAGGACCTGATCGAGGTGGTGCGCCGCGAGAAATGCGACCTCGGCGTCGCCTATGACGGCGACGGCGACCGCATCGGCGCAGTTGACGAGAAGGGCGATGTCATCTGGGGCGATAAATTGCTCATCATCCTGGGTCGCGCGCTGCTTAAAGCGACGCCCGGCGCCACGATTATTGGCGAGGTGAAATGCTCGCAGACCCTCTTCGATGATATCGAGGCCCGGGGCGGCACGCCGGTGATGGCCCAGGTCGGACATAGCCTGATTAAGGCGAAGATCATCGAGACCGACGCCGAGTTGGCCGGTGAGATGAGCGGGCATATCTTCTTCAACGACCGCTTCTTCGGCTTTGACGACGCGCTCTATACGACCTGCCGCGCGATGGAGATTTTGTCGGCCACCGACGCGCCGTTCTCCTCGCTGCTCGACGGTGTCCCTGAGACCTTCGCGACGCCCGAGATTCGCATGGATTGCGACGAGCAATTGAAGTTCAAGATCCCGGGCGTCGTCGCCGATCATTTCAGCGCGGACCACGACGTCATCACCATCGACGGCGTGCGGGTGAAATTCGAAAACGGCTGGGGATTGGTGCGGGCTTCGAATACCCAGCCCGTGTTGGTGCTGCGCGTCGAGGCCGAATCGGAGGCCGACCGCGACGCGTATTTGAAGCTTATCGAAGACGCGATCAACGCGGCGCGCGACCAGTTGGCGGGTTGACCTTGGAGTAATGGGCGGCGCTCGCGAGGGCGCCGCCTGATGGAGCCTCGCCCAGGCTCAGCGGCGCTCTAGATGCCCCAGGGGGCGGTGCGCTGCTCGCGCAACTCGACCAGCAGCGCGGCCGTCTCGAGCACCAGCGGGTGGAGGTGCGAGGCGTTTCGCACCTGGCGCAATTTCTCGATGCTCAGCGTCGGCAAAAGCTTGAGCGCCAGGCCGGTGCTCGCGTAGGGATTCATGACCAGCGTATGGCGCACAGACTGGCGAAGATACCAGTCCTTATGCAGCGCGATTTCGCGCAATACTTCCGGCACATTGGGGCGGCTTGAGGCGATGTAGATCACATCTGCTTCGCGCAGATTGCGGTTTTGGAGCAATTGCTCCACCACCAGGCGATTGGGGTCTCGAAGCAGCTTCTCGATGATATTTCGGTTATTTCCGCGCGCCAACGACCGCCGCTCACCGAGGGTGACCTCGCGGCCGAGTTTGAGGTCAGGCGCGGCCAATTGGCGGCCCTTGATGAGCTTTTGGTGCGGCGGAGGGTCGCGCAAAATCGCCAAAATCGCACGACGTTCGTCGTGGTAGGCGCATTCGAAGACCGATTTTATTAGATTATAATGATCGTCGACGCGCTCGCGAATCAGCCAGCGCGAGCAGGCCATCATGGCGTCGACCTCTGCGTTCTTTCCCCAGAGGGCGCCGCGCATGAGCTGGTCGATCCACCAGGCGACCTCGCGGGGCGGCCGGGCCTCGAGCGTTGCGCCCAGCGCGGCCACGCGCATATCGAGCTCCGGCAGGTTGCTGATGGTGCGCAGGCTCGCCTGAAAGGCTTGCTGGAGCGCGTCGACGTCGGCGTTGCTCGCGTCATGCCCCGGCGTGGCGCCGGGGCGGTCGGTGGGTTGATCGGTCATGGTGTCGCAATCGGGGCTCGATACCGGTGAGTACGGCTAAACCTGCGATCAGGGCGTCTTTGAGGCAACTTCAACGCGGTAGGAAACATCGGCGCGCTCCAGCACCTCGGGGGCGAGTTCGTCGAAGACCAGGCTGAAGGGCTGACTCGAATGGCCGGGTAATTGCGCCGACTCGCTCGGCAGGAGCGCCGACGGCGATTCGGCTTCGGCCAGGGCCGACTGCTGGACCCTCGCGCCCAAGAGAGCCGTGGTCTGGGCGATGATCCGCTCCTGATTGTCGTAGAGAATCGCGCGCAGCTCAACCTTCGCGAAATTGTCACCGGTGGTGTTTTTAGCGGTGCCTCGAACCAGGACAACGGTATTCTTCTTTGCGCGCTCAACTGGTTGGGCGAAGACGCCCTCGACGCGAATCGGGTTCTCCGGCGCGGCGACCACCTGCGGCGCGACGCTGGGTTTCCATTCCGTGCGCGGCGTAAACTCGGCGCCCTGGAACGCGACCTCGAGCATATGCGGGAAGCGCTTGAAGTCTAAGAACCCGCCGCTAAGAGCGGCGACCACGCCGAAAAATCCGATCATGACCACCAGTAGGATGAGCACGAAGTTCGCGGCCTTCTGCGGGCCGCCGCCGCCGATGGTATGCGGGGCAATCGGCTCATCAAAATCCTCGGGCTCCCAGGCCGGCGCCGGACGTGCTTTCTTGGTCGCGGCCGCTGGTTTGGGCGCCTCTGCCTGTGGGGTGGAGGCAGCGGCCGGCGCTGGCGCGCGCGCGGGCGCCGCCGCAGGGCGGGGGGCTTCGGCGGCAGGCGCGGTCACGATGCCGCGCTCCGGGTCGAAGGTCGGCCCACCCTGGCCGAAGCTCGGGTCGACCATATCCTCGGGGCGGTAGGTCTGGCTGCCTGCGTGAAACGGCGAGGCGCCTGCTTCTGCGCCGAGCACGGCGGCTTGGGCGGCGGCCGATGCTGCGCCGTCGGGTTCGGTCTGCACCTGCGGTCCAGCGCTGGCCTGCGGCGGGGCAAACGCGATCTTCTGGTCGAGCACGGTGTCTTCGGCCTGCTCTTCGCTTGAGGCCTCCGCCGCAGCCGGCGCGTCGGCCTCCGCGGCGCCATCGTCAGCGAATGCGCCGGCGAAGGGGTCCTCTTCGGGGATCAGCGCCTCTTGCTGGGCGCTTTCGCCCTCGCCCTCGAAGGCGCCCGCGAAGGGGTCTTCGTCTTCGGCGTCGACGTCCATCACGCGCGTGGCCTCTTCGGCCCAGCCGAGGTCTTCGTCTTCGGCGGGGGTGTCGGGGGCGACCCGGATCCCCAGGGAGGTTGCGTCATTCGGCTTCAGGTCGAGGTTGGCGTGCGGAAATGGGTTATAATCCGACGACGCGCTCTTGGAGAGCTTCTGGGACAATTTCGACGCGAGGCTGGAGCCCCCGGGCTTGGGCAGGGCGGCGGCGGGCATGCCAAATTGCGTCTTATTTGGGCTGGCTTCACCGTCATCGTCACCGTCGGCGTCCGACACTCCGGATGCCTCGGTGAATCCGGGCACCGCCGGCTCGGGGCTGTCGGCGTCCGCCGCGTCCGCCGACGCCGCGGCCTTCGTCTCGAGATTCTGCTCCCGGTCGGAGTCGGTAAGGAAGATATCAGCTTCCCCGGACTCACCGAGGCGGAAGTGAAAGACGTGGCTGCATTTCGAGCAGCGCAGCTTCACCGGTTTCTCAGTGACTTTATTGTCGGGGAGGTTAAACCCTGTCGAACATTCCGGACACCGGACAATCATAGGATGACCTTGGCATGCAGTGTGGCTTGTCTGAAATTGGACATTTTATGGCAAAAGAGTTGGCTCTAGCCACTCTACTATTGAAATGCCTATTTTTCCAAGCGTGGTTCTGATTTTGCCAGGGGAGGCGCGAGCGCGTGCGCGGCGCGCTCAGCAAACGGCCGGGGCGGCCGTTTTTAGGGGAGGTTGCGGAAGGGGTCTGAGCTAATTTGCGCGCCGCCGGAGCGCTGGGCGCGGACTTCGCGCTCGAGGCGGTCGATTTGCGACTGCATCGTGCTCATGCGGGTCTGCATCTGGCGCATTTCGCGCTTCATCTCGGGGATGTGGGTGATCTGGTCGACGGCGTCGCGCAGGCGATCATCGATGCGCACCTGCATCTCATCGATCGAGCGTTGGGTGGAGTCGACGAAGTCGCGCACCGCTTTGCTGCCCTCTTCGATGGCTTCTGCTTTTCGGCGGAATTCTTCGCGAAACTGGCTCACCGGCGACTGCAGTCGGTTGATGAACTCCTCGCCCGATTGGATGATGCCGCGCAGCGTGTTCAGCGGGAGTCCGTCCGGGCGAGTCTTCTCGTGCTCGAAGATGATATGGGCGAGGGTGGCCTTGGTGATATCCTCCCCGGAGGTGTTGTCGACGATGCGCAGGTCTTCTCCCCCGCGCACCAGGGCCTCGATCTGCTCCAGGGTGATATAGGTACTCTGATCGGTGTCGTAGAGTTTGCGGTTCGGATAGCGCTTGATGATTCGGGTCATAGTGTGTCCGGACGCCGGCGTGCTTGAGGAGCCGCCTTAAAAGTCCACGCCCGCCGCCAGGGTTCCCTGAGTGACGTTATCGGCGTAGACGCCTTCCAGCGTGAAGCTCATGATCCAAACATTGAGGCGAACGCCGCCGAAGAAGCGGTTGACCGCCTGCGACTTCTGCTCGAAGACGAACTCGGGGGAGAAGGTCTCTCCGCCGCTCGTGTCGAATTGCGGCGGACGGGTGTCTTGCGGATAGGCGTTGAGGACCCGGCTCGACGAGATGATGTGGAGCTGCTGGTAGCCCAGGTAAGGGGTCAGCGACATCACGTTGGCGACGTTAAACGCTTTGGACATCGAGATGTCCCAGCCTGCGGTGATGAGGTTGAGGTCCTGCGAGCCCAGCAAGGTGTTCACGGTGCCGCGCACGGCGACGTCGGGGAAATAATAGAAGCCTTCGTTGAGGGCCCACTTGACCTGGGCGCCGACGTCGAACATCTCGCTGGCGAAGAGGTAGGAGAGGTCGGTGCCGACTTCAAAAGAGAAGGGCAGGCCCTTGCGAATCTGAAGGTGACCGGTGAAGAGCGAGGACTCCGGGTTACGATCCTGGACGCCGGTCTGCCAATAATCGGCCTCGTTATCGATAAACGAAAGGCTCGTCATCAGGTTGATGGCAAATCCGGCCTCACCAAGCGTCTCGGCCGGGGCGCTGAAGCGCGGCGCGAAGACTTGGCCGAGATCGCGGGTGAGGTTGCGGAATCCTTCCTCGTCTTTGACCGCATAGCCGCAGGCGTTGGCGCATGTTTCGCTGGTTTGAACGAATTGGCCGAAGCGCGTCAGGACCAGGTCGTTCTCGCCGGCTTGTGCCGGGAGCGCCGATAACATTGCGGTTGCGACAACCAGACCAGCCAACACAGATTTCATCTTAGCCTTCATATACAACCCTCGGGCTGTGGGCGACGCCACAGCGGATATATAAGCGTACAGTCATCAAAAATTTATTGGTATTCAAGCACTATAAGAAATTAGGCGAAGAAAGTCTTCGAATTTGTTCCATTCCGCGGCTCGCGCACGAAGCACATCGTGGCGCTCGTCATCCAACCTTACACAGCGTTGAATCCGCGTCAGCCCTAAAAACCGGACTTTAGGAAAAAACTTCCGTCTTGCTGGCGTCAATATTCTACAGATCAACGGACCTATTTAATCGCAAAACGTCTAACAAGGAGCCAGGCCCACGTCAAGTTTGAGACGGGCGAACCCGCTGAAGCTTTCTTTACATATAATTATTGTGCTGGCATAATTTTCCTGTGGTAGCATAATTGATAGTTCGCGACGCGACGTCCGTCTGTTTGGCTCACTTTCCTCCCAACAAGATATATCGACCGTGTTTTTAAATTACTCCGAAATTTCGAATCCGGTTCCTATTCGCTCCCTTTACCATCGCTGCGCGCACCATGGGCGGCCATTTCACTGGCTTGAGGCGGGTTGGGATAATGAGGAGACCATTGTGCTGCTGCACGGTTTTATGGCGCATTCGATCGCGTATCGTAAGATCGTGCCGAAATTGGCGGCGCACTACCGCGTGATTATTCCGGATTTGCCGGCGCACGGGCGAGATTTGACGTTTCAGGCGGACACGGTGAAGCCTCAGGTGGCCTATATGGTGGAGTGGTTGGACACGTTGCTCGATGCCGTGGCGAGCACCCAGCGCGGAGGCATCCGCCGGCGGGTGCACCTTGTGGGGCACTCGCTCAGCGCGCTCGTGGCGTTTATGTGGGCCAAAGACCCGGGGGCGATGGAGCGGGTGAAGTCATTGACGCTGGTGAGCCCGGGGGTGCGGCTTCCGCTGCCCGGTTGGACGCACCACGCGGTCGGGCGCATGCCGCTTCAGCTGGCGAAGTTTGGCGCATCCTCGCTTGGGATGCGCATGTACGAGCCGATTCAGTGGCGAAAGAGCCGCATGACCAGCTCGGAGGTCGCGTCTTATGTGGAGCCGTTTCGCGACCCGCAGCGCCTGAAGTTTATGCTGGACCTGGGGACGGATTTGGTGCGCGAGCCGGACCGTTTGGCCGGCGCGGAGAAGATTCGCCACCGCACCCTGGTCCTCTGGGGTGACCGCGACCACTTGATCCGTCGCAAGACGGTGAGCACCTTGCGCGCGGGGATTCCGGATGCGCAGATGGAGATTTTCCGCGGCGTCGGGCATTGTCCCATGGAGGACTCGCCTGACCACTTCCAGCGGGTGCTCGCGAATTTCGTCGCCCGCTAATTAGAGTAGAGCACAAAAGAAAAGATGCGCCCGAACCATCGGGGGCATCTTTATTCGTTTCTTGGCTGGTTCTTTAGGGCGTCGGTTCTTTGGGGGGGGGGGGCCGGCGAGCCCTGCGCGCGGCGCGGCGCGCAGGGGGATGCCGGCGCTATTCGGTGGCGGCTTCGGCCGTCGCGTCGCCCGCGCGAGCCATGCAGTCAATCGCGCTCTTCTTGGCGCTGACCCGCTTTGCCAGGGCCGCGTCAGTGACGCCAGACGGCGAGAGTTCGGCGACGTGCGCGCAGAGGGCGGCGTGCAACTCGACCTTGCGTTTGCCGTATATTTCCTGGTCTTCGGCGCGTTTGGTCTGCGTGTCTTCTAACTCCTGTCGGTATTTCTCGGCTTCTTCGGTGCGGCCTTCTTTCTCGGCGACTTCCGCGGATTTAATCAGCCAGTCATCCCCCGAGCCGTCGGACTCCAGGATCATCTCGACGCGATTCATATATTTTTCGAGGTGCTCGACCACCATATATTGGGCCGCGACCTGGGTGTCCAGATCGTCATTGGTCTTGGCCCAGGCCACGGTCTCGTCGAATTGCTTCTGCGCCTCGTCGCCGATAGTGGTCGGGTTGGGGGTGTCGGCTTTGCGGGTCTTGGTGCGCAACTTCAGCAGCGTGTCCAGGCGCGTCAGGCGAATCCATGCGCTCTCGGGGACGTCTTTTTGGGCGCTCTCAAGATGGGTATTCGCGTAGGTGAGTTGCTCCTGGGTTGGGTCGTTCTCGTTGAGGGCGCGCCGGGCGCGCTCAAGGTCGGGCCAGGCAACCCCTTTGACCGACCAGGCGTCGGTCTCCATCGAGCGTTGCGCGTTCCAGACCACCGGGCCGGTGGTGGCGGAGGCGGTCAGGTTATTCTCGATCTCGAAATTCGCGATATCTTTGAGGCAGGCGACCCGCAGGATCTCGTCCTGGCCGCCGTCGAAGCGCTCAACCCCGTAGAATGCTTCCTCTGCGGAGGCATCCCGGCAGGATTGCACCGCCTCATTGATCGCGACCGTCGCTTTCTCTTCGTGGTTTGCGCAGCCGGCGCTCGCCGACACCAGCAGCAGGGCGCCCAGGGCGAGGCAGGAGGTCGAGCCCACGCGGCTCAATTGCTCAAGGATAGTGCGGCGCGGCTTGATGGGGGTGCGATGGAATAGGTTCACGCGAAATCTCTCTGTAGCGTCGGTTGATTGAACTGGCCGGGATGAGCGAATGAATCGTCAAGCTTTGCGCATGGTGAGTGCGCGGTTGTCGGCCTCGATAACTTGTATGGCGTATCATAGGGCGGCGATTTTTTGTAGTATATCGGCGCGCCTTGGCGGCTTTCGCCGCGGGGGCCTTGGCGCTGCGCGGGGTCGTTTTTTCTGCGCATTCGTTTTATTCTCGAGGTTGTCCCTTGCGGCAATTGTTTTGACGCATTAAGTGGGGCGCTTGTTGGCGCCGGGTCGAAATTTCGGGTCGCCGCATCGCCGGATTCGGCGCGTGCGTTTGGCCGGGATTTATGTCACGATTTGGCTACGTTTTAGCCCTTAATTTTTGCATGCGAAGCGTCCTCTATGATCATTCAACCTCGAAACGCCGGGTGGATTGAGGTCATCTGCGGACCGATGTTCTCGGGAAAGACCGAAGAACTGATTCGTCGGATGAAGCGATCTCAATTCGCGCGCCAATCTCTCCAGATCTTCAAACCCCAAATCGATGACCGCTACGCGACGGACGCCATCGTCAGCCATAGCATGCAGCAGTTGCCGAGTTTTCCGGTCGCCAGCGTCGCGCAGATGCGCGACGAGTTGGATCCCTATGTCGAAGTGATCGGGATCGATGAGGTGCAATTCTTCGATGAGGACGTCATCGAGTTCTGCAACGAGATGGCGGATATGCAGCGGCGAGTGGTGGTCGCCGGGCTCGACCAGGACTACCTGGGCAACCCCTTTGGCCCGATCCCCAGGTTGCTCGCCGTCGCCGAGTACGTGACTAAGTTGCACGCAATCTGCGTCAAATGCGGGGACCCGGCGCACCGAAGCTTCCGGCTCGAAGGCGACCCGCAGCAGGTCTTGGTGGGCTCCGACGAGCGCTATGAGGCGCGCTGCCGAAGTTGTTTTGCCCTTGGTTTTAACGCGCCGGCTCATCCCCGTCAGGGCGAATCGGCGCGCCGGGCCGACGCGCCCGATCAGGTCGTAGACACCGAATCAAATAGCGCGGCGCGAGAATCGGCGGCCGTTCAGCCGCTTCGCGCCGCGTCCGATGCAGACTCATCCCATTTCCTTGCGCAGCCAAAGGAGCCTTGAGCGTGGACAGTCAATATTCTGAACTCGATTATAAACTCAGTCAGATCAAGCATCACTATGGGGATAATACCCATATCCTAAACGACCCCTTCTGCCTCACCCAACTCGCTAAATTATGCTCGCCGGCCGTCGGTCAGCCGCAGTTTAATCGCCTCGTCGAAGTGCTCTACCAGCAGCTGGTCGTGGCGGTGATGAACGTGGAGTTTCCCCGGCATCAGGCTACGGTCCACAGCCGCATGAAGGCGAAGTCTCATCGCGGCGTGTTTCGCGGTGAGCTGATCGACCACGAGACCGAGGTGGTGACGGTGGATATCGCGCGGGCCGGCACCTTGCCCTCGCAGGTCTGCTATACGCAATTGAACGAGTTGATGAATCCGGAGCGCGTGCGCCAGGACCACCTGACCATGAGTCGGGTGACCAACCCCGCCGACGAAGTTGTCGGGGCGACGGTCTCCGGCGAGAAGGTGGGCGGTCCGGTGGACTCGCGTATCGTGCTCTTTCCGGACCCCATGGGCGCCACCGGGTCGTCGCTGTCCACCGCGATCTCCTATTATAAGGATATCTTCGGCGGAAAGCCCTTGCGCATGATTACGCTGAACCTGGTCTTTACCCCCGAGTTCATCAACCGTATCAAGACCGACCACCCCGACGTGATTATGTACGCGCTGCGGCTTGACCGCGGCATGAGCTCCAAGGAGGTGCTCGCCACCGAACCCGGGACGCATTGGGAAGAGGAGAGCGGGCTCAGCGAAGAGGGCTATATCGTCCCCGGTGGCGGCGGGTTCGGTGAGTTGATGAATAACGCCTGGATCTAATTTTTGCGCAGCCCCCGGATTCGGCAGACGCGTGGGACGCGGCTTGAACGGCCGCCCCCTGAAAGCGCATTCGCCCTCCGGGTTTACCTAGTATCTTTTATACCCCAAAGAGGTTTGTCGTGGAGAATTTGCTCGACCATATTGAAGTCTTGATCAGCGCGGAAGAAATCGAGAAGCGCAACCGCGAGCTCGGTGCTCAGATCACCAAGGATTTTGCGGGGGAGTCGATCCACGTGATCGGTGTGCTCAAGGGGTGCTATATCTTCTTGGCCGACCTTGTTCGCCATATCGACCTGGACGTCTCCACCGACTTTTTGAGCGTCTCCAGCTACGGCGCAAGCACCAAGTCCAGCGGCGTCGTGCGCATGATTCGCGACCTCTCCGAGCCGATCGAAGGGCGAAACGTCGTGCTCATCGAGGATATCGTCGACACCGGGCTGACGATGAAATATCTGCTCGATAATATCAAAACGCGCCACCCCAAATCGGTGTCGGTGTGCACGCTGCTGCACAAGCCGGGTGGCCAGCAGGGCGTGGACGTTCCGCTCGATTACGTCGGCTTCACCATTCCCGATAAATTCGTGATCGGCTACGGCCTCGACTATATCGAGTTCTACCGCAACCTCCCGTATATCGGTTATGTCCCCGAGATCGACGAGCGCTCGCAGGACGAGGATTCGGCCGACGAGTCCAAATAATGATGGGCTTGCCGGGCGTCCCGGTCAGCGCTGCTTTCGAGGTGGCTTGACCTGGGCGCCCGCAGGCCGAACAATGCCCCAATACATGAGTTGGTAGTTGTTGTATCTGATTTACCCATTGATTTAGGGCCTCGCGAGTCGGGGTTCGTCCAGGGAGAAGAGTATGCATCATCTTTTTAATAGTCGTGGCGCGGCGGCCTCGCGCGTTCGTGGAATTTCATTGCTCCTCGCGCTGAGCCTGGGCGCCGCGACGCTGGTCGGCTGCGAGAAGCCTGATTGGACAAACCCCGATTATGTCAGCACTCGCCTGGTCGAGGGCGACTCGGCCGAGCGTGCGATGGCCCTGGGTAAGATCAGCGCGTTGGAAGACGCCGACCAGAAGAAGTTGGTGCCGGCGCTCACCAAGGTCTACCTGGAAGGGGACGCAAATCAGAAAGACGTGATGAAGCGTCTGGTTCAACTGCGCTCCGCTGAGGCCAAAGAGGCCTATATGAAGGAGGTGCGCGAGAATTCAACGGACTACGCCGGAGCCGCGGCCGAAGCCCTCGGCGAGGCCGGGGTCACCGAGGCGTTGCCGGACCTGATCAAGCTGTATAATTCCACCGACGATATGGACACCAAGCAGGGCTTGATGCGCGCCTTCAGCCATATGCCGGACCCCCAATTGGTCGGGTTGTTGACCGAGACGATGGCGTTGAGCGTGGATAATTATCCCATCGCGCTGCACTCCTATAGCTGCGAGATTCTGGGCGATATCGGGGCGAAGACGCCCGAGGCGATTGACGCCGCCGCCAAAAGCGCGCTGGTCCGCGGGATGTTCCTGGGCAACTTGTCCGGGCAGAACGTCGCCAGCGAATGCGGCATCGCTATCCAGCAGGTCGGCGAGCCGATGGTGCCGCTCCTTATCAAGACCTTCAGCGGCGAAAACGACGACGTGAAGAGTCTTCTGGCCAAATATAATAAGGCGCCCGACTACTCCTTCCCCGAGAACCTGGTGAAGGGAAAAATGGCGGTGCGTCTGGGCTCGCTGAAATCCCAAGCCGCGCTCAAGCCGCTGGTGGACGACTTTAATTCAGTGAAAGAGGCCCCCAAGCAGCTCTCGGGAACGCACGCGGTTCAGTGGCGTGTCAACGAGGCGCGTGGGCTCTCCGAGACCATCAACGCCCTGGGTCAGATCGGCGACGCCAGCGTCGTAGAATCGCTCGCCGGCGTGGTGAAGAACGAGAAGATCACCGAGGAGTGGGACGAGATCACCGACTGGCAGGTCGAACTTCAGCTTCGCCAGGATGCGTCCTTTGCGCTGGTTCATCTCGGCGACCGCAGCGCCACGGGTGCCTTGCTCGAGATGGCCGAGAAGGGCCTGATCGTCGACATGGAGAAGTTGGCCGACCGCGCCGCGCGCTCAAAGCAGCCGATGCCCATGCTGCAGCGCTACCAATTCAACTGGATGATGGCCGAGTCCTACGCGTTTTTGGCGGGCGCTGACGGCGCCGCCGGACTCCAGGCGGTGATCGCGAAGACCAAGGAAAAAGAGATCGCCGAGAAGATGTCCTCCTATATCCCCGTGATTGAGAAGGGCGCCGAGTGCCTGAATAAAGGCGATGACGCCGCCAAAGCCGGCTGCTTCGACGAGATGCTCGGCGACAAAGACGTCCTGGTGCGCAAAAAGGCGGCCTTCGAGCTGAGCCGCCTGCCCGCCGCCGCTGCCGCGCCCGTGGTGGCCAAGCACCTGGCCGACGACTACCTCGAAAGTCGTGAGGTCCTGACCTTTGCCGCCTACCGCGCGCCGAGCAAGGAAGCAATCGCGGCGATCGATAAGATCCTCAAAGACGAGGCGTCCAACGGCGCCGAGTATAAATTGGACCACCACCGTCTCCGGTTGCTTCGTGCCTGGCTCGAAAATAACACCGGAGCGGTTGCCCAGAAGTAGTAGAGACGGGCAATTTATGGCATAGTCGAGCGGCTGGCGCAGATGGTGCGCCAGCCGCTTTTTTAATGTCGACACGTGTTGGGCTCCAGATTCGCGGGGCTCGTACGACTGAGTTAATCTTGATGAATCGCATTCAAGCGCCAAAAATCGAAGTTCAGGCGTCTAATCCGACGCTGCGTAATCTGATGCGCGACGCGATAAAAGAAGCCGGCTTGGAGTTGCAGCCCACCGCGGCGAGCCCGGTCATCGGCGGGGCGGGCGCGGCGCTCGCCGACTTGCTGCTCTTTGACGCCGAGGGGCCCGATGACGCGCTTGAGTCGCGCCTGCAGGATTACCTTGATGCGGGCGGGGCTGTGTTGTTTTGTGGGCTTCGGAACTCGCGGGATCGCTATCCCGACGCGCAATGGCTGGAGCGACCGTTCTCTCCGGCGATTCTGCAGGGGAAGCTGCTCGAGATGCTGGAGTTGGACCAACTTCCGCGCGACACCACCGAGGCGTCAGACGCGACGCTGCCGGAAGATTCCTCCTCGGATACCAAGCGCCTCACGATAAATGAGACGATCGTGCTCGAGGAGGCGCTCGGCCTGGAGAAGGGGAAGATCAGCGACGAGCTCAGCCTTGATGAGCCGGCGGCTGAGCCCGCCGATGCGGTGCTCAGCCGGGGCGTGGTGGCCGGCGGCGAGATGATGGGGGCGGTGCGTCGCCGCCCGATCGACCCCGCCGACCTGCAAGCCGACGCCTCGCTGGTGGCGGCGCTCAAGTCGGACGCGGCTGCGTCCGGGCTTCGCTCGATGGGGGCGAACGCGACGCTGCCGGACGTCCCGGCGGTGAAGCGGGCGAGCGTTCAAGAGCGCGCGCCGGCGCGCCCAACGCCGCCGCCGCGCCCGGGATCCGATGTAGGCTCAGGGCCGGCGCGGCGCGTGGGCTCGGCGCCTGAGCGCGGCGCCTATACCCAGGTGTCGGGCGTCAGCGTCGCCCCGCAGTTCGAGCCGAAGCTTCGCGGTGCCGCCGCGCTGCTGGCCGGCGCCTGGGCCCAGATTGGCTGCTCGGCGCGCGAAGACGACCGGCGCGAACATATCGAAAAGGTGATGCGCGCGACCTTCGCCCGTGGGCTGCAGGCCGGCGAGGCCCAGGTGCTTCGCATCCCCGCCGCCCCCAGCTTTAGCGGGAGCCTGGCGGTCTTAAGCCTGGTGGACCTGCTCGCGACCATCCGCGACCGCACCTTGCGTGGGCGCCTGGAATTGGCCATCGGCGCCGAGTATTTCGTCCTCTACGTCGACGCGCAGGCCCTCGATGAGGTGGAGAATCTCACCGGCAATGACGAGCAGCTATTGCTCGATATACTCGCGAAGATGGGGTGTTTGGTGCGCGCCGATTATGACGCGTTAAGCCAATCGCTGAGCGACCCGCTCGCCCCTCCGCTGCGCATGCAGTTGAGGGAGCGCCGCGTGGTCTCCACCACCCAGGCGACCCCCCAGACGCCCACCGACGAGACACGCCCGTTGGTCGACGAGGACGACCTGCGCGAGGCCCGGCGCCTGCGCACGCTGCACCTATTTCGCAAGATTCGCCACGCCGAGCGCACAGCGGCCCAGCCGGGCTCCTTCGCGTTTATGGAGATCCTGGCGTCAGGCAACCACGCCTGGCCGTTCGCCGCGCTCGGGCTTAATGTCGACGAGTTGCTCAAATCGGCTCGGCGCGAAGATTCAACCGTGGGCGGCGGGCCGAGTGAATCCGGTCTTTATTGATGCTTTTTCGGGGCGCACCGACCGTATTTTGCGCATTGTCTGATCTTGACCGTTAGGTCTTCAAAAGGGTAATTAAATATCGTGTCACAACGCATCTCTCAATCATTCAAATCCCTCGTCTTCGCCGGGCTGATCCTCGGGTTAGGAAGCGTCGCGCTTGGGTGTAAAGATAAAGAAGCCTGGCAAGAGCCGGCCCCCGAAGAGGTCTTTCGTTCATTCTTGATGGACTGGTTTCGCGGGGAGCGTGACAATGCCTTTGAGGCGATCGTTGAGTCCGACCGCGCCGCGTTGCTTGCGCCGCTTGAGGAGCTCAAGAAGACCCACGGCGAGGGTGTGCTGCCCGAGGACTATCAGACGTTGGTAGTCGGGCGGGTCAATAACCCCTATGACTTTAAGTCGATTGCCCCCAAGGAGCCGCTGACGGGTGCGCCCGCGGTCGGACAGAAGCTTGAGTTGACGCTTAATTTTCATGACGGCCATACCGGCAGCGCGACGATGGTGTGGAGCGGCGAGCGCTGGTTGGTTGATTTGCCCCTAGAGGCCGGCGCGGCGCCTGCGCCCCCTGTGCCTGAAGAGCAGAGCGATTCCAAAGACGAGCCGCCGCAAGTAGAGTCGCCGATAGACTCGGCCCCGGATGCGGGCCCGAGCGAACTTCCAAATAACATTCTTCCGTCTGCCCCATCGAATACCCCATGAGTGATTCCAGCCAAAAGGGAGATGAGCGACTCACCCTACCCAAGCCGCCCGCGCGCGCGCCGGCGGGCCCGCCGGCCAAGCGAACGCCGCCGCCCGGCGTGCCGGTGCCGCCGCCGCATCCGAGCATGAAGGCCAGGGCGCCCGGGGTGCGAAGCAGCATGGAGGCCCCGAGCGAGCCGACCACGCTTCGCACCGGTGACACGGTCGCCGGCGCGTTCAAGGTTCAGCGCTATCTGGGGAGCTCCGGTGGCGCGATCAGCTACCTGTGCACCGAGATCGCCAGCGGCGACTCGGTGGTCATTAAGGTGCTGTCGCGGCCGTTCCCAGGCGACGATGTCTATGAGGACTATCGCAAGCGGATTCAGGTCGCGAACGCGATTCGGCACAAGAATCTCACGCGCATCCTGGGCATGGGTAAGACCGCCACCAACGAGATGTTCGTGGCGATGGAATTTGTCAGCGGCGCGAGCGTCTCGGGGGTCGTCGCCCAGCGGCGCGAGGCCGGAGAGGCGTTGGAGTTGCGCGATGTCTTTACCATCTTGGCGCATGTCTGTGACGCGCTCGAAGTCGTCCACAAGCGCATCGCTCACGGTGTCCTGACGCCCTATAATATCTACCTGGGCGCCCAGGGCGTGGTGAAGTTGGGGAACCTGACCTTCGACCGGATCGCCGGCGAATACCTGTTCAACGAGAAGCAGAGCGGGCCGTTCGTCGACAGCATTTATGTGGCCCCCGAGGTCGCGCTCAACCCCATGGAGATCGAGCCAAGCGCGGATCTCTACAGTCTCGGGATGCTCGCCGCCGAGTTGCTCAGTGAGAATGGCCTGCCGGACCAGCGAAAGCGCGCCCGCCAACTCGCCCTCGATGGCATGAGCAAATACCCGCCGTCGCTGGTCAACCTGATCGCCTCGTGCATCGACTCCGAGCCGGCCAACCGCCCGCGCAATGTGCGCGAGTTCCGCGACACCTTTGAGGACGCCGCCCGCGAGGCCGGCGCGCTGCTCGGCGGCCCGCCGCCCCCCGGCTGCTTGCCCATCGAGCCGGCTGTCGACGACGACAGCATCCCGGACTTTGATAGCGGAGATAGCGACCTCTTTAATATCGATCTTCCCGGCTTTAATAGTGCCGGTCGAGATGGCGACGAGGAGCGCTTCTTGCTGCAGAAGGATGGGCTTGATTACGGCCCATTCACGCGCGAGCAGGTGCTCGAGCAGCTCTATCGCGACGAGATCGATGAGTTTTGCCCGGTGCTCGACCGCATCAGCCAGGAGCGCGTCGAGCTCGGGGAGATGGAGGATTTCCGCGAGGATGTCGCCGAATATCTGCCCAAGCGGGCCGAGCGTCGCCGCCAGGAGGCGGCCGCGCGCGCCGAGCTTGAGCGCAAGGTAAAGAAGGGCGCCTCGATCGGCCTGATCATTGCGGTCGCCGTGGGCGTGGTTACCCTGATCTCCATGCTTGTGTTTTATATCAATCAACCGGACCCGGTTGAGTTGCCAATGGATAAAACTTTCGCCGCGCTGGACTTCAAATTCCTGCCGCCCCCCAAGGAGTTCCAAACCATCGCGGTCGATAAGGCGTTGATGGCCAGTATTTTTAACCTCAACGCCAGCCAGGAAGAGATTGAGCGCCGCGTGAAACGCCACACCAAAAAGGTGCGCACCAAGTCGCGCAAAGGCAGCGGGGGAGGCGGCGCGGGCGCGGCTGCTGAGGTCGACCTTTCGGATAATAGCGGGTCCTCGCATTTCCTGAGCGACGCCGAGATCAACCAGATTATCATGTCCCAATTCGGCCAGTTGCGCGGGTGCGTTATGCAGGAATTGCGCCAGGACCGCTCCTTTAAGGGCGTCACCGTACAGTTCTTTATCCGTCCTTCGGGCACCACCGGTGGCGTCAAAATTAAGGAGGGGCAATACGCTAATCGCCCGGTCGGCGATTGCCTGAAGCAGCGCTTCCGCGGGATGAAATTTCCCGAGCATGGCGCCATCAGCAATAAGGGTGTGACCTTCCCGCTGCGCGTCCAATAAGCGCGCATGTGCTCGAAATCGACCACGGTGAGCATATATTGTGTAGGCTCACCGACTCATTTATTTGCTCAGTCCACAAAGGAGCCACGCCATGCGTCCCGAAACACTCAAAGACATCTTAACCTCGCAATTTGACGCCGCCGCCGAAGGCAATGAGATCCTCATTCCCGAGGCCAAGCGCGTCACGCTTCTGTTGATTGCCGGTGACACGCTGATGCCGGTGGTGCGCGTCAAGAGCGTGCGGTTTGCCGAGAATTATATGGCAGTTACCACCGACGAGCAGCGTTATTTTGTGGACGCGGACAGTCTCTTCGGCGTGCGCCATGAGGACTTCGACGCGGGTTCCAAAGATTCGCGCCCCGGGTTTAATCGCTCCTAAGCGGGTCACAGCGCCTTCCCCCCCCCCATATTTGCCGAGCCTGGCATGCCTGAAATTCCATTTGACGCCTTCGGCTTGCCCGAAGCTCCGCTCCTCTCCCTCGACCTCGATGACCTTGACCAGACCGTGCGCCTCGGGCGCGCGCTGGCCGAGGTCTTCGGCGAGGGCGTTTTTATTGGCCTGCTGGGTAACCTCGGCGCCGGTAAGACCACGCTAGTTCAGGCGATGGTCGCGCAATTATCCCCGGGGTTCGAGGCCCGAAGCCCGACCTACACGCTGCTCAATCACTATGAGACGCAGCCGCCGATGGTGCATATCGACCTCTATCGCCTTGAGAGCTACGATGACCTGGAGTCGATCGGGTATTGGGATTATGTCGAGGAACCGTCGGCGATCAGCTGCGTTGAATGGCTCGACCGCATCCCGAACGCCTGGCCGGGAGAGGGCATCCTCATCGAGTTGACGCGCACCGACGAGGCCCGCCGCGCCCGCCTGTGGGCGAGCGAGCGCTACCGCGCGATGCTCGCCGAAGATGTCGCGGCGCGGCTGGGCATGGGCGCTGGTTGAAGGCGGCGAGGGCTCAGGGGAGTTCTTTTACTTCCTGAGTGAGCGGCCAAAATTCGGGAACGCGCGCTTCATGCTCCTCGATGTCGACACGACAGGCGGGGGCTTTTCGTATGAGCGCTGGCTCGAAGGTCAGGCGCGCGCCGGCTCCAATCCCCCGATAGATCGAGGCCAGGCCGTAGCTCGGGTTCGCGAATTCATAGGAGCCGCGGAGCAGGCAGCCTCGTAGCATTCCCAGAAGTTCGTCGTCGCTGCGGACCAATAGGTAGACGGCGATATCTTCGCGGACGTGGCCAAGATTCTCGAATTCGATGAGCTTTTTATCTTCGTCGAGCGTGACCTGAACGTCATTTTCCAGAATGCCCAGCGGGTCGTTGGGCTGGTTGATGACATGGCGATAGCGCAAAAATCGCGCAAGCTGGGCGCCGAAAAACACCCGCAGAGATGGGTCTGTTTGGTCGTGTTTGGAGCTGTTTAGTAACGCGATTTCGAGGGCGACGGCGCGGTCGATGGCCTCCACGCGGGCCTCGCCGGACGACAGGCGGGCGAGGCGGTATTCCAGGGTCGCCAGGGTGTCGCGAAGCTCCACGCGGCCGGTCTCGCGGTCGGTGATCTCGCTCAGGGCGTCGCGGGCCATGAGCACGCGTGAGCGCTCGGACTTCGGATCGATCGCGATCATCCAGCTGATCTCGTTTATCTGCTCGGGTGCGTTTTCGGCGCCAACGGCCTGTTCATAAAGCCTGGCGAAGACCTTTTCAGCGTCATTTGGGTGTGGGTCGAATGCATAGATTCCGGCAAAGACCAGGCCGGCGACGGTTAGCGCGGACACCGCACCGGCCAGGGTCGTGACGAGCTTGGAGGCGGCGCGGTTGGGAGCCAGTACCGGGGCTGCCTTCAGCATCGCAAGGGTGATCAGCAGTCCTGAAATCAGTCCGGCGACGTGCGCCGCCGAGTCGATGGCTGGCACGAGAAACGGCAATCCACCGTTGACGACAATGATGAACCCCCACCACTTTTTAGACTGGCGAAAGGGCGGCGGGAGTTGGCTCCAATAGCGCAGATGAATCGCCAGAAACGCCCCGAAGAGCCCGAAGATCGCCGTCGATGAGCCGACCGATAGGGCCGCCTCGCCCAACACCCAGGAGCCGACCGCCCCGGCGATCGCGCTGGTCATATAGATGAGCAAGAAGCGCCACGAGCCCAGAAGCTTCTCGACCATCATACCCAGGAAATACAGGGCCATGCCGTTAAAGAATAAATGCACCCACCCGCCGTGTAGGAAGTTGGCCGAGATCAGTCGCCAATATTGGCCTGCTTCGATGAGGGCGGGCGCGTTGGCGCCAAGGCGCAGCAAGCCGAAGGGCTCAGTCAGGGCGCCGCTGAGCACCTCAAGGGCGAAGTAGCCGCCCAAGATCGCCAGGATCGCGCGGGTGACCGGCGTGGGGGTTTTCGTGGCGGCCATCGCGACTTCGTGCCGCGTACGCATTCGGTCGAGCACGGCCTGGTGGTTGGGCAATGCGAGAATGCGGCGGTTTAACTCGCCGCTGAGCTTGCCGGACGCGTCGGGGTGATGCGCCTTGGCGAAGTCGGCGTCTTCATACCCGAGCGTGAGTTCACCCGTGTCGATTAACACGGCGTTCGATTTGGGGCGTGAAAGCGATAGAATCGCGTGGAGATCTCCGTAGTTTACGGACGCACTTCGCTTCGTATTTGGGTTCAGAGGCAGCTCAACTTCCTCGGCGCCAAACACGATGATGCGTGGTGTTTTGGGCGTGTCCCACGCTCGCCATAAGATCCACAAAACATAGGCACAGGGCGGGGCCAGCACCATCAACAGCATGTCAGTAGGCGTGTCGGGGGATGTTAATGTCGCAAGAATTGTCTCATGAAACCAGAGCATCGTGCCCAGCAGGGCGGCGCCGATCCCTCTCATTCGCCGTGACAAGAAGGTCGGCGGCGCCAACGCAATCTGCTCGTAGGTTTCGGCGGCGCTGCGCAGCGAGAAGTCGGCGAGCTCGTGGCGATCTTCTTGCGCGCCGAGTTCGTCCGGCGAGGGGTCTGGGTGCATTCTATTGTCGGGTTCATTCATTCTTTGTACCGGGATGGGGGCATTCTCATCCTCACTACCAATCCCGGCGCTTATCGCAAAGTCTCGGGTGGGGTGAATCGCCAGCGGCTATGGTACCCTACTGGTTAGTGGGGGGCTCGCAACCTAGACAAATATTGACGCTTTTTTTATGCTTAGAATCGGGGTACAATCCCTCTATATTTAAATTGTGGTCCAGTTGTTGGTTGAACACCAACGTTGCGGCAGAACCCGCACGTTTTCTCCGTGGTTTTGTCGTGGAGATTGTCACGAGACGCCCATTGATTTCAATAACATGCCCCTCGATTGATGTTCGACATGAGTGAAGAATTCTCGAAGCGCTTCGCCCAGGATGAGGCGACATGCGGCGGTGTGGGGCAGAGCGAGGGTTGGTCCCTGGAGTGCGACCTTCAGCTCCTGGAGATCACCCCCGCGGCGACTCTGGTTGTCGATACTTTCGGGCAGATATTTCGGGCGAATCAACGTGCTTTCGAGCTCCTGAAGCCGTCGGGTAATATCCTCTTGGGCACCGCCTTGCGGGACTATCTGCTCGCCGATTCCGCGGAGGCGTTCAAGCATTTCTTCGCACGTTTGCGCGAAAGCGAGGGCGTTCAGACCTGTGAGATGCGCCTTAAAACCGGGGCGAATGACGTGCTTCAAGTGCTGATGCAGGCCAAGGTCGTGCCCAAGGATGGGGGGCAATTGTTGGTCTTCACGCTGAACGATATCACTGAATGGCGCAGCGCCGATCCCGAGTCGATCCTCATCGAAGAGCGCCTGCGCCACTCTCAAAAGATGGAGGCGCTCGGGCGGCTGAGCGCCGGGGTCGTTCACGACTTTAATAATATTTTGACCATTATTACCGGCTATAGCCGCATCGTTCTTGACGAATTGGAGGGCTCCCCGGAGCGCCAACACCTGCAGAAGATCGCGCACGCAAGTGGGCGCGCGGCGGATTTGGTGTCCAAGATGTTGCTCTTTGCGCGCGGCGAGGAGTCGGGGTGCGAGCGCGTGCTCAATCTCAATGACCGGGTGATCGCCTTCGAGGATTTGTTCAAGAGTCTGGTCTCCGACGAGATTCGCTTGGAGGCGCTGCTCGAGCCGAACCTGGCAAATATTCGCGCCGATGCGAATCAGATCGACCAGGTGTTGATGAATCTGGCGATGAACGCGCGCGACGCGATGGACGGCAGCGGGGTCTTGTCATTCGAGACAAGCGTTCGTTTCATCGGCAGCGACCGACCCAGGCATCTGGCCCACCTTACCCCCGGCCAATATGTCGAGTTGAGGGTGTGTGACACCGGCTGCGGCATGACCCCGGAGGACGCCGAGCGAGCGTTTCGCCCGTTCTTTAGCACCAAGGGCGTCGGGCATGGCACGGGATTGGGGCTGGCGACGGTACGGAGCATCATGCACGAATGTGGCGGCGAAGTTGAGCTGACGACCGCCCCGCGCGAGGGTAGTTGCTTCGCGCTGCTCTTCCCCGCGGCCGACTCGAGTATCGACAACTTCAGCGAGAGCCTGGGCTTCGTTATGAACATGGAGTGCGAGGGCACGCATATTTTTGTGGTCAACGAGAACCCGGAGGTCCGCGAGCTTATCGTCTACGTGATGGAGAAGCAGGGCTATTGTGTTACCCAATCGTGCCCGACCGAGGCGCTCGACAAGGCGCAGCAGGCCGCGTCACCTTTCACGATGGTCGTGATTGACCGAAATCTACCAAAGCCCCTGAGCCGGGAGCTTTTGGGCGGGTTGCGCGGGCTGCATCCCTCAATCAAGACGTTGTTTTTGTCGAGCCAGCGCACGCCTAGTATCTTCGAGTTGGGGTCGGCGGAGCTGCAAAAGCCCTTTACCTCCCACGAGCTGTGCTACGCGGTGCAAGACCTGTTGAACACCTAAAAAAGGCGCACCGGTGCGTTATTTGTCATCCATTGGCTGAATCGGTTGCACCGGGGAGACCGGCGCTGATTGTTTGGGCACGGTGTCGGCCGGCGGCCCGTCGGTGATTAGCTCGACGCCGAGTGAGAAGATGATCGCGACCAGATAGATCCCTGCCATCGCGAAGACCACCAGAAAGAACATCCATAAGACCTTTGCTCCCCGGGAGCTTGAGCTGGCGCCTTCGGGGGGCTCGGTGATCGATGAGCGCTCGGAGCGTCGATGCGTATTTGTTGGTGTGTCCGGTGAAATAGTCACGGCTTCCCTCCTGCAAAAGAGAGCTGGCCGCGGGTGAAATCCCGCGGCCAGCTCGGTCAGTTCGTCAATTCTTGAGTGGCCGGGCAGGGCGCTCGATGCGGTGGTAGCGCGGCCCGACCGCCGCGGCGATCTCGGCCGCACACTGGGGGTCCCAAGCCTGGGGGAGGGCGCTGCTGTCCGGGTGACGCTGGCAGATAAATATCTCGTCCTGCCCCATGCTCGACACCTCGAACCCGAGCCCCTCAAGGGTCGAAAGCTGCATCGGGGCGCTATTTTGATTTTTAAAGGGTGAAATCGAAGAAAAAGGCTGGAATATCAGCGTCTTATCGGCGCGCTCGGCCATGATGTCCAGGGCGAGCGCGGGGTAGCGAAGCTCATAGAATGCGCCCATAAATAGCACCAGATCATAGCGCTCGGCCGAGCGCGCGATCTCGTAGACGTGCATTTGCCTGAATTTGATGCGGTCGCTGAGCCCGAATTGTTCGGCCGCCCATTGCGCCTGATGCACGCAATGCGGGTCGCGGTCGCAGCCCAGCACCCGCGCGCCCAGCGCGGCGAGCTCCAGGCAGAAATACCCGCCGTTGCAGCCGACGTTGAGCACGCTCCAATCCTCGAGGCTCTCGGGCAGGGCGCGGCGGATCTTTGCCCACGCGCTCGCCGGGTAATCACCCATGGGATGGCGCGGCGAGGTTTGGTCGCCGTCGGGTAGGTGGAGGTTGTGAAACCAGGGGCCAAAATCGTGGTGCGTCTTGGGTTGGGCGGCGCGATTGGCCGGTCCATCAAAAAGCTGTTCATCCTGCGGGTCATTCGTTCTCTGAATTCTCATCGTACCCCCCTGGCGTCATCGGTGCGCGAACTATTCTGCGAGGCGAATTCCAACGCGATCGCCCCGCGCCCCTATTACCGACACAATTATAATCACTTCATATTGATTCAGTAGTTTCACCGGATGCCCGAATGCCGGCCAATGGGCCGATATTGTGCCCCCGGGACAAAAAAGGCCTTGAATTTCATGCCTTTCGACGACTAAGATCACGCAAAACTGCTCACGGACGAGCGGTGTGCACCGACGCATCACCAGGGATGGTTATGAAACGCAATGAGCGCGAGCGCTTTGCAGAGCTTTTCCAACAATTAGTACACGCCGATACCCAGCGCGATAGCGAGGCAGACGCGGCGCTGCGGGTGTTGAGCCATGCGTTGCTTAATTATTGGGGCGCGCGCCAGAACGATGACGCCGCGCATAACGCACAGATCACCGCCCAGATGACCCGGGCGTTGCCCTGGCTTGCCGCGTTTTTGGCCTCCGCCGAGCCCCAGACCGACCATGCGCCGATTGCGCGTCAATTGCTCGAGACTTCCGGGCGAAATACGCTCAGCGAAGAGATGATCGCGCGCCGTTTGGACGCGCTCGCCGCTGCCGGCGGCGCGGCGTTTAGCGCGACCCCGCGCGACGCAAGCACCCATCCCGACCGCCATCTTGATATTTTTTGCGCGCTCGCGCACACCGAGCGCCGCCTGGCCGCGTTGGGCGATCTCGACGCCCAGGGGCTCCGGGATGCCTTGGTAGATGATACCTTTTTGCTCGCCGCCGCGGCCGAGCGCTGCGAGGAGGCCGGCGCCGGAGAGCATGGCGGGGCGGCCACGCCGTCCTTGCTGAACCGTCTCCGCGACGCCATCGAGCCCTGGCGCGCGTCCGACCTCACGGGCGAAATCGCGTCCTTGAGCAAACCCATCTGGGTGCTCGCCGGGCTCGATGAATCCGATGAGACCGGCGCGCTGATGGGCGCAGGCACCCTGAATATCGCGGCGAAATCGCGCCGCTTCGAGAGCGGACTTGCCGCGAATATGGAGCGCATGGGCTTCATCAGCGCGGTGCGCGCGGCGCTGGCCTTTGCGCCCATCGCCGCCGACGGGGCCGGTGCGCCTCCCGCGTGGCTCGCTTCGGCCGACGCCCGGGCCGCTTTTTTGCGCGACTTTAGCGTCTTCCGCGCCGACGAGTCCCTGCTTCAACTCGCATCTGCGCTGATGGAGACCCGCGGCGTGTGTTTGGATTATTTGCGCGGGGGGGCGCCGCTTGGCAGCCTATCTCCGTGGATTGACTATCTGCGCGGCGAATGCGCCGAGCTGGCCGAGGCGCGCGAGTGCACGCTGCGCGAGGCGATTAGTTATGCGCATTATTGCCTGCATCTGGTCAATATTTGCGACTTCGCGGCGCTCGAATTAACCGCGACTGAGCAGGCAGCGCTGAGTGAGGCGACACGCGAGGCCCTTTGCCAGGTCGAAGATGAACTTAAGGAGTTTGCGCTGCTCGGACAGCGCGAGGGCTTAAGCGACGCGCAGGCCGATCTTGGCCGATTCGAGCGCGCTCGTTGGCGTCGCGAGGGCGACGCGTCGTTTTTGGCCGACCGCCTCAGCCGACTGCGCGGCGCCTGGCGAAGCGGCGTGACCCCCGGGCCGATTGGCGCACCGCCGCGGCTCGACCCCGACGTCAGCGCTCACAGCCTCGCCATCATCGACAACCTGCTGGCCGAGGCCGGCGAGTCCGAGCTCTCGGGGTTGGCGACGATCGCGTCGAACGCGCGTTTTCACGGCTATCAGTGGCTCGAATTACTCGCGCCGCCCGATATCCTCAAGCTCATCGCCATCTGCACCAGCGCCGCGCGCGACCTGCCGGGCGTCGATATCACGAAGGCCTTTGACGTCGACCTGAGCGAGCTTGGCGCTTGGGCGAGCGACCCGGCGCGCGGCAGGCTGAACCGGCGCATTCTTAGCATGTTGTTGGCCCGCCGTGAGATGGCCGACATTCTCAACGGCGACGCCGCCGGCCAGGACACCGAAATGGCCCTTCGCCGCGGCCTGGTCACGCATACCCGAGCGGCCGGGGGCCAGCTGTCGCCGGCTCATCTGCTGGGCGGGAATCAGACGGTCGACTTCGGCGCCCCGGCGGGCGCGCAGTCCAATATGGGGCCAAATTATCTGGTGCTGCAATTCGTCGCAGACCCCGAGCTCAAAGCCCTTTTGGACCTGATGGGCACCAGCAGCGCCGAAGACCCGGCGTTCCACGCCTTGCTTGAGCAGCGGCTTCAAGTCATCCTTCATCGTCATGACGCTGGGGATTCAGCCGAAACGATGTTAGACGACTCTTCGCAGGTGATGTCGCAGCCCGAGCAAGCCTCGGCGCGCGCAGGTGCCTCAAGCGCTTCTTCAACTCAAAAGCCTTCTTCGACCCAAGCGGTCGAAACCTTTTCTTCATCTCAACCGGCCGCAAACTAAAGGCCACTTGGATTTCTAGATGACTATTGAACTCAACGATTCGCAACGTGTCACCATTGACCGACTCGCCCACGGCGGCGATGGCATCGGATATCTCGATGACGGTCGGATCGTTTTCGTCAGCGGCACCCTTCCCGGGGAAGTGGTCGATATTGAGGTCTTCGAGCTCAAGAAATCCTTCGCGCGTGGGCGCATCGAGGAGGTCGTTGAGCCGGCGCCGCAGCGCGTCGCCTCGCAATGCCCCTATTCGGATGAGTGCGGCGGATGCCAATTCTGGCACACGACCTACGAAAATGAGCTCAGGCTAAAGACGGAGGCCGCCTGGGAGGCGATCTCACGCATCAGCAAGGTCGAGATTCCCCAGGCGCGCGTGCTCGAGGCGCCCGCCGCGATCCGCTACCGCTCGCGCGTGGTCTTCCACCAAAAGCGCGCCCATCGCGACAAGCGCACCGGCGCGCTTGAGCCCAATAAGATCGGCTTCTACCGCGCCCAGAGCAAGCAGTTGGTCGATATCGACGACTGCATGATCACCAACTCCCTGCTCAACCAGGTGCGCCGCGCGCTCGAGCCGGCCCTTCGCGATGTCGGCGATTGCGATATTATTCTGGAGACTGCCAGCGCCACCAGCGTCATGGTCACCCTGGTCCCCGAGACCAATTATCGCACTAACCTGCCGCGCTCGCTCAAAGCATTTATGCAGTCGGTCGACCAGAACCCGATGATCCGCGGCATTCGCGTCGTGGGTAAAAACGAAGACGTGATCTACGGCGATATCGCGGTCGACGCCGACCAGATCCTGGCCCACGTGCCGGTTCATGCGGCACGCCTTGGATCGGGCGATTTCCGCCAGAGCAACCAGGCGATGAACCGCGTTTTGGTCGACGAGGTCACCGGGCATATCAAAGCCAGCGGGGCGACGTCCGTGCTCGAGCTCTATTGCGGCAGCGGGAACTTCGCCTTTGCCATGCCCGAGTCGGTCGAGCAGATCGTCGGTCTGGAAGTCAGCGCCGCCGCCGTGGAGAGCGCGGACGCGCTGGCGCGCCTGGCCGGCTTGCAGCGCTATACCTTCGCCAAGGCCAACCTCGACAAAGGACTCGTGAAGACCCCGTGGCCGGGCGCCGAAGGCTTTGACCTGGTTTTGTTAGACCCGCCGCGCACCGGCGCCACCACGGTTTGTCAGGAGTTGGCCGATGCCGAGGACGGCCCGTCGACCATCGTCTACGTCTCCTGCGACCCGGCCTGTCTTGGCCGTGACCTCAAGACCCTGGCCACCGGCGGCTGGAAGGTCGATTCCTTAACGCTGCTCGATATGTTCTCGCGCACCTCGCATATCGAGTCCATCGCGGTCTTGACCCGCTAAGATGACGCCGCGCCCGGGTCCTGGCCCGGGCGCAGTCCCCCCCCCCGCTTTCTCCCGCATTTCCCCCCCCGCTTTCCCCAACCTCCGCGCGATTCCCTTCTTGGCATCTGCATCGTGAGGCTGTAGCTTATTCTCCCAATAAAATATGTTTGTCGACTGATTCTGCTTGTCATAATTTTATCACTAAGAATGTGGGCGAGGCTTGCGATGCGCGGCGTTAAGGCGAAGAAGGACCAAAGGTCCGAGGTGAGACAGCGGGGACACGATTCGCTGCGCGTGGTCGGGATCGGGGCGTCGGCGGGGGGGCTGGGCGCGTGCACCGCGTTGCTTGAGCATCTTCCCGCCGACACGGGCATGGCCTTTGTGGTGATCTTCCACCTAGACCCCATGCGGGAAAGTCACCTCGGCGCATTGCTCGAGCGCAGCACCGAAATGCCGGTGTCGACGATTGACGCGGCGACCCCGTTGCAACCCAACCATGTCTATGTGATTGCGCCGGGGACCGTGGTCGACCTCGCCGATGATATTGCCACGCCGAGCCCGCGCGAAGAAATCGCCACGCGTCGAAAGCCTATCGATACCCTTTTTGAGTGTCTGGCCAGCGACAAACGCGAGTATGCCATCGGCGTCGTGCTCAGCGGGACCGGCGATGACGGGACCCGTGGGCTCACCGCAATCAAGCGGGCAGGGGGCATTAGCCTGGTCCAGAGCCCGGAGAGTTCGGACTTTACCGGGATGCCGGGGGCCGCGCTCAAGGCCGAGGTCGTCGACAAGGCGCTTCGTCCCCATGAAATTGGCCCGTACCTGGCGGCTCGGGTCGGCCAGCGCCGCGCGGCCAGTGCCCCGCTAAATGGCGTCATTGAGGCGAAACATGCGCTCTCCTACCAAGAGGATAGCTCCCAGATTTCGGCCGACTCCCATGAGTTTGCCGGCATTTTAAGGTTGCTCTCCAAGCATTTCGGGCTGTCATTTGAGGATTATCGTAGCGGTACGATTATCCGGCGTATATCTCGTCGCATGGGGATCAACGGGGTGGACGATGCGGCGGAGTATCTGCGGTGTCTCAGGACGGATGAGGCGGAGCTGGCGACTCTTCATCAGGACCTGCTGATTGACGTGACGCGCTTTTTCCGTGACCCCGAGATGTGGACCTTCCTGAGAGAAGCGGTCATCCCAAAGATTGTGCAAGGCGTCGCCGACGATGGAGAGCTTCGCTTCTGGGTAAGCGCATGTTCAACCGGTGAGGAGGCCTATAGCCTGGCGATGCTCGTTTTGGACGAACTCGACGCGGCCGATAAGTCCGCGCGCGTCCAGGTCTTTGCGACAGATATTAATGATCGCGCCCTCGACGTCGCTCGGCGCGGGCGCTACTCGCTGGCCATTGCCGATGACGTGCAGGCGGAGCATCTTGCCCAATATTTCGAGCGCCGCGGTGAGCACTTTCGGGTCCGCCCACGATTGCGCGACGCGGTTACATTCGCCAAGCATAACCTATTGGAGAATCCGCCGTTCTCACGCATGGATATGGTGACCTGCCGCAACCTACTCATCTATCTGAAGTCCGAGGCCCAAAAGCGCGCGTTAAGAGCGCTTCATTACGCGCTGAACCCCGGCGCTTATCTGGTGCTGGGGACCTCGGAGTCCATCTCAGGCAGTGAGCTGGCGTTAGACGCGGTTTCCAAACATTTGCGCGTTTTCCAGGCGAGCGGCGAATCGGCTGACGATGCTCGACCCGACCCGGCGAAGCGGGTGCCGTCTGAGCGGGCGCGTCCCAATGCGGCGGCTCCCCCGGAGCTCGCGGTGCTCGACGACTCGCACGGCCAGGAGCGCTCACTCGACCGCTATATTCTAAGCCACTATGCCCCGGCGGTGGTGATTATCACCAAAACGCTGGAAATTCGCCATTTTTACGGACCCACCGACGAGTACCTGCGCGCGCCCACCGGCACCGCGAATTTGGATTTGCTTTCGTGGCTTCGCCCCGGGCTCTACGCGGGCGTTCAGGGGGCGCTCAAAGAGGCGATGCGCGATTCGAAGCGCGTCGAGACCAGCGTAATGCAGCTCGAATCGGGCGAGCGCACGATGGATGTGACCTGTCTATGCGAGCCGCTCGCCGCGACTCCGGGTGGGGAGGGGCTTTATCTGGTGATGTTTCGTACGCCGCCGAGTGTTGATAGCTCTGAGGATCGCGGGGGCAGCGAGAGGGCGCTCGTTAAGCGGCTTGAGACCCAGGTGCGCGAGGCAGATGTCGAGAAGAAGCATCTCCTGGAGCGATTGAACGCGACCTCCGAAAGCTATCAAGCGCATCACGAAGAACTCCTCTCGCTCAACGAAGAGTTGCAATCCTCCAATGAGGAGCTGGAGAGCTCGACCGAGGAGTTGCAGTCGCTCAACGAAGAATTACTCACGGTCAATCAGGCCCTGGAGCAGAAAAACGCCGAGTTAAGCGTGCTCAACGCGGACCTCAAAAATCTATTTGTCAGCACCAATATCCCCACGATTTTTCTCGATAGCAACCACAATATCCGCCGCTTCACGCCAGCCGCAACCCGGGTGATGCACCTGGCATCCGCAGATATAGGGCGCCCAATCTCCGAGGTGAAGGAGCGCTACGACCAGCGGAATCTTGTCGAACTCGCCCAGGCGGTGCTTGTCAGCGGTGAGCTCAACGTGCGCGAGGTGCGCGCCGACGACGGCAACTATTATCAGCAGCGGATCTTGCCCTATCGCAACGAGAGCGGGGCGATCGACGGGGTCTGCATTACTTTTAGCGACATCACCGAGGCCCGCCAAGCGGCGAACCAGGCCGAGAAGAGTCGTGAGTATTCCGACGCGGTGATTCGCACCGTGCGGACCGCCTTATTGGTGCTCGATGAGGATCTATGCGTGACGCGCGCGAACGCGTTTTTCAAAGAGCAGTTTATGGAGACGGCAACCCCGGTCGAAGGCGTGCGCATCTTTGATGTCGGCCAGGGGCGCTGGGATATCCCGGGCTTGCGCGATCTCCTGGTCGAGGTGCTCCCCGAAGAGAGCGAGGTCATCAACTATGAGGTTGTGCATGACTTTGGCGCGGCACGGGGCGAGCGGGTCCTGCGCATCAACGCCCACACGATGGTGGGCGGCGGTGATATCAAGCAGATTTTGCTGTCAATTGAGGACGTGACGGAGCAACGAAATTACGCGGCGATGATGCAACAACGCAGTTGTGAGTTGGAGTTAGAGAGCGCGCGAAAAAATGAGTTCTTGGCAATGCTCGGCCATGAATTGCGCAACCCCCTGGCGGCGCTATCTTATGGGTTGGAATTCCTCGAGAAATCGAAGTCTCCCGAGAAGAAGGAGAGCACCCAGCGAATGATGCGGCGCCAACTCGACCGCATGACCAGCATGCTGGACCAGTTGCTCGAGATGACCCGGATCATTCAGGGGAAGATTGCCTTAGAGAATGAGCCCCTAGATTTGACCGAGGTCGCCCGCCACGCGGTCGAGGTCGTGCTTCCCCGGGCCGAGCAGCGAGAGCAGTATCTAAGCGTCCAGCTTGCGCCCGACGGCGAGCTTGTCCTATGCGGCGACGCCAATCGTTTGGCTCAGGTGATGGAGAATTTGCTCATCAACGCCGTCAAATATACCGACGAGGGCGGCTCGATCGAGGTTGAGCTGAAAAAGGAGGACGACCACGCTGTATTTCTGGTGAAGGACAGCGGCGCGGGGATTGGCGATGACTTTATGCCAATCATCTTCGACCTCTTTGCTCAGGCGAAGCGCACCCTTGATCGCGCCGAAGGCGGCTTCGGATTGGGATTGCCGCTGGCCAAAGAGCTGGTCGAAATGCATAAGGGGGAATTGACAGCGTATTCAGAGGGTCTGGGCATGGGCAGTACATTTACATTTCGCCTTCCTCTTGACCCCTCGATTGAGATCGAACCGACGAAGCCTGGAGCAGATTTGACCGACACCGCCAAACCTGACGAGAGTCAAGAGTCCGAAGCCACGCGTGTGCTCATCATCGATGACGAGCCCGACCTCGGGGAATTATTCGTGCGCCTGCTCGAAAGGAAGGGCTACCGGGCGAAGATGGCCAATGATGGCGCGAGCGGCATTGAGCTTACGCGGACCTTTAAGCCGCGGGTGATTCTGCTCGACCTTGGCCTGCCCGAGATGGACGGCTATGAGGTCGCAAGCAAATTGCGCCAGGAATTTGGCGACCGCGATATCTTCATTATCGCGGTGAGTGGGTATTCGCGAGACTCCGCGAAGTTGGAGGCGTCGGGCTTCGATAACCACCTGCTCAAGCCGCCGGATATGAAGAAGCTCTATGGGTGGATTGAGGCGTTGGATTGACCCACGACGCAAAAATGCCAGCCCTCCAAGGAGCGCTGGCATTTTTGTGTCAATAAGCGCCTGCCGGCTCAGTCGCCGATGCAGATCTTGACCTTGACGTCTTTGTTGCCGCGAAGCTTTTCGCTGGAGCACTCCCAATTATTCGGGCAGTCCCGGTTGGAGTCGCACCTAAAGAGGCAAACCCCGCCGCTCTTATCGATGCATTCGGTGGCGCTGGGGCACTGGCCGGAGTGATTGCACTCGACCGAGCACATGCCACCGGGATAGTCGCCCCCGGTCAGGCAGGTGCCAGGTGCCGGACAGTCGCGGTCGTGCGCGCAGGTGTCGCCGACCCCGTCGAAGGCATCGTCGGCGCAGCCGCTGAATAGGAAGAGGCCAAAACAAAAACAGACCATTAGAAAGAATCGAATCTTCATAGGGCTCACTCATTTTAGGAATTCGCAGCACAATCGCGTTTGTTTCTGGACTATTCGAGCCGCGCGTCTAGGATTCACGCGCTCGGCGAATAGCCGACGATAACACCAATGCTTGCGCGCGCAAATTCCCCAGAAAATCTGGCGCTCTCGCGCTTTCACCCCTATGCTATTGACGCCCGTATCCGCACCTTGCGGCCGCGTGTCTGGAGAGTTTGTCGCCGACCCGAAGAGTTTATGAAGTTACGCCGTATCCAATTAGTGGGGTTTAAATCCTTTAAGGATAAAGTCACCATTGAGCTCAGCGATAATATGAATGGCATCGTTGGGCCCAACGGTTGCGGCAAGAGTAATGTCGTCGACGCGTTGAAATGGGCGATGGGCGATATGTCGGCCAAAAGCCTGCGCGGCGCGGCGCTCTCCGATGTCATCTTTGCCGGCAGCCAGAATCACCGCGGCGCGGGGATGGCCGAGGTCACGCTGACCTTTGAGAACGAAGAGGCGCTGAGCCCGAGCGATGCAGCGGTCGCTGTCGAAGACGAGGCCGACGCGGCGTTGCTCAATGACGGTGGTGCTCAGGCGCACCGGCTGGAAGATGGCGAACGGGATGAGGTTGACGAGCCAGACGCGGCGGCGGATTTCGACGCGAATGAAGACCTCGATGACGCGGCGCTGCAAGAAGGCGCGGCCGACGACAATATCTGGAGCGATGGGATTCCGCGCGAATTCCGTGAGATGGCCGAGATTTCGATCACCCGGCGGCTTCACCGCTCCGGCGAGAGTGAATATCTCCTGAATAAAACGCCGTGCCGGCTGATGGATATCCGCAACCTGCTCGCCGGCACCGGCCTTGGCAAGCAGGGCTATTCGGTGATCGAGCAGGGCGAGATCGCCTTTGTTGTCAGCGCGAAGCCCAGCGAACGCCGCCTGATCATCGAGGAGGCCAGCGGCATCACCCGCTATAAATCCCAGCGCGACCGATCCCAGCGAAAATTAGACCGCGCGCAGGAGAATCTTCAGCGTATCGACGACGTGGTCGCCGAGGTGAAGAAGCAATTGCGCAGCCTGGAGCGTCAGGCCCAGCGCGCGGAGCGCTTTAAGAAGTTAAGCGAGGAGCTGCGCGTCCTTGAGATCAGCGCCATCGTCGGCCGGCGAAATGTGCTCTCCGAGAAGGCCGCCAAATTTCGAAAGGCGCTCGAGTCCGGGCGAGGCACCGCCGAGAAAGCGCGAGAAACGCTCAAGAAGCTCGAGGCCGAGCTGTCGACCCAGAAGATCGAGGCGTTCGTCGCGGAGCGCAATAATACCGAGAGCACCGAGCACTTTTATAAGCTGGACACACGCCTCAACCTCGCAAAGTCCAATCGCAAGCACCTCGCTGATTCCCTGGCTGAGGCCAAAAATCGCCAGGAGCGCGCGCTCAGTGAGCACGCCGATCAGGTCCGGCGCCGTGGTGGATTAAAAGCCGAGTTGGAGCGAGTTCGCGCCGACTTGGAGGGCCTCGACGACGGCCCGGAGGACTCGAAGATTCGACTCGAGCGTATTGAGGCCGAGCTCGTGGCCTTAAAGGAAACTTTTCGTCAGGCAGAACAGCTGCGAAACAGCGCCCGCAGCGAGCTTGAGAATACCCGCGCTGAGATTCGTCGGGTGCGCGACCGCCGTGAATGGCTGGTGAGCCAGAAGGACGAGATTAAAATGCGGCGCGCCAAAATTGGCGACGAGATCGAGGGCGCGGAGCGCGACGTCGAGGACTTTCGGCGCGCGCTCAATCGACTGCGCATGGACTTCGAGCGCAGCGAGGAGCAACGGGCCGAAGGTGAGCAAAACTTCGAGCGGGCGCAGGCGCGGCTGAAGTCTGCCCAGAAGAATTTCGCGTTCGTGCGCGAGGAGTTTGAGGAGTACCGCGCCGAGCGAATCGAGGTCTCGGCCCGCGTCCAAACGCTCAGCGAGATGCGTCGGCGCGGCGACGGATATACCGAGGGCGTGCAGCGTGTGCTGGAGTGGGCGCGCGAGGGCGGTGGCGCTGGCGAGGACGCGACGGAGGCTGAAGCGCGCGGCGCGATTCTTGGGCCGGTCGGCGGACTTATCGAAGTCCCCGAGGGGAACGAAGCGGCGGTCAGCGCGTATTTTGGCGAAGTCTTTAACGATATCGTGGCCACCGATCGCCAGGCCGCGATGGACGCGGTGGGGATGCTCTCCCGCGAGAAGATCGGCCGCGCCGGGTTTTATATCCTGGAAAACGCCGCAGATGATCCGGTGACAGAGTTTCAAGCGATGCTTGAGGGTCTGCAGATCGTGGATGATTTGGCGAGCGTGGATCGTGGCGGTGAGCAGAGCGAAACGCGGGCCTGGGCGACTCGAGAGGGGGATATCGAGTTCGCCAGCGGGCGTATCGTCGGCGGCCATGTCGGCGACCAGGCCGAGTCACTGTTGCGCCAGGCCCGGGAACTTAAAGAGTTGCAGGAGAGGTTAGAGCAGGTCCGGGCGTGGGAGATTGACGCCCAGGAAGAGTTGGACGCCTTTCAAGATAAAGTAAAATTCGGTGAAGAGAGCGTGAGCGCCGCGCGCAAATTGCTCGAAGAATATGGGCTTGAAAAACGGCGTATCGAGCAGGAGGTCGTCGGCGAGGAGCGCGAACTTGAGCGGGCAGAAAAACGCGTGCTCCGCATCCGTGCCGAAGTCAAACCCCTCGAGGAACGCTTGAAGAAAATCGAGGCGGATGCGGCCGCCCTCGGTGATAGCAGCGCCGAGTTTGTGGAGATGATTCCGCACCTCGAGAGCAAATTGGAGGAGCAGGATCGGCAGTGCCAAAAACTCCGCATTCAGCTCGATGAGGCCCAGGCGCGCGCCACCGAATATAAGGTCGAGTTGGCCCAGGCCTCTGAGCGGCGTCGAAGTTTAACCGAGAGCGTCGAGCGCCTGGAGCGCTCGCTCGAGTCAAATCAGCGCCAGATCATTAAGCTCGACGAAGAGGCCAAAGAGCAGGCCACGCGCCTTCGCGAATTCGAGGATAACTCGACGTCGACGGCGGCCGAGGTCGTCGAGTTGGAGAAAGCCTATGCGGAGGCGAAGGAGAACGCCGAGGCCGTCAGCGCGCACCTTGAGCTCGTGCAGAACGAAGTGCGTCGCCTGGAGCTTGCTATCCTGGAGTGCCGAAACGAAGTCGAGAAAGAGGGCGGAAGCCTGCAGCAGATCGAGATGTCCTTGCGGGAGGTTGGCATCGAGATCGAGCATATGGACCGCAACCTGATGGAGCGCTTCGAGATGGGGCTCTTCGAGGCCTCGCAGATCGCCGACGCGTACATTGACGCCAATCCGTCGAAGGCCGAGATGAGCATCGCTGCCCGGGACGAGCGCATTAAGCAATTGCGCCGCGATATCGATAAGATGGGCGCCGTCAACGCGATGGCCGTGCATGAATTCGAGGAGGCTCGCGAGCGCGAGGAGTTCCTCGCCGACCAGCAGCTCGATCTTCAGGCGTCGATCGACGACCTTAATAAGGCGATTCGTCGCATGGACCGCGAGAGTCGCAAGCGCTTCCGTGAGACCTTCGAGGCGGTGAACGAGCGTTTCCAGGAGTTCTTCCCGCGCCTTTTCCGCGGCGGCCACGCCCGCCTAATGCTCACCGACCCGGAGAATGTGCTCGAGTCGGGGGTGGATATCGAGGTCAGCCCCCCGGGCAAGCGCCTGCAAAATGTCACGCTGCTGTCGGGCGGCGAGAAGGCGCTGACCGCGGTGAGTTTGATCTTCGCAATCTTCTCGCTCAAGCCGACACCGTTCTCGGTGCTCGACGAGGTCGACGCGCCTCTTGATGAGGCCAATGTCGGGCGCTATGCCGAGATGGTGCGCGAGCTCAGCGCCCAGAGTCAGATGATCGTGATCACTCATAATCGTCGGTCGATGGAAGTCTGTGACGCTCTCTACGGCGTCACCATGGAAGAACCCGGCGTTTCAAAGGTTGTTTCGGTGCGCCTCGACGATATTGCCCGCGGGGATAAGATCGACGAACAGCACGCTTCCTGATATGACCTCATGTTTTAAGAGTGTCGTATTATTTAAAAAGATTGATTTTGTCTTAGCATCGATTTTCATATAATTAGATTTTTCGGTTCATTAGCCCAAAATTCGAGAAGCCGCATGACGTCACATAATCAAAATAGTGGTGAGAAGAGCCCGGTTGGCGACGCGCAGATTCCTGCTGCGAGTTCCGTGAATGTGCCTGCACTTTTAGTGCTTGCGCAGGCTCCGGCAGCGTCGGGGGATTCGATGACGATCATCATCGCCATCGCGGTGGTGGTGTTGCTCATCGCCATCTATGCAATCGTGAAGGTGGTTAAGCGCCCGAAGAAACCCGAGATTACCCCGCCGCGCGAGTCCACCGACGACGACCATATTCCAACCAAAAACGTCCTCGACAGTCGCATCGAGGTCGATGGGCCGGTTGAAATCACCGACGATATGTCGCTGGCCGAGATCAAGCGCATCAAGTCGGCGCGGGTCACCACCAAGAGCAAGGCCGTGCGCCGCGAGACCTCCAAGGATGCGACCGAGCGCGCGCATCGCGAGCACGAAGAGGCCGAAAAGGCCGCCCGCGAAGCGGCGGAACAGGCCGCCGAGAAAGTTAAAGCTGCGGCCGCCGAAGAGGCTGATCAGGTCGCGGACGTGACACCCAAGGCAGACGTTGACGCCGACCAGGCGGCGGCTGATAGCGAGCCGGTGGAGAAATCCGACGACGCCTCTGAGCCGCAGGCCGAGCGAAAAATCGAGCTGAAGAAGCCTGATTTCTCGAAGCTTGCGCCCAAAACCCCCGCAGCTAAGGGCGAGGAGGGCGAAGACAGCGCAAAGCCGAAGTTGGCGATTAAGATTCCCAAGCCCAAGATCAACGTCGCCGACAAAGCCGAGGAAAAGGAGGTCGCCGAAGAGACGACCGCCAAGCCCGAAGCCGAGGTTGCGCCTAAACCCGAGCCCGAAGCACAACCGAAGCCGAAGGTCGAAGCCAAGCCTGAACCGGTGGTCGAGTCAAAGCCCGCCGCAGAACCGGCAGAAGCGCCGAAGACCCTTGCCCAGGGATTGGCCAAGACCCGCGGCGGCTTTATCGGTCGACTCAGCGGACTCTTCTCCGGCGAGCAGCTGCCCGCCGATATGGTCGATGAGGTCGAAGAAATCTTGTTCACGGCAGATATCGGACCGCGCGTCGCCCAGGCGATTATGAACGCGGTTGAGAAAGGGCTGAGCGGTGACGAGAAGCAGGACCCGGCCCGCATCTGGGGCTTCATCCGGGAGTATTGCTCCGACCTGCTTAAATCACACGAAGCACCGCTATTGCTCGATGATCACAAGCCCTTCGTGATGTTGGTCGTCGGGGTGAACGGCGCCGGTAAAACGACCACCATTGGTAAATTGGCCTCCAAGCTGACCGCGCAGGGCAAAAAAGTGTTGCTCGTCGCCGGTGACACCTACCGCGCAGGCGCCGTCGACCAACTGGCGGTTTGGGCCGACCGTACTCATATCCCGATTCACCAGGGCGACGACGACGCAGATCCTTCGTCGGTGCTCTTCTCGGGCATTGAGCGTGGCGTCGAGGAAGACTTTGACGTGGTCATTTGCGACACCTCCGGGCGTCTCCAGACCAATGTCAACCTGATGGACGAGCTGGCTAAAATGGCGCGTGTCGCCGGCAAGGCGCTCGACGGCGCGCCCCATGAGACGATGCTCGTGCTCGACGCCAACACCGGTCAGAACGCCATCCTTCAGGCGCAGAAATTCAACGAAGCCGTTGAGATTACCGGCATCTCGTTGACCAAGCTTGACGGCACCGCGCGCGGCGGCGTTATCCTGGGCATCTGCGACCAGCTCGAGGCGCCCATGCGCTATATCGGCATCGGCGAGAGCGTCGAAGACCTGCGCGCCTTCGAGGCAGATGACTTTGTCGACGCCTTGTTTATGTGAGTTTAAGCGGGCGTAAATTTATCGTGTAGCGTTGAGCGAGGAGCCGAAATCGAGATGATTTCGGCTCCTTTTTTCTTAGATTTCGTCGAAGTGAAGCAGCACCTCGAGCCCCGAGGTGTAGGTGGCCGCGCCGCCGCGCGTGAGCGAGCGAATCGACGCGATAAAGCGTGGGCCATAGTTGCAAAACTCGAGGTCGTGAGGGTTTGAGCGATTCCTCGGGCGTTTGTGCTCGTGCGCGGCCATCGCATCGCAGATCTTTGGAACGATCATGGAAAAATTCGACGCGCCGCACAGCCAGACTCCGTCCAGGTCCATGTCCTTCGGCACTTGCTCGGCTTCGGCCCTCATCAGCATAATGAAGATGCCCATCGAGACTTCTTGGTCCCGCAAATGATGGGAGTCGGAGAGAATATCGCTGAGCAGGTTGCGCTGCTCCCGGGCGTTGTGAATCGTCGCCTCTAAGCTTTCATGAAGCTCCTCTCCGCCTGAAGCCCAGATTGCATCGCAGACCATCGCGCCATAATGCGGGTGCATCACCAGCGGAATCTCAAAGCCTGCCGAGGTTTGGCCGGCGGGATGATTCAGATGCTTCATTTCGTGGTGTTCAGGCTCATTCGCGATGAGCCCGCTGACCGTCCCGAACTCGATCGGGGTATTGATCAACGCCTTGGCGAACATCTGAATGGGCGAGCTAAAATAGTGGGGTTCGAAGACCTCGATAAACGGCTGAATCACGGGCTCTCCCGCGACGAAGCGGTAGCCTTCCTTGCCTAGATCCGGCAGGTTTTTCATCTGAGCGGTACTCGTGGTGTTCATCTCTTGAGTTTCCATCATCCTCTCCGCGTGTGTTTGGAAAACATCATTGAATTGGAGACAAATTTGAACCTCGTGATTTGTCGGGTCGGGTGTCAAATAACGGCGCTGGAAGTTATCTGCACCGGAGATTTATTTGCGATATTCGAAGGGAGATTTATTTGGGATGGCCGCTAAATGTCTTTTGATTCCAGTTGCTTAATCTTCTTAATTTTTTTCGAGATACCCTAATGCGCTGTTTTGTGGGCGAATCGATCGTCATGCCGCCTTTGAGGTCGAACTATGCTATATTCTGCGTTGACGCGTCGGTTGAGATGCGATTTAGTGATGAGAGTAATCCACGTCCTCGTTGAGACCAGGAGCGTATGCAAACTCGCCAATTTCGCTGGAAGGGCGTTGAGCTCAGCATCGAGTACGGCGGCGTAGTCAATTACGCGCTGCAGCAGAATCGAATGCCGGTCATCTCCGCGCTTCGCTTGGAGAACAAAGGGGAGGAGCGCGTCGAAGACCTTCGCGTGGCGATCTCGAGCACCCGCGCCGACGTGCAGGGCTGGGAGACGCACCTCGCGACGCTTGAGCCCGGGTATATATGGAATGAGCCCGGCGTCGATCTCGCGTTTCCGGCCGAAGCCCTCGCCTCCCTAAGCGAGCGAATCGAAACCGAATTATGCATCAAAATATCGCATAACACCGACGGCGACACCGTTGAGCAACAGCAGTTTTTGCTGCCTATCGCCTGGCTCGCCTATAACGAGTGGCCCGGCGTCGGCGCGCTGCCACAGTTGCTGTCGGCGTTTGTGCTCCCAAATCACCCAGACCTGGTCGATATGGTCGCGCGGATGCGCGATATCCTAGAGCGTTGGAGCGGGGACGCGACGTTATCGGGCTATCAGGACGGGGACCCCGCGCGCGTGCGCAAGGTCGCAGCCAGCGCCTACGGGGCGCTTCAGGAGCTCGGGTTTAGCTATATAAATCCGCCGGCGAGTTTTGAGACCGCGGGGCAAAAGATCCGCACGCCGGAGCAATTATTTAACGGCCGAATGGGCACCTGCTTGGACGTCACCCTCTTGGTCGCCGCGGCTCTCGAGTCGGTGGGGTTGCACCCCGTGTTGGTGCTGGTCCACGGGCATATATTCGTGGGCGTCTGGCTTCAGGATGAGGCGTTCGCCGACCCGATTATTGATGACCCCGCCCAGCTTCGAAAACGGGCGAAGCTGGGGCAAATCCTGTTCTTTGACCCAACCGTCGCTGTGTCCGGAAAGGGGGCCGACTTCGCGCGGGCTCAGGACGACGCGATGGCCCAACTGAGCGATTTCGCGCGATTCGTCCTCGCGATCGACGTGCGCGCGTCGCGCCAGCGCGGCGTTCGCCCGATCGCCGCGCGGGTCTTCGGCGAAGATGGAAAGGTGCGCATCCTCGAGCACTCCGAGCGTGAAGACCGCGCGCGGGCGGTGGCTCCCAAAGAGGAGAATCGCCACGCCGATCTCGACGCGCGCGAGCGCGAGCACCTCGCCCGCATCAAAGCGATGGAAGGGGCGCAACTCGGCAACGACGAATTGCAGCGCCTCGATCGTTGGTGCGCCAAATTGCTCGACCTCTCGCTGCGCAACCCGCTGCTCAACTTTAGGCATACGAAGTCGACCGCGATGCTGCTGCACCACGACCTGGCGGCCTTCGAAGACATCTTCGCGACGGGCAAAAAATTTCGGCTGGACGCCAAGCCTGAGACCATGGGCGCGCTTGATGTCAGCGTGCTCACCGGCGGGGAGCTCTATCGAAATGATGCGGAATTGCCCGCGCTTCTGGACAACGCGCTCGAATCCTCGCGCATTCACACCGCGTACCCCAGCGGCGAGCACGCCGCGCGCCTGAAGACGATCTATCGCGACGCGCGCCGCGAGATGCAGGAGACCGGCGTCAACCTCTTGCACCTGGCGCTCGGGTTTCTGCGCTGGTTTGACCCTAATAAGCCGGATACCCCCCGGGTCGCGCCGCTAATCCTATTGCCCGTGAAGTTGGAGCGACTCTCCGCCACGGATCGCTACACCCTCGAGATAAGCGACGACGAGGCGCTGATTAACCACTCTCTTTTGGAGAAGCTGCGCCAGGAATTCTCGCTCGAAATTCCCGGGCTCTCCGTGCTTCCCCAGGACGCATCGGGCCTCGATATCGCCCTGATTTTTAAGCAGTTTCGCCAGGCGGTCCTGCCCCTTCGTGGCTGGGATATCATGGAGACGGCCTTCCTCGGGGTGTTCTCCTTCGGCAAATTTATGATGTGGCATGATTTGCGCGAGAATCATGCGCGATTGCGCCAAAATACGGTGGTCCGCCGCATCCTTAATCCCGCCACTGTGCTCGCAGACGAGGTCGAGGCGCCCCAACCCGAAGCGGTTGGGACGCGCGACGATTTTTGCGTGATGGACGCCGATTCATCGCAACTCGCCGCGGTTCGAGCGGCGGCGTCTGGGGAGTCCTACGTGCTCCAGGGGCCGCCGGGCACCGGCAAGTCGCAGACGATTACCAATATTATCGCGCAATGTTTGGCCGACGGGCGAAACGTGCTCTTCGTCGCCGAGAAGCGTGCGGCCCTAGACGTTGTCTACAAACGCCTGAGCGATGTCGGGCTCGACGATTTTTGTCTTCGCCTTCACTCGGAGAACGCGAATAAGCGCGCGGTCGCAGCCCAGCTAGGTCGCGCCTTGCAGCAAGCCGGCGCGCATCCCTCTACCGATTGGGCCGCGCGGGTCGATGAGCTCGCTAGAACGCGACGAGTTATCGATGAATATGTCACCCGCCTGCACCATGAGCGCGCGCTCGGGCTGAGCGTGTTTGAGGCCGTCGCGCGTCTTACCCAGTTGAGTAAATTTGAGCGCAGTGAGGTTCATCTCGAGGCTGCTGTCCAGGACTTCGACGCCGCGCAATTCGCCCGGATAAGAGAGGAGGTCCAGAACGTCGGTGATTTTGCCGCCGATATTTCGCCGGTTGCCTCGCATCCGCTGCGCGCGATTGGCACGCCCGTCTTGGACCCGGATGCGCGGCGCGGACTCGAGAAAGATGTCGCCAAGCTCTTCGATGCGCTCGCCGCGCTAAAGCGGGAGCTTGGTCAGTTGCCCGAGCAGGTTCCGCCGCCCGAGGGCACCACGATTGAGCGGCTTCGCGAGCATGCCAGACTCCTTGAGTCCCTGGCGAATCGCCCGACCGGAGGGCGTCTTCTGGCCGCCACCTCGGATTGGGACACGCTTCAGCCGCGCCTGCACGCATCGCTTGAAACGGGACTCCAGGTTAAAGAATCGCGCGAGGCCTTGCAGGCGCGCTATTCCAGCGACTTCTTCGAGCTGGAGTTGCAGGAGGCGCGGCGCAAAATTGGCCAATGGAAAGACGCGTTTTTTCTGGTTGCGTTTGTCATGCTGTGGAGTCTGCGCCGCCAGGTGCGGCGCGCCACCGTTGATGGAACGCTTCCCGAGAACCCGCAGCTTGAGGAAGATCTCGAGGCGGCGCTCGAGGTCAAGCAACTCGACGCTGAACTCGCGAAGATGGTCTTTCCGAATGAGCTTCAAGGCACCCTCTGGCAGGGTGAGCAGACCAATTGGTCGACCCTTCATTTCGCCTATCAATGGGCGGATGATTATCGCGAACATCTACGCGCGGTGGAGCAGCGCGATGCGTGGGAGAAGATCGCCCAGATGGATTATCTGCCCTGGGAGAGCACCTCCGACCAGGTCGCGAAGTATCTCGGCGCGGTCCATGAGTTTGAGCGAGCCTGGCAGGGGGTCGCTGGCGCCATCGAGATAGACGCGAGTTGCATCGAGGCAGCCGCGGCGTCCTGGGTCGACGGGCTCGAAGCCGTGTTGCGTGAATGGAAGGGGGCTTTGGGCGACCTGCGAAGCTGGTCTCTCTATCTCAATGCCCGGGCTCGGGTCGTCGACGCGGGTCTACGCGATTTGATCGACGGTCTTGAATGCGGGAGCTATCCGCTCGACGCACTCGATCCGGTCGCCGAAAAGTCCCTGCTTACCTGGTGGGTGGAGCGGATCTTTGCCTCAGAGGAGCAACTCGCGCAGTTTAGCGGCGTCACCCACGCGCGCCTGCTCGATAAATTTCGTGCGCTTGACCGCGAGACGATGGGGCTCGCGCGCCAGGAGATACGCGCGCGGCTCAGCGCGAAGCTGCCGCAACCACAATCGGCGTCGAAGCAGTCCGAAGTCGGGATCGTGCTGCGCGAGATTCAGAAGAAGTCGCGCCACCTCCCGATTCGCGAACTCTTCGGGCGCATCCCTACGCTGCTGCCGCGCCTGGCGCCGTGTATGTTGATGAGCCCGATGAGCGTCGCTCAGTACTTGATCGATGACCCGGTCCAGTTTGACCTTGTGATCTTCGACGAAGCCTCGCAAATCGCGCCGTGGGATGCGCTCGGGGCGATCTCGCGGGCGGCGCAATGCATCGTGGTTGGCGATTCAAAGCAACTCCCGCCGACGAGCTTCTTCAATAAGACCTATGAGGAAGACGAACTGCAGGAAGTTGAGGACCTGGAGAGTATTCTAGATGAGTGCGTCGCCGGTGGGCTCCATTCGCGACGGATCCTCTGGCATTATCGCAGCCGCGATGAGGCGCTGATCGCGTTCTCGAATTATCATTATTACGACAACGAACTGCTCAGCTTCCCCAGCGCCATGGGCGAATCGAATCAGCTCGGTGTGTCGTATCGGCATGTGCCGAACGGCTATTATGACAAGGGAAAGACGCGGACCAACCAGGCCGAGGCCGAGGCCATCGTGGCGGAGATTGTTGAGCGACTCAGCGATGCTACCCGGGCGTCGGCTTCCATCGGTGTAGTCACATTTAGCCAGGCACAGCAGACCTTGATCGAGGATCTCCTCGATGAGGCGCGTGGGGCGCATCCCGCGATTGAACCCTATTTCTCGGATGCGGTCGCCGAACCGGTCTTCATCAAGAACCTGGAGAACGTGCAGGGCGACGAGCGTGACATCATGTTGTTCTCGATCTGTTACGCGCCCGATCGGGAAGGGCGCTTGTCGATGAATTTCGGACCGTTGAATCGGCAGGGCGGGGAGCGGCGCTTAAACGTCGCGATCACGCGTGCCCGCCAGCAACTTATTGTCTTTGCGACGCTTCGACCGGAGCAGATCGACCTCTCCCGCACCTCGGCCATGGCGGTCGGGCATCTTAAGACGTTTCTTCGCTACGCCGAAATGGGGCCGCGCGCGATCTCGGAGGCGCGTGTGAGATCGGGCCAGACCACGACGCAGCGTGCGATACAACAAAAGATCAAGGCGCATCTGGAGGCCGCGGGCTACGATGTCCGCACCGATATAGGCCACTCTGGGTATCAAGTTGACCTCGCCGTACTCCATCCCGCGCAGCCGGACTTCCTCATGCTCGGCATTGAGTCGGATGGCGCGAATTATCGGCGCGCGCGTAGCGCTCGCGACCGGGACCAGACGCGGCGTGCCGTGTTGAATAACCTGGGTTGGAATCTGCATCGCGTGTGGACGCCTGACTGGTGGCATCGAAGCGAGCGTGAATTAGCGGCCATCGCAGACCGCCTGGCCGAGTTGCGCGAGCAACCCCCTGCACGATTGAAGACGATGACGAACTATCGTGAGCCCACCCAGGCGCGGTCGGATGTTGACGCTTTGGCCGGCGAGGCGATTGAAACGCCGCCGGCCGATGGTGCAGCGAAGGCGATGCTTGCCATGGGCAGCGATACTAGTGGCGACAAGAGCGCCGGAGAGTCAGAGAGCGAAACACAGCGGGCCTGGGCCGATGCGCTTTTGAGCGCGGACGCGGTTGATTATATGAGCCTGGCGAACGCAACACAGCTGACGCGCGCCGAATTGCCCGCAGATGGACGAAAGAAGAGTGACTTCAACAAGGATGCGAATCTGCTACCGATCGCAAAGTCGGCGATGCGCATTATAATGACCGAGTCTCCGGTGAACTTCTCGGCGGTGAAGCGCCAGGTTGCCCGTCATTGGGGCTATTCGCGTCTGTCTGAGCGCATCGAAGAGCGCATCGAGCTCTCCTTGGCCAACCTAAAGGAGGGCCAGCGGCCACTAATACGCGCCGGATTTGCCTGGAGTCCCACGATGTCACCCGAATCCTACCGTGCGTTTAGGCCCACGACGGATTCGAACGCGCCGCGGGCATGTGAAGAAATCCCCCCGGAGGAGGCAGCGAACGCCGCGGAGGCAATCGTGGCCTCGAATCTGAGTCTTCCGGTGGATGAGCTGCAGCGCCAGGTCATCCAGGTATTCGGGTTCTCTCAGGTAGGTAGCAATCTGCGCGAGTTGGCGGATTCAGCCTTGGAGATCCTCATCTCGCAGAATCGGGCGACGCTCGAAGATGGGCAAGTTCGGGCAATGCAGTCCCTGACGACGCCTGCAGAGGGGTAGGGTGGCGATTATAGGGTCGCTTCAAAAGTTTCTCGTAAATATTTACAAATACTCCTTGACCAAAGCGCCAACTGCCCTTAGGTTCCGCCTCCCGTCGACGAGGAATATCGACTCGATGGGGCAGCAACCAGAAGCACTTCAGACGTTTTTGAAACGCTTCGAAAAAGAATCAAAAAGGTTGTTGACAGGCTGGTAGCTCGCATGTAGAACCCGCCTCCCGCTGACGCAAGTCAACGGGAAATCAAGTCGCCCAGAAGGGCCCGGGCGAAAGTTCGGCGCTTCGAAAAAGAATCAAAAAGGCGCTTGACAGGCCGAGGTTAAGCAACTAGCTTCCGCCGCTCGCTGATGAGAAAGCTTCTCGGTAACGAGAAAGCGAAACTCGGAAAGCGCTCTTTGAAAACGGAATAGAAGTTCAGACAAGACGGCACGTCTTGAAAAGAAGAAGTGCTCTTTGTTTGGCGAATGTGTTGTGCAGACGAATTGTTCTGTCGTGCGACGCGCGCTCCTCGGTCCGAAGTGGTTTACCACTCGCCAGGGAGCTCGGACGTAGATGCCCGAAGCGCGTACGACTCGAGTGCAAGGTGTTTGAAAGTGGGGCTTTTGACAGGTCCCCGAATTTCACATCGCTTTATCCTTTCGGGGATGAAAAGTGCTCGGTTATCAATCGATAAAAAACCTGTACGTGGTTCATCAAACAAAGTTCACATATGAATGTCATCATTTCTTCTTTCGTTTCACTGGTTCTTAGGAACTGCTGAATCGAAAAGACGTGTTAACGCATAAGTGATCGCTTTAACGTTACCCTGCGACCCGTCGTGGGGTGATTGATTAATATAAAATGATGAGCTCATCTCCAAAACTGGAGAGTTTGATCCTGGCTCAGAACGAACGCTGGCGGCGTGCTTAACACATGCAAGTCGCACGAGAAACGGGGCTTCGGCCCCCGAGTAAAGTGGCGAATGGGTGAGTAACACGTGAGTAACATGCCTTGGAGCGGGGGATAACCATCCGAAAGGGTGGCTAATACCGCATAAGACCCCACCGACTTCGGTCGGAGTGGTCAAAGCCTTCGGGCACTCCAAGATTGGCTCGCGGACCATTAGCTAGTTGGTGAGGTAACGGCTCACCAAGGCAGTGATGGATAGCTGGTCTGAGAGGACGATCAGCCACACTGGGACTGAGACACGGCCCAGACTCCTGCGGGAGGCAGCAGTGGGGAATCTTGCGCAATGGGCGAAAGCCTGACGCAGCAACGCCGCGTGTGTGAAGAAGGCTTTCGGGTCGTAAAGCACTGTCAGAAGGGAAGAACGCCCACATTGTTGGGTTTGACGGTACCTTCAAAGGAAGCACCGGCTAACTCCGTGCCAGCAGCCGCGGTAATACGGAGGGTGCAAGCGTTGTTCGGAATCATTGGGCGTAAAGCGCGCGCAGGCGGCCATTTAAGTCTGATGTGAAAGCCCGAGGCTCAACCTCGGAGGTGCATTGGAAACTGGATGGCTTGAGTCCAAGAGAGGTTAGTGGAATTCGTGGTGTAGGGGTGAAATCCGTAGATATCACGAGGAACACCAGTGGCGAAGGCGACTGACTGGATTGGTACTGACGCTGAGGCGCGAAAGCGTGGGGAGCAAACAGGATTAGATACCCTGGTAGTCCACGCCGTAAACGATGTTCACTAGTTGCTGGGTCAATTGAGATTCAGTGGCGAAGCTAACGCATTAAGTGAACCGCCTGGGGAGTACGGCCGCAAGGTTAAAACTCAAAGGAATTGACGGGGGCCCGCACAAGCGGTGGAGCATGTGGTTTAATTCGAAGCAACGCGAAGAACCTTACCTGGATTTGACATCCCGCGAATCCCTCTTAATAGAGGGAGTGCTCTTCGGAGAGCGCGGTGACAGGTGCTGCATGGCTGTCGTCAGCTCGTGTCGTGAGATGTTCGGTTAAGTCCGGCAACGAGCGCAACCCCTATCTTTAGTTGCCATCAGGTTATGCTGGGCACTCTAGAGAGACTGCCGGAGTGAATTCGGAGGAAGGTGGGGATGACGTCAAGTCCTCATGGCCCTTATATCCAGGGCTACACACGTGCTACAATGGTCGGTACAAAGGGCTGCTAACTCGCGAGAGTGTGCCAATCCCAAAAAACCGGCCTCAGTTCGGATTGCAGTCTGCAACTCGACTGCATGAAGCTGGAATCGCTAGTAATCGTGGATCAGCATGCCACGGTGAATACGTTCCCGGGCCTTGTACACACCGCCCGTCACACCATGGAAGTCGTTTGCTCCAGAAGTCGGTGACCCAACCTTTCGAGGAGGGAGCCGCCGAAGGAGTGGATGGTGACTGGGGTGAAGTCGTAACAAGGTAGCCGTAGGGGAACCTGCGGCTGGATCACCTCCTTTAAGGAGCTATATTTAGCTTCAATACGATTCGTATCTACATATGTCTCGCAACGATTGGTCCTACAAAGCGCATTTTTAGCTTTGATGGACGTGCCGTCTTGTCTGAACTTCTACGCCGTAAAGAAAAAGCGTAGCGATTTAGGTTCTTTGAAAATTGCATAGGACAGTGTCTTTTGAGAAGTTTTGACTTCTGGTGTTACATTTCGCCAGGAATCGTTAAGAAACTTCGAATCAGGCATCTTCCATATTTTTTATTCGATTCGACACAACGGCCTCGGCCCGCGTTGAGAAGAGATGAAAGAAATATGAAATAAATCGATTAAAACTGGTCCGATGGACCCTGGAATCGAGCAAGTTTTCTAAGAAAGCTTGATCGTGACTAGGTCCAACGAGACATAGAAACATCAAGCGAACTTAGTATTCAAACGAGCCTTCGGGCGAGTTTGGATAGAAATATACTTAGATTAAGTAACAAAGGGCGTACGGTGAATGCCTAGGTGTTTGCTAGCGATGAAGGACGTGAAAGGCTGCGATAAGCAGCGGGGAGCCGCCAAATAGGCCTCGATCCGCTGATTTCCGAATGGGGCAACCCAATCTGGCGTTAAACCCAGATTATCCTTTAGATGAATACATAGTCTTTAGGAAGCGAACCCGGAGAACTGAAACATCTCAGTACCCGGAGGAAGAGACATCAATTGAGATTCCCTTAGTAGCGGCGAGCGAACGGGGAAGAGCCTAAACTACGTGAGTGTGATAGCCCGCAGGCGTTGCTCACGTAGGGTTGTGGGACGTATATCCCTGGTATTGCGGTGCCAGGCTGGAGTTACAAAGTAAATGCATAGTCAAACGGTACTGGAAAGACCGGCCATAGAGGGTAAAAGCCCCGTCGACGACATGTGTTTGCCTCCAGTTATACGCTCCCGAGTACAATGGGGCACGAGAAATCCTGTTGGAAGCTGGGTGGACCATCATCCAAGGCTAAATACACGCAAACAACCGATAGTGCACAAGTACCGTGAGGGAAAGGTGAAAAGAACCCCTATAAGGGGAGTGAAATAGACCCTGAAACCGTACGCCTACAAGCAGTGGGAGCACGATGTTCATCCTTCGGGATGGACCGTGTGACTGCGTGCCTTTTGCATAATGAGTCAGCGAGTTGCTGTTACGTAGCAAGGTTAAACCGTTCTAGGTGAAGCCGTAGGGAAACCGAGTCTTAACCGGCGAATAAGTTGCGTGACGCAGACCCGAAACCAAGTGAGCTACCCTTGACCAGGTTGAAGTTCCGGTAAAACGGAATGGAGGACCGAACCCACTGACGTTGAAAAGCCAGGGGATGAGTTGAGGGTAGGGGTGAAAGGCCAATCAAACTTGGAGATAGCTGGTTCTCTCCGAAACCTATTTAGGTAGGGCCTCGGAACATTCACCAACGGAGGTAGAGCACTGAATGGGTAAGGGGGCTAACCGCCTACCGACCCCAATCAAACTCCGAATGCCGTTGAGTGTTATTCCGGGAGTCAGTCTACGGGTGATAACGTCCGTAGGCGAGAGGGCAACAACCCAGATCGCCAGCTAAGGCCCCTAAGTGACGACTAAGTGGAAAAGGATGTGGAAGCACACAGACAACCAGGAGGTTGGCTTAGAAGCAGCCATCCTTGAAAGAAAGCGTAATAGCTCACTGGTCAAGTGAATCCGCGCCGAAAATACACCGGGGCTTAAGTCGTCCGCCGAAGCTGCGAATTGCACATCCTCCTTCGGGAGCGTGCAGTGGTAGGAGAGCATTCCAGCCGCCGTCGAAGGGATACCGATAAGGAGTCCTGGAGGTTCTGGAAGAGAGTATGCTGACGTGAGTAACAACGAAACCGGGTGAGAAACCCGGTCGCCGAAAGCCGAAGGATTCCTGGGCCATGCTAATCAGCCCAGGGTGAG